>CAZPJE010000205.1:0-4108 GCA_964586725.1 uncultured Steroidobacteraceae bacterium | reverse complement strand
TGGGCGATCATTGGCCGGAACACGTTCAGCTCGAAGTGACCGCTGGCCCCGCCGATGTTGATGGCCACGTCGTTGCCGAACACCTGGCAGCAGATCATCGTCAGCGCTTCGGCCTGCGTTGGGTTGACCTTGCCCGGCATGATCGACGAGCCAGGTTCGTTCTCCGGCAGCTGCAGTTCCCCGAGCCCTGAGCGCGGTCCGCTCGCGAGCCAGCGGATGTCGTTGGCGATTTTCATCAGGCTGGCGGCCAGGGTTTTCAGCGCGCCATGCGCGTGGACCAGCGCATCGGCCGCGGCCATCACCTCGAACCGGTTGCTGGCGGGCACGAAGGGCAGCCCGGTCGCCTCGGCAAGACGTGCCGCCGTCAGTCGTCCGAACTGGGGGTGGGTGTTGAGGCCGGTGCCCACGGCCGTGCCGCCGAGCGCGAGCTCGCACAGGTGCGGCAGGGCGGCTTGCACATGCCGCAGCCCTTGCGTCAGCTGTTGCGCGTAGCCGGAGAACTCCTGGCCGAGCGTCAGCGGTGTCGCATCCTGCAGATGCGTGCGCCCGATCTTGATCAGGTGCTCGAACTCGAGTGCCTTCGCGGCGAGTGTGTCGCGCAGCAGTTCGATCGCGGGCGTCAGGCGCTGCGCCAGGCCGAGCGCCGCCGCGATGTGCATTGCGGTCGGAAACACATCGTTCGACGATTGCCCGAGGTTGACCTGGTCGTTGGGGTGGATCAGCCGCTGCTGCCCGCGCTGGCCGCCGAGCAGTTCGCTGGCGCGGTTGGCGATGACCTCGTTCAGGTTCATGTTCGTCTGCGTGCCGGAGCCGGTCTGCCAGACCGACAGCGGGAATTCCTGCGGATGCCGGCCGGCCAGGATCTCCGCGGCCGCCGCCGCGATGGCCTGTGACTGCGCCGGCCCCAGCAGCCCAAGCGCGCCGTTGACCTCGGCGCAGACCTGCTTTACGAGCGCCAGCGCCTGCAGCAGTTCCGGCGGCATGGTCTCGGTGGAGATCGCGAAGAACCGCAGCGAGCGCTGCGTCTGCGCCCCCCACAGGCGGTCAGCCGGTACGGCGATTTCACCGAATGTGTCCCGCTCGATGCGCATCTCGGTCATGGCAGTCTCCTGCAGCCAATGGGATCATACGGTGCACCGCCGCGGGGTGCGTTCGGCCCTGCTTCCGTGTACCGTTGCGCCGCCATGCTTATCACCCAGAACCTCAGCATCCAGTTCGAAGCCAAGCCGCTGTTCGAGGCGGTCACGGTCAAGTTCACCGACGGTAACCGCTATGGCCTGATCGGCGCCAACGGCTGTGGCAAATCCACGCTGATGAAGATCCTCGGCGACGAACTGGAACCCAGCTCCGGCGAGGTCGTTCTGCAGCCCGGCCTGCGCCTCGGCAAGCTGAACCAGAACCAGTTCGGCTACGAAGACCAGCGCGTGCTCGATGTCGTCATGCAAGGCCATGTCGAGATGTGGCGGGCCATGACCGAACGCGACCGGATCTACGCCGATCCCGACGCCACGGATGCCGACTACATGAAGGCGGCGGAGCTCGAGGCGCGGGTCGCCGAGTACGACGGCTACACGGCTGAGGCGCGCGCCGGCGCGATTCTCATCGATGCCGGCATAGAGGAATCCAGCCACAACCTGACGATGCGCGAGCTGCCGCCCGGCCTCAAGCTGCGCGTGCTGCTCGCGCAGGCGCTGTTCTCGAAGCCCGACGTGCTGCTGCTCGACGAGCCGACCAACAACCTCGACATCCACTCGATCGGCTGGCTCGAGCGCACGCTCAACGACTACGACGCGACGATGATCATCATCAGTCACGATCGGCATTTCCTGAACCAGGTCTGCACGCACATCGCGGACCTCGACTACCAGCAGCTGAAGATCTACCCGGGCAACTACGACGACTTCATGCTGGCATCCGTGCAGGCGCGCCAGCGCGTCGAGGCGGCAAACGCCAAGGCGAAGGCGCAGATCTCCGACCTGCAGGAGTTCGTGCGGCGCTTCTCCGCGAACGCATCGAAGGCGCGCCAGGCGACTTCCCGCAAGCGGCAGATCGAGAAGATCAAGATCGAGGAGATCCGCCCGACGTCGCGGCAGAATCCGTACATCCGCTTCGAACAGAAGGTGAAGCTGCATCGCTCTGCGGTGACGGTCGAGGGCCTGACGTTCCGTTACCCGGGCACGGATCACGACATCTTCAAGAAGCTGAACTTCACGATCGAAGCGGGCCAGCGCGTCGCCGTCATCGGGCCGAACGGTATCGGCAAGACGACCCTGATGCGCGTGCTGGCGGGCGAGCTGCAGCCGACGGCAGGGCGCATCACCTGGGTCGAGAACGCGCAACCGGGCTATATGCCACAGGACCCGCAGGCCGAGTTCGCCGAACGCGTCGACCTGCTGACCTGGATGTCGCAATGGTCCGGCAAGGCCGATGACGAGATGATCGTGCGCGCGACGCTCGGGCGCCTGCTGTTCTCGGGCGACGAGACCAAGAAGCCGGTCACGGTGCTGTCGGGCGGCGAGAAGAACCGCATGATGTACGGCAAGCTGATCCTGACGCGACCCAATGTCATGCTGATGGACGAACCGACCAACCACATGGACATGGAAACGATCGAGTCGCTGCAGATCGGACTCGAGAAGTATCCCGGCACGCTCGTGTTCGTGTCGCACGACCGTGAGTTCGTCAGCGGCCTCGCGAACCGGATCATGGAACTGCGGCCGGATGGCAGCATCGACGATTATCGCGGCACCTATGATGAGTACCTGGCCATCAAGGGTATGCAGTCCTGACACGACATGCCGACGCGAACTTTCACGCGACGCGAACTGAATGGTGCAGCCCTCGGGACCACGCTGGCGCTCGCAGCACCGCGGGTGTCACGCGCTGAGCCGGCGCGCGACGCCGATTTCCTGATCGTGGGCGGCGGCACGGCGGGTTGCGTGCTGGCGCATCGCCTCAGTGCGGATCCCGCCATCCGCGTCGTGTTGCTCGAGGCGGGCGAGTGGCCCGACGACCCTGCGGTCGATTCGGTGGCCGCCTGGCCGAGCCTGCAGGGCGGGCGCTACGACTGGGGTTACACCACGACGCCGCAGCAGGAACTCGCCGGTCGCGCGATGCCGTGCCCGCGCGGGCGCGGCGTCGGCGGCTCGACTCTGATCAATGCGATGGGCCATCAACGCGGCCACCCCGCGGGTTACGACGCCTGGGAGCAGCTTGGCGCGACCGGCTGGAATGCCGCCACGCTGTTGCCTTACCACCGCCGCAGTGAGCGCTGGTCCGGTGGCGCCAATGCCTGGCGTGGTGGCGACGGCCCCCTCGACGTGTTGTCGGTGGACCCGGCGCGCGCGAGCGAAGTCGGTCGCGCGTTCCTCGACGGCGCGAGCGCCGCAGGGTTCGCGTGGACCGATGACTTCAACGGCGAACACGCCGGTGAGGCCGCGTGGAATCAGTTCACGATCGATCGTGCCGGCCGGCGCGCGCATGTGGCGCGCGCATATCTAGAACCCGTGCGCTCACGCCCCAATCTCGAAGTGGTCACCGGCGCGCGCGTGCTCGGCGTGCGCACCCGGCGTGGCCGCTGCACGGGCGTCACGGTCGCAAAGGCGGGCAAGACGCAGACCCTGCACGCGCGGCGCGGCGTCATCATGGCGGCGGGGGCCATCGACACCCCACGTCTGCTGCTGCTCTCCGGCATCGGGCCGGCGGCGCAGCTGCGCGCGCTGGGTATCGCCGTCGTGGCGGACGTCCCGGAGGTCGGCCGCAATCTGCACGATCATCCGCTCGTGGGTGGCGTTGCCTATCAGGCGCCGCGCAGCGTGCCGCTCTCCGCCTACAACCACGGCGAGGGCATGCTGTTTGCGCGGCTCGGTCGTGCTGCGGCGGTGCCAGACACGCTGATCATGTGCGTGACCGTGCCCTTCGTGATCCCGTCGGTCGGCGCGCCGCCAGAAAACTGCTTCACGCTCGTGCCCTGCGTCATGCAGCCCGCGAGTCGCGGTAGCATCACGCTGCAGAGTGTCGACCCGACTGTGCCCGTGCGCATCGATCCGGCAACCTACAGGGAAGGGTCGGATCTCGAGCTGATGGTCGACGCCGTCGAACTGTGCCG
>CAZPJE010000204.1:0-6405 GCA_964586725.1 uncultured Steroidobacteraceae bacterium | reverse complement strand
GGTGTTGATCCAGCCATCGCGCATCTTGGCGGCGGTCACGTCCGGGAGGTTCAGGTAGCCGCTCATGGTCGCCGGGCTGCGCACCTCGAGCACGCCTTCATCCGTTGAACTGCCGCCGACCAACCGGAATTCCGAATGCGGCGCCGGGTGGCCAATCGACAGCGGCGGGCGAGGCAGGCCTTGCGGGTGTGCTCCGAGCATGCCGGCACCGATCTCAGTCGTGCCGTAGCTGTTGATGATCGCGGCGTGCGAGAAAATCGCCTTCGTCTGCGCGACGATGGTGTCGGATACCGGGGCCGAGCCGATCATCACGAGTTGCACGCAGGAAAGGTCCGCACAGGCAAGCGCTTCGCGCTCCTTGGCGACGAGCGCGACCATGGTCGGTACGCCGCTCAGCACGGACACTCGATACCGATCGAGCGCCTCGATGAACGGCTTTGCCTCGAACCGGCGCAGCAATACGATGCAGGCGCCCACGGCGAATGCCAGCTCCGAGAACACGAGCCCGTTCATATGGAACAGGGGTGCTGCGACGATACACGGGCCCGTCGCGAGGAACGCCCGAACCCCGGGTTGCGCGAGTCCATCCACGATCGCGAGCTGGCTCGCGTGAGACAGCATCACGCCCTTCGGCCTCCCGGTGGATCCGGACGTATACAGCACGATGGCGGGGGCGCTTCCGGCTGGCGCCGCCTCGGCATCCGGATCTCCGGCCAGCCATCGATCGAATTCGGCGCTCCCGGTTGCGACCACGGGGAGGTTCGCGGGTACGCCCAGCGGCGTGTCCCCATCCACGATGAGCAGGTCGAGCGCCGCATCGGCGCAGACGTGCGCGATGGCCTCGGCGCCCGCGCGAGGGTTGTAGGGCACGACGGTACAGCCGGCACGCAGGCCACCAAAGTAGGCTGCGTAGAAGCGCGCGGTGTTGGAGCACAGCATGCCGAGTCGTGCACCGTCGCCCAAACCGCGACGGCGCAGCGCGCCCGCGACGGCAGTCGACATCCGGCGAAGATCTGCATAGGTGTAGGCGATCGGTGCGTCGCCCGACAGGTCGATCAGCGCCGTGACGTCCGGTGCACCATCGCGATCCAGCACTGATGCGAGGTTCGGGGCAGACATTCCTAAGCCCCCGATACGAAGAACACGCCGCGGCCCACGGCGCAGAGCTTGCCGTCTGCGCCCACGACATCCACTTCTACATTGTTGAGTGTCCGACCCGCTTTGCGGACGCGCGCCGTGGCCGTGAGTGCACCGGTGGCAGGACGGACGTAATCGATGTTCAGTGAGACGGTGCCGCAGTCTCGTCCGGCCACCATGGACGCGGCGAACGCGCCCGCAGTGTCCAGCAATGCTGCAACGGGTCCGCCGTGCCAGGTCCTGGATCCATCCGCGTCGGCGCCCTCAGCGCACCAAGGCATCTGCATCGTCAGCGACTGCGCCGCGGCGTCTGCAGCCGTGATCGTGATGCCCCAGTCGCGGATGTACGGGGACGCGGCGATGTAGCCATTCATCTGCTCGAGCGACAGTGTCGTCATCGGCTTGCCTCCATCGGATCAGGGAGCGAGGACGATCTTGCCGAAGGCCTCTCTGGATTCGAGCAGGCGCTCGGCTTCATGCACCGCATCGAGCGGCAGCACCTTCTCGACGATCGGCACGAGCCTGCGGGTGCGCGCGAGTGCGATCAGTGCATCGATGTCCGGCCGCTTCCAGCCATCCGAGCCGATGATCGTCTGCTCGAACGACCAGACGTACCGGACGTCGACCTCTTCGTCGAATCCTGCCGTGGCACCGCAGGTGAGCATGCGGCCGCCCATCTTCACGCAGCGTAGGGTGTCCTTCCAGGTCTTGCCGCCCGTGAAGTTCACCGCCACATCCGCGCCACCGGTGCCGGTCAGCTTCGGCTTGCCGATCAGTCCCCAGACGGCCGCGCGCATGTTGGAGGAGCGGTAGTTGACGACATGGTCAGCACCGATGGCGCGCAGACGCTCTGCCTTTTCATCTGAGCCCGCGCAGGCAATGACGGTGGCACCCGCGAGTTTCGCGAGCAGCACACAGGCGGTGCCGACGCCGCCGCTGGCTCCGAGCACCAGCACGGTCTCACCGGCTTTCACGCCGCCGCGCGAGTACATCATGCGGTAGGCCGTGGCATAGGCGAGGGGGATAGATGCCGCCTCCTCGAAGCTGACTTCCGCGGGCAAGCGCAGCAGCATCTTGGGGTGCACTTCGCAGTACTCGGCGCGGCCGCCATGGAACTGCTCGCCGATGAACTTGTAGCCGTTCTCGGCGATCGGCATCGGGTCGACGAGGACGCGCTCGCCAACCCGCCAGCCGTCTACCCCCTCGCCGAGCTCGGCGATCTCGCCGGCGATGTCGGAGCCAATGATGATGGGCAGCGGCAGCTTGATGCCTGGCATGCCGCGACGACTGAAGATGTCGTGAAAATTGAGCGAGGTGGCACGCACTCGGAGCACGACCCAGCCAGGGCGCACTGTGGGTTTCGGAAACTGCGTTTCGAAGACGATGCGGTCGATCGGGCCGTGCTCATGAACGACGGCCGCGCGCATGGTATATGCGGTCATGATCCGTAACTATCCCCGCTGGAGGAGGGGTGCGCCATGCGATGCGCGTGGCGACGGCTCCCGAGTCTCCAACTATATACGAACGTATAGTTCTGATACAGCCGGGTAACAGCGTTGGCGGGGGCGCGGGCTCCGGCGGTGCTACTTGAAGATGCCGCGCGTGAACAGGCGGCTGAAGAACTCGTTGCGGCGCGCTACTGAGGTCGCATGGAATGGGCCCTTGTCGTAGATCTTGCCGACGAACGGCGCGAGCAACGCAGGGCCGACAAAATCATAGATCAGGTAGATCGCCGCCATGTCGCGGTCAACACCCGGCTGCAGACCACCTCGGTCTGCTGCAGCATCGACGAAATGGCGCATCTGGCGAAACAGTTGGTCGAACAGCGCCTGACTGCCAGTCGTACGCTCGAAGAGAGCCGTACGCACGTAGGTCATCACACTGCGGTTCTTCTCGACCCATGCAACGGCCACGCGCACTGCGCTATCGAGCGATAGCGGAGATTCTGTTTCGAGCACAGTGTCATAGAGCTCACGAACAGTGCGCAGCGCGTGCCGATCCACGGCGCGTCGCAGACCGTCTTTGGAGCCGAAGTGTGCACGCACGAGGCCCAGCGACACACCCGCCTCGGCGGCAAGGTCCCGGACGCTGGCCGCCGCGAAGCCCTTCTCGGCAAACAGCTTGAGACCCGCACGGATCAGGGCCTGCTGGCCCGGTGCCAGTTCGTCGAGCGATTCAAGCGCTGCGCTGTTCAAGGTGCCTCCAGGGCCGTGGACGCACCATTATGGGGCTTGGGCCGCGCGGCGGCGAGTCTCCGGTGCACCTAAGCGAAGACTGCCTCGTAGTGAGCGACCATCCCATCCCACATGGCTCGGCTGCTGCGTGCGGTGCCTTGCGGCGTGCCGCCGCAGGCGAGCAAGACCTTGCCGAGCGAGTGATAGGTTGCCTGCGTGAAGCTGGTAACGGTGTTGGGCAGCGGCGTCCAGTGCCCCGTGTCCGGCAGTGCGAGATGCCGATACGGGTGCCGGTGGCCTTTTGCGCGCAGCCGGTTCACGACTACATCCGATCCCCAGGTGCACGGCCACATCTGGTCGTCCACAGCTGAAATCATCAGCAGGTGACCGTGTGTCCGCTCGATCGGGAAGGCGCACTGCGCTCGCACTTCAGGGCGATCGAGGTCTGCGCGGTAGTAGGGCGTTGCCGCGTAGCCGAGCGGCAGGTGCTCGGCCAGCCGACGCATGTCGTCCAGCGACACCGGGTCCTGCGGTTCCGCCCAGGGAATCTCGCGCCCTTCGAAGGTCCAGCTCGGGCCGCCCACGCCTTTCCCGTTCGGATCCCACCCCGCGCTCGAGGCGTACATCGGCACGATCGCGATCGCGCCATCGACGTACTGCGGCAGGTAGGAGGCGAGCGCAACGGTGAGTTCGCCGCCGCGTGACGCGCCTTGCACGGCGGTGCGCTTCGCGCCGAGTTCCCGGCGCATCCATTCGAATCCTTCCGCGAAGTATTCAAGCGGCAATGACGCGATCGTCTTCGGCAGGTCCTCGTATGCAAAGTAGGCGAGGCTCAGCACGTCATATCCCAATGAGGCCAGCACCGGCGCGTAGCTGGTCTCGACGCCGCCGCCCGATCCGGTCAGGCTCATGATGGCACCCCGAGCTCGCGCACGGTTCCGATGCCTGAACACGAGACCTCGCAGCCGTCCGTCGCGGACGGGCAGGACATCGATTCCGTCGAGCAGGCGACGCAGTGTCAGCGACGCTTCAGCGCGCGGCCCACCGACGCACTCTGCGACGAACCGAATCTTCAAGGGCTGTAGCGGATCAACAGCCGGGCGGCCCGCGGTGTGCATCACATGCCGCGCTTCGATCTGGAAACGACGGTCGATACCCTCCGGCGGTTGCATGGACCAGAGCAGGCCTGCCGCGTCGGTGCCGCAGTACGTGCCTGCTTCGCTGGGTGCATCCGCCAGATCGATCGTACCGGTCGCATCGGCGACGAACTCGCCATGAGCGGACCACGCGACACCCTGTTCGTCCGTCAGATGCGACGAAATCCTCACTCGGGTACCGGGGGTGAAGCCACTCGCACGAATGGAGATCGGGGTGGGCAGCAGCGCCACGTCTGGCGTCACCTCGATTCGAGCTGATGCAGTCATCGAACATCCTCGCAAGCCCGGAATCAAACGGTCCCGCGTCGTCCACATGGCGCACCAGCGGGCATGCAGGCGGCGGAAAAACTTATACGATCGTATACTAGGTTCGACAACAGTCAATCCGGGTTCGGCGGTCCAAGTCCCGCTGTGACTCCACGTTCGAGAACAACACGCCATGACTGATCCCACGCCGCCGCTGGACCATTTGGTCTATACGGTCCCTTCGCTGCCGGCCGGCACTCGCACCATCAGCGACGCGCTCGGTGTTGAGCTCACGCCCGGCGGTGCCCACACGACCGCGGACACTGCCAACACGCTGGCCTCCTTGGGGCAAGGTGTTTACCTCGAGGTGCTCGGTCCGAACCCGGCCAAGGGGCGAAGGGAGTTGCAGGACCTGGGTGCTGTACTCGCAGCTGATGAATGGCCCGACATTCCGACATTCGCGGTTGCCAGCACCGATCTCGCTGCGGCCGCGGCGCGGCTCGACGCACTGGGGCTGGCCTCGGAAACGCTGGAGACGAACTCCCGTCGAACGCCAGACGGCCAGTTGCTGACCTGGCAGGGCATGTACGTCTATTCGCCGGAGTACGTGGGCCTTGCACCGTTCCTGATCAATTGGGGTGTCACGCCGCATCCTTCGAGCACAGTCGTGCGAGGCATTGAACTCACGTCGGTCTATGTGACCCACCCGCGACCTGAGCCGCTGCGCGAGATCTACGCGGCACTGGGCGTTGGCGTACCGGTGCTAGCCGGCAGCCGCCCGGGGCTGTTCGCGCACTTGCGCCATGGCGAGCGGGAACTCGTGCTCGTGGGCTCGGGGCGAGGGCTGCCCGCACAGATGAAGGGCGCGAGCGCCGTCGCGCAGTCGCTCCGTGCCTGAATTCGAAGCCCGGCCGCTTGCAGGCAGCGGAGCTATCTGGCGACGGTACTCTCTGTGAACTCGATGATCACGCCGGACGCATGCGAAGGCGGAACCACTAGCGCGCTGTCGGTGACGCGGTGCGGTACGCCGCCCTCGCGCAGCGCACGGCGGCACTGCGCGAGCGAACGCACCTGAAGCGTGAGTCCGAGTCCATGCGCGGCTTCGTTGCCCTGCAGTGCGGTGAACTCCGGCCAGCGCGTCCGGGCGGCCTGTTCGGTGTGAACGGCGAGTGCCTGGCCGCGTGGCGTGCGAAACCACATTCCGTCACGCGATGTCTGCGTCGGCGCACCACCCATCATCCGGCCGATGAACGCCGCGTCCTGCTCCGGGTGCCGAGCGACGTAGTGCAGTTCGAGGACATCGACGACTGAGTTTGCATGCGACTGGTAATCGGGGATCCAGATCGCTTCCGGCTTCGGATGGTCCGACAGGAACAGCGACATCCTTGGGCGTTCATTGTGGAACGCGTACATCGAACGGCTCGCCGTATCGATCCAGCCTCCTGCTGGCAGACGAACGCGCCGGCTCGCACCGACGATGGGCTGGAGCTCAATGCCTTCCCTCTCGAGTGGAGCCCGATCATCCTCCAGTCGGCTCGAAGTAAATGAGGTCATGTAAAAGCCGTCGTAGGACGGGAAATTGCGGCGCAGATTCTGCAGTAGAGAGGGAATCTGGCAGTGTTCGGCGTCGCCGAGCAGTTCGAGGTAGGTACCCTGGAACTGCACGATCGCGTTCGCGGTCCCGATCGAGA
>CAZPJE010000203.1:0-6218 GCA_964586725.1 uncultured Steroidobacteraceae bacterium | reverse complement strand
TCGAGGATCGTCAGCGCCATGCGATCCTTGATGCTGCCGGTGAAGTTCATCGCTTCGAACTTGCCGTAGATGCGATGCACGCGGCCGCGGAACGCGCACTCGACTTCGATCAGCGGCGTGCGGCCGACCAGACGGCGGATGGCGGCTAGCGCCGCGGGACTGTTGCTGCTGTTCATCCGCTCTATTGTAGAGCGGATGCGCGCTTCAGCGGCGGCGGGCGGAGGCCGTCAGGATGCCTGAATAGCCGTACTCGACGTTGTGCGGGCACTCTATGCGCTGCACGTCGATCGAATCGCGCTCGAAGTCCAGGTCGATCAGCACGCCAGCGACGTCGTCGGCCGAGAGGTTCGATCCGGGGAACATCCGGTCGCCGACCTTGTAGGCGCGGCAACCGGCGAGGAAATGCAGGATCACGGTGCCACCCGGGGCGAGCGTCGACAGCACGTTGCGCATGCAGCGCCGCCAGACGCGCTTGTCCGGCGAGATCGCATCCAGGCAGAAGCCCGAAACCAGCAGATCGTAGAAGCCCGCGCGCTCCGGGCCGAGCGGGTGGCGCCAGCGCGCGTCGCTGACGTACAGGCCGCGCACGACGCGGCGCACCGTGCGTTCGCGGCGCAGCAGCGCCGCACGGTCGGTGCGCCGACGGCCTTCGCAGCCGAGCACGTACTTCGTGAAACGATTCCAGTCCTGGCTGTCCTCGGGGCCCGAAAGCCAGTCGCGCACGCATACGAGGTTGTCGGCCAGCCAGTCCCCCATGTCGAGCCGGAACACATACGGCGCCGCCGCGATCGCGCGATGCAGCGTGGGTCCGCAGCCATACTCGAGCGCGCGACCGAAGCCGGCCGACGCGGCGCGCATGACGTCGAGCTGGTAGGCGAGCACGACCTGCTCGTCGGGCAGCACGACTTTGGAGTAATAAGTCTTTAAGTAGTCGCGGGCCTGCCAGTCGGCATAGTCCGCCACCAGAGTCGCCTCCGTGCTTGAATCGGCCATCGGATGTTCCCGTTTCTTGTTGTTCTGACGCGAAAGCCAGCCCGAGGACTGCCTTATGTCATCCTAGCCTGAACCGGGCGTCGGCGCGACCTCAGGCAAAGCCTGATTAAGTTCCGTCGCCACGGTCACAGGCCGGCGGGTCGCATTGGGGCAGACTCGCAAGCTGACATGGACCCGTTATCGCTTCCAGAACCGGCTGACCCGGGCGCCGCTTCGCAGCGCCGTCGAGCCCTCGCGTCCGCCCAGGTGGGGTCCTGGTACCGTGGCCTGCCCGACGGCGGCGCACATATGGACATGGCCTGGTGCCTGTCGCTGGACCTCGATCCCTGCGACGGCCCGGACCATCTGGAGCGCTGGGCGCGCCGGATTCATCCCGATGACGCCGGCCGGTTCCTGCGCGCGCACGCGGACCTGCCGGCGCGCGACGGGCGCGGCGAGTTCGAAGTCGAATACCGGATCCTGACCCGCAACTCCCGCTGGCTGTGGTTGCTGCAGCGGGGCGGCGTCACGCGCCGCAGCGCCGAGGACGCGCCGGCCGAAGCGGGCGGCATCTGCATCGAGATCGACGCGCGCAAGCGCGCCGAGCTCGAAACCCAGCAAAACGAATCGCGGCTCGCGACTGCGCTGTGGGGCGCGCGCGCTGCGTTCTGGCAGATCCACCGGCCGAGCGATACCGCCGTGCGCAGTCCGTTGTGGTTCGCGATGACGGGCTACAGCCGCGAGGCCTGGGAGCAGCAGCCGCAGCCGTGGCTGTCGCGGATCCATCCGGATGACCAGGCCTCGGTGCAGCGCCTGATCGACGAGCATCTCGAAGGCCGCTCGCAACACCTCGAACTCGAGTACCGGCTGCGTTGCGCCGACGGCACGTGGAAGTGGCTGATGGATCGGGGTCGCGTCGTCGAGTGGGATTTCGACGGTCAGCCCGTCGCGCTGCTCGGCGTGTCGATCGACATCGATGCGCAGAAGCGCTCCGAGATGGCGCTGCGCTCGACCGAGGCGCGGCTCGAGACCGCCATCTGGGGCGCGGGCGTCGGCCTCTATGAACTCGACTGCCTCAGCGGCAGTACCCACTGGCTCAACGACTGGTGCACGCGCTTCGATCTCGACCCGTGCGAAGGCGAGGGGCATGTCACGCGCTGGGATGACTACATCCATCCGGTGGATTTGCCTGTCGCCCGAGCGCGGTTTTCGGCGCATCTCGACGGCCGCGAGGAGTACTACGACGCGGAGTATCGGATCCGCACGCGCAGCGGCAGCTGGCGCTGGATCTTCGAACGCGGCCGCGTGGTTGCGCGCGATGCCGAGGGTGTCGCGCAGCGCCTCGTCGGCACCTGCATGGACATCGACCAGCGCAAGCGCGCGGAACTCGCGGCCGAGCAGTCGCAGCAGCGCCTGCGGCTCGCCCTCGACACGGCGCGCGGCTGCCTGTGGGAGTGGGATGTCGCGCGGCAGGTGTTCAACGACGAGTACTACCTGTTGCACGGCGTCGACCCGGCCACAGGCCGGCTCGACCCGCAGTTCTGGCTCAACCGCGTGCATCCCGACGATCGCGATCGCATCGTCGCGGCGGACGCCGACGTGCTCAGTGGCCGCATGGATTCCTACGATGCGCAGTACCGCATCCGCCATGCCGACGGCCGCTGGCGCTGGGTCGTCGACCGGTTCCGGGGCGAGGACCGCGACGCCTCGGGTCGCGCGCATCGACTGGTGGGCTTCCTCGTCGACATCACCGCCGAGGTCGACGCGCGCGAGGCGCAGCTCGACGTCGAGCGCACGCTCGCGGCGGTCACCGCGCATGCGCCGGACCTGCTGATTTTGCTCGACGCCGAGGCGCGGATTCGCTTCATCAACCGGCCGGCGCTTGGGCTGACGATCGCGCAGCTGGTGGGCCAATCGATGTTCGACATCGTCGACGAGCGCGTGACGACCGTGTTGTGGCCCGTCCACGAGGCCGTGCGGGCCGATGCCGTCGCGCGCTCGGCGACCGTCGAGATGGCTGACCAGACCGGCGCGTTGCGCGTCTACGACCATCGCGTCGCCGCGGTCCTCGACGCGGGCGTGGTGACCGGCTTCAGTGTCTCGGCAACCGACGTGACCGACCGCTGGCGAGCAGAGCAGCTGCTGCGCAGCGCCCAGGCGCTGTTCGAGACGGTGGCAGGCAGCGTCACCGAGGTCCTCGCGTTGTTCGACAGCGAACTGCGCTGCGTGTTCATCAACCGTGACCTCGACGGCCTGCCGCGCGAGACCTGCATCGGTCTTGCGATTCGCGACCTGGCGCCGAAGAATTACGCCGACGCAGTCCACGATGCCGCAACGCGGGTGCTGCGAACCGGCCAGCCGGAGTCGCTGGAGGAACTGATCGACCACAGCATCATCGGTCGCGTTCATGTCGATGTCCGCTTCCGGCCCGTGCTCGAAGCGGGCAAGGTCACGGGCATCGCCGTGATCTCGGTCGACGTTACGAAAAGCGTCCAGCAGCGCGAGCAGCTGCGCGCGCAGGCGACGCTGCTGTCGATGATGCGCGAAGCGGTCGTGCTGCTCGGTCGCGACTCGGTGGTGCGCCTGTCGAATCCGGCCTTCGACGCGATGCTGGGCGCGACGACGGGTTCCTCGGAGGGCGCGAACATCCGCGCGCTGATGCCGGCCGCGATCCCGGAAATGCGCGCGATGGGCGCAAGCGTGCAGGCGGAGCTCGATCGCAACCGCCAGCGGGGCTATGTCACGCGCGAGTTCGACTGGCGTCGTCCGGACGGGCGCATGCTGCGCCTGATCGGCACGTTCACGCCGGTGCGCGTCGATGGCGAGGACCTGATGCTGGCGGTGTATGTCGACGTCACTCTTGAGCGGCTGCTCGAGCAGCGGATCCTCGATGCCGCCGCGCTGGAACAGCGGCGCCTCGGCGTCGCGCTGCATGACGGGCTCGGGCAGGAACTGACCGGCATCGCGCTGATGCTGCGCAGCCTGTCGGCCTCTGCGGCGAGCGGCTCCGGCCCCTCCCGGGACCAGATCGACGAGATCGTCACGCTGGTCAACGACGCGATCGACTCGGCGCGGCGCCTCGCGCGCGGCTTTGCGCCCGTCAGTCATGAGCAGGGCGGTCTGCGCGGGGCTCTGCGCACGCTGGTTGAGTCCACGCAGACGGACAAGGTGCGCGTGACCTTGGTCGACTCGCTCGCCGCGGAGCCGCGGCTCGACGAAGTCGCGGCAACGCATCTGCTGCGCGTCGCACAGGAGGCCATCTCCAATGCGCTGCGGCACGCAGCCGCGACCCAGGTGTGCGTGTCGCTGGAGTCCCGCGACAACGAGATAACATTGACCATCAGCGACGATGGTCGGGGTTTCCCCGAGGCGCCGCCCGCGAGAAAAGGCCTCGGCATCGAGACGATGCGCTATCGCATCGAAGCACTGCGTGGCCAGATCGAGATCGATGGTGAACGCGGCGTGACGATTCGCTGTCGCGTTCCTGTACACTGATCGCGTGGTTTTTCTGGCCGATCCATCGAAAAGGTGGGTGCAGTGAACAACGTCAGCATGCAGACCGCGCCCCTGATGAACACCATCACCCGTCGCCGCGTCCTCATCGTCGATGATCACCCGATCGTCCGGCAGGGGCTCAAGCGCATGATCGAGGCGGAAGCCGACATGGAAGTGTGCGGCGAGGCTGCGACCGAAGCGCAGGCGCGGCGCGCGATCCGCGAGCTCACTCCCGACATCGTCATCGTCGATCTCGCGCTGCAGGAAGGCGACGGCCTCGAACTCGTGCGTGATGTGCACGCACACCATCCCGATGTGCCGATGCTCGTGCTGTCGATGCACGATGAAACGATCTACGCCGAGCGGCTGCTGTCGGAAGGCGCGTCCGGCTACATCATGAAGCAGGCCGCTGCAGACCAGCTGCTCAACGCGCTGCGCACGGTGTTGCGCGGCGAGACCTACCTGAGCGAGACGCTGCAGACGCAGATGCGCTCGCGCATCGGCCACAGCGTCAGCGATGGCAATCCCGTCGAGCGCCTCTCCAATCGCGAGTTGCAGGTGCTGAACCTGGTCGGCCGGGGCGTCAGTTCGCGGGACATCGCGACGGAACTCGGGCTGTCGGTCAAGACAGTCGAGTCGCACCGGCAGAGCATCAAGCGCAAGCTGAACCTCTCGACCAACTCGCAGCTGCTGCAGTACGCGATCAACTGGTTCGCTGGCCGCCGCGCCAGCGTTTAAACCTTTTCCGGCCCCGGCGCCTCCAACTTCCCGTCACGTTACGATGGCGGCTCCCCCTGCCTGGCACGGGGGTACGGAGGCGATTTGGCCGACGGCGGCTCTCAGTTTCAGGGCGCACAGACGCTGGACTGGCAGGAAGGCCTGCTGGCGCAGGCGCGTCGGGGCGACGTGCGCGCGTTCGAGCGCCTGTATCGCGAGACTTGCAGCCGTGTCCATGGCCTGTGCCTGCGCCTGACCCGCGATCCCGCCGCCGCCGAGGACTGCACGCAGGAAACCTACCTGCGCGCCTGGCGCGCGCTCGCCAGCTTCGAAGGCCGCAGCCAGCTGACGACCTGGTTGCACCGGATCGCCGTCAACGTCGTCATCGAGCGGCGCCGGCGCGCCGGCACGGCGCCGGAATCGATCGACGATCTGGACGACGCGGCGCAGGGGGTCGTCTTCGACACCCCCGTCGAGGAACGCGAGATCGAGCGGGCCATCGATGCGCTGCCCGACGGTGCGCGCGATGCGCTCGTGCTTTGCGCCATCTACGGACATAGTCACGCTGAGGCCGGCGCGATGCTCGGGCTGGCCGAAGGCACCTGCAAGGCGCAGTTGCATCGCGCGCGCGCCCTGCTGCGGGCGCGCCTCCAGGAGGGACTGGCATGAACGATTCTGCGAACGCGAACGGCGTCGGCGATCTGCAGGCACTGCGGCGCGACGTCCCGCCGGGACGCGACCTGTGGCCGGGCATCGAAGCGGCGATCCGCGATGGCGGCGCGACGCCAGCGACGCCGCCCGCCGCTGCGCGCTGGCGACCGCCGCGCTGGGCTTTTGGCCTGGTGGCCGGCGTGGCGCTGCTTGCCAATGGCATCTGGATCGGGCGCGTGCTGCTGCCGCCCGCGCAGTCGACGACCATGGCTACGACGACGGTGGCGCCCGCGGTGCTGCCCGTCGCGAGTTTCGCGCCCGGCCCGGCTTACGAGGCCGCGCGCGCGGCCGAGCTCGCGCAGTTGCCGGCGCGGCTCGCCGCG
>CAZPJE010000202.1:0-2848 GCA_964586725.1 uncultured Steroidobacteraceae bacterium | reverse complement strand
GCTGCAGTTCGCGGTCGGCGGCCAAGCGCGCCGGTCCTTCCCATTTGGCCGGAACGAGCCACTGGTGGATCTCGTCGTAGGCCGGATTGAGCGGAGCGCGAGAGTGGTCAATGAAGTTGCGATTCAAGTCGATGTTGTCTTCGTTCGTCCGGCGCAGATGTGCAAAGCCGTAGGGGTTGACTGCATGAATCAGCAGCACGGCCGCATCTTGCGGAAGGTCGCGCAGCAACCCCGACGACAGCAGCGCGGACTGTGCGCCGGAGCCGCAGAAGCCCTCTACGCCGTGCGTACCGGAGCTGAGGAGCAGGAGGTTGCGCGCGTCCGGGGGGCCAAATCTCGCGGCATCGCAGAACAAGGTCTCGCCCGCAGGTCCCAGCCTAGTCGTATGCGTATACGAGGTGATCGCGTGGCCAGCACCGCGAGTCAATTCGAGAAATCGTTCGCGCCCGTCGCGGTAGTCTGTTGGAAAGAATGCGTCTACGCTTTGCATGCCTGAAAGTCCGGTGGAGTGGGACGTACGGTTCAATTGGCCCGCGGCGCGGGGTGGACGTTTGCGTGCACCAGGTCGCGAAACGGGCGCAGTGTCAGCGTCAGCAGCACGACCGTCAATGGTCCGCCAACGAGCGCTACCGTCGCAAGCGATGCGCCGATCAGTTGGGGATCCATGAACACGTACTGTGTCAGCGCTGCAGCGACGACAGGTCCAAGGCTGGCACCCACTAAGTTGGTGGTGATGTAGTACCCGGCAGCCATGCGGCCGCGCAGCGAACTCGGAGTGACCTCTTGCAGCGCGGCGACAGATATTCCTGGTGCCATCGCGATGCAGAAGACCGCGACCGCGAGCAAGATCGTTGCTACCGGCGCAGTGGGGTCGAGAGCGAATGCACCGAGACTGAGGGTGAGTCCCACGCCTGAGAGACGGCAGACCCGCAGTGCCGCATCCATTTTCCCATGTTCGCGCTGGCGGCGGGTCAACCAGCCAGCAAAGATGGAACCCGCTGGTCCGAGGACCGCGAAGTAGGTCCCGAGTAGCATTGCCGACTCGGTGATCGGCCAGCCGTGGCGGCGCACCAGCAGGGTGGGAGCCCAGCCCATGAACGCGTAGCCGACCACGGCGATCGCGGAGATGGCGGCAAAGTGCCCGATTGCCCAGTGCTTGGCAGCGCGCAGGAACGGCCACATCGGCTGCGAGGCTGTCGTGCTTCGTGAATGCACTTGTCGGGGAGGTTCGCGCACAAGCAGCAGCAGCAACGCGAGCGCTATACCTGGGAGCCCGCAGGCGATGAACACGAAGCGCCAAGTATCCATGGGCGCGAGGCCCGCGAGCGCGATCTGCGGCTCCGATCGCGCCATGGCGATAACGGTACCACCTGCCAACATCGCCAGTCCAACGCCGGCCGACGAGGCCGACGCCTGCACGCTCATGGCCAGCGGGCGGCTTGCTGGTGGGAAGTAATCTGCTACGAGAGAGACGATCGCCGGACCGAGCACGGCCTCTCCGACGCCGACGAACATGCGTGCGATGGCAAGGGTCTCGAAGCTGTCCATGAACCCGCAGGCCGCACAAGCGACGCTCCAAAGGGCAACGCCTGCGGCAACCAAACGAACTCGGTGCACGCGGTCGACCAACCACCCCAGCGGGAATCCCAGCAGCGTATACGAGACCATGAACGCGGGACCCTGCAGAACGGCGATCTCGACGTCGCTCAAGGCGAGGGCACTGCGCATCGGCTCCACCAGAAGGCTCAGCACCTGCCGGTCGACCAAAGAGAAGACGGTCGCGACCATCAACATTGCGACGGCCGCCCAGGCTACGGCGCTGCCCGGCCACGTCTCTGCAGCTTCCGCGGCGCGTTCGGAGGAGGACACGACTCTATCTGTGCGCAAGTTGAAGAACCGACAGTCGACACCTTGTACAAAACAAGTATACTAGAAGATGCACTCGGCGTCAGGAAATCATGGCAGTTCAGCACGACTCAACCGAGGCCAACCGGCCGCGGACCGACAGGTTCTTGTTGGGGCTTGGCCGACTCGTCGACGACGCCGGCCTGATCGTTGAGTCGGACGTTCTTGCGCGCTACAGCTGTGACTGGACAGGCAAAGATCGCTGCTCCCCGTTGGCCGTGGCCAGACCGAAGACGGTAGATGAACTGTCCAGGGTGCTGGCGTATTGCCACGAGCACTCCTGGCCCGTTACGGTGCAGGGCGGGTTGACCGGATTGTGCGGGGGCGCAACGCCGCGCAGCGGTGAAATTGCGTTGTCGCTGGAGCGACTGGCTGCCATCGACGAGTTCGACGCCAAGGCCGACTGCATGATCGTGCAGGCGGGCGTGACGCTCGCGAGGGTCCAGGACACCGCGCTTCAGCAAGGCATGAGTTTTCCGCTCGATCTGGCCTCGCGCGGCTCCTGCACCATCGGTGGAAACATCGCAACCAATGCTGGTGGCAATCGAGTGCTTCGATATGGCACCACGCGCAATCTGGTCCTGGGTCTCGAGGCGGTGCTGGCGGATGGCAGGGTGCTGACGTCGCTCGGAACCGTCATCAAGGACAACGCCGGCTTCGACCTTAAGCAGTACTTCATTGGCACGGAAGGCACGCTCGGCGTCGTCACCCGTGCAGCGCTGCGACTGTACCCCGAGCCAGTTGACCGGTTGACCTTGCTTGCGAGTACGACCAGTTTCAGTCAGTTGTGGGGGCTTCTGGCGACGCTGCGTCGACGCCTGGGAAACAGGCTCGTGGCTTTCGAGGCGATGTGGGATAGCTACTTCGAGTGTGTCTTGACGACTCTCGGACTGACGCGACCGTTTGCGAACGGCTACTCGCACTACGCCCTCGCCGAGGTCGA
>CAZPJE010000201.1:0-1829 GCA_964586725.1 uncultured Steroidobacteraceae bacterium | reverse complement strand
ACGTTGGGCCAGCGCGGCTCGTTGGGCATGTGTTCCTTGAATGCCGCCAGTGCCTGCTCGCGCAACGCAATCCGATCAACCAGGAACAGCACCTTCTCTGCGTGACCAGCGCGCATCAGCGCATCAACCATGGCAATGCAGGTGCGGGTTTTGCCGGTGCCAGTGGCCATCACCAGCAGGAAATCACGCTGTTTTTTCTCGATGCCTTCGAGCACCGAACGAATCGCGCGGATCTGGTAATCACGCCCGGCAATCGAGGTGTTGATGAATTCCTGTGTCAGCGGCTTGCGATTGCGGCGGATGTAGGCAAAGCGTTCCAGATCGTCGCGTGTAGGAAAGCCGACCACCTTGCGTGGCGGCGCGTTTTCCAAGTCCCAGAAATAGAGCTCATGGCCGTTGGTGTAGAAGCAGAACGGCAATTCACCACCCAAGTGCCTCTGGATGTTGTAGCAGTACTGCTTTGCCTGCTCGCGGCCAATGGCGGCATCGCGGCTGGTCTTTTTGGCCTCGATTACGGCCAGCGGTTTGCGATCTTTGCCGAGCAAGACGTAATCGCTGAACTGGTGGCCTTCGTAGGGTGTGCGTGGCTCGGCCACGCCTACGGGCAAAGCGGTGAGGATGTCGAATTCCTCGACAACCTGGGTGGGGTCTTGGACATTCCAGCCTGCCTGAGCGAGTTGGTGGTCAATCAACTCAGACCGGGTTTGTGCCTCGGATTTAGTCATGCGTTACCTTCTCCCAACTGTCTGCCCTGAGCGCATGGCATTGCTATCGACCACTTTCTATTGCCCGTGGTCGATAGAAGCCTTTGATTCATTGGGCCTTCGCCGATGTATCGCCCACGCCCTATCGCCCAGCTATCGCCGATATCGCGTGCGTTGTCCGATAGCCTTTTCATGATATGACCCAGTAGCGCCGCCAGCGGTTGTTGCCCTCAAAGCGCACGGCACCGCGCTCTATCAGTTCTTCCAGCGCGCGTTTTACCTGGGTCTTCGGTTCCTCTCGTTCTATATCACGGCAACGCATACCAGGTTGATCGGCCGCCGCCGTGGCGCACCAGAAGGCCTTTCTCAACCAGTGATGTGAATGTCGCTTTAAGTGTGTTGGGGCTTGCACCAGTTTCGCGCACCATGTCGCGGGTCGTGACGCGGCCATTGTCGCGCACATAATCCAGGATTTTCACGGCCAGCACTGGCAACGCGGCGAGTGCGTTCTTTTCGCGCTCCACTTTCACGGCCAGGCGGCGCTTCTGCTGCTGCAAAGCGCGAATGAAAAAAATTAGCCAGGGCTGCCAATTTGGTGCCGCGGTTCGAATGGTGCCTTGCGTCTGCCGCAAGGCCAGGTAGTAGCCTTCTTTGCTGTTTTCGATCACGGATTCAAGCGACGAATACGGCACATAGGCATAGCCGGCCTGCAATAAGAGCAGGGTGGTCAGGATGCGGCTCAAGCGGCCATTGCCGTCTTGGAAGGGGTGGATTTCCAAGAAGGTGACGATGAACACGGCGACGATAAGCAGCGGGTGAATCCGCTTTAGCTCGCGGGCGTCATTCAACCATTTCACCAGCTCGGTCATGCGTCGCGGCGTGTCGAACGGCGTAGCCGTCTCGAACACGATGCCGATCAACTTGCCGGCGGCGTCAAAGGCTCCCACGTCGTTGCGCAAGGTCTTGTATTCGCCACGGTGCCGCTCGTCTTTTTCGCTGTAGCGCAAAAGGTCGCGGTGAAGCTGTTTGATATAGTTTTCTGTGATGGGAATGTCGGCCCATGCGTGGAAGACGGTTTCCATCACTTCGGCATAGCCGGCGACTTCCTGCTCGTCGCGGCTGCTG
>CAZPJE010000200.1:0-1660 GCA_964586725.1 uncultured Steroidobacteraceae bacterium | reverse complement strand
CGCCGCGTCGAGCGCCAGCAGCGACTCGACGTGCTGCTCCAGCCAGTCGAAGAACGGCGGGTCGCAGATCAGCGCGCACTTGATGATTTCGGCGACGCCGGCGCGCAGTTCGCGCGGCGGCAGCGTCGCAAGCGTGTCGGTGTCGGCGATGACGGCGCGCGGCTGGTGGAAGGCGCCGATCAGGTTCTTGCCGCCAGGATGGTTGACGCCCGTCTTGCCACCCACGGAGGAGTCGACCTGCGCGAGCAGCGTCGTCGGCAGCTGCACGAAATCGATGCCGCGCTGGTAGCAGGCCGCCGCGAAGCCGGCCATGTCGCCGACCACGCCGCCGCCGAGCGCGAGCACGCAGGCATCGCGCGCGTAGCGGTTGGTGACCAGCACGTCGAGGAGCGCGGAGATGTTCGCCAGCGTCTTGTGGTGCTCGCCATCGGGCAACACGGCCTCGACGACGCGCACCGCGGGACTCGCGGCCGACAGCGTCGCCCGCAGGCGCGCGGCATAAAGCGGACCCACCGTGGTGTTGGTGACCAGCAGCAGGTCGCGCGTCGGACGGGCCGATGACAGGCGCAGCACGTGTTCGGCGAACAGCTCGGCGCGCCCCATGAGTCCAGGCCCGATCAGGATCGGATAGCCACGGTCGCCCAGTTCGACTTGCAGACGCTGCACTCGGTTCTCCGCGAAACGCTGCTGATTATACGGAGCGCCGGTACGCGCGCAGGATCTCATCCGCGACCGCGGCGACCTTGCGGCCATCCGTCGGCACGATGAGGTCCGCCGTGCTGCGGTACAGCGGTTCGCGGTGTGCCATCAGTTCGGTGAGCTTGACGACCGGATCCACCCCGCTCAGCAACGGCCGGTGATGGGCCGAGCGCACCCGCTCGGCCTGCTGTTCGACCGAGGTTTCGAGATAGGCGACGAAGCCGCGAGCCGCGAGCCGCTCGCGGCTGTCGGCCGCCAGGATGGCACCGCCGCCCGTCGACAGCACGATGCCTTGCAGTTGCGTCAGATCGTCGATGACTTCGCGCTCGCGCACGCGGAAGCGCGCCTCGCCTTCCTTCTCGAAGATCAGCGGGATGTCGACGCCGGTGCGATGTTCGATCTCGGCATCGCTGTCGTGGAACACGAGCCCGAGTTGCTTCGCGAGCTGACGGCCCACGGCCGTCTTGCCGGATCCCATCGGACCGATCAGGAACACGTTTTGACTGCCGCGCATGGGTGCAGTGTGCCCGACGGCGGGCGCTGAAAAAACAACGGCCGCCCGAAGGCGGCCGTTGCGTCGGAGTGGGTAGCGGCCGTCAGGTCAATTCGGCGCCGCGCAGACGTTGACGCCGAACGGGCTGGTCGGGCCCGGCGGTGTATTGTCCTCGCGATTGAAGTCGTTCGCGGCACCCGGCAACAGGAACGTCGTCGCGCGCGCGGTCTCGGTGCCTGCCACGCCGGCGCGGGCTTCGAGGGTGACCTCGAGCCAGTAGGCGTGTTCCTGCGGATACAGCACGCCGATCAAAGCGATGCCGGTCGAGTCGGTGGTCACCGAGCTCGGCGACACGAGCGCGATGTTGCCCGCCTCGAGTCGGGTGCTGCCGTTGGCATCCTCACCCGGGTCGAGCACGCCGTTGCGGTTGACGTCTTCGTCCGCACAGATGCCGGTGGGCGCGCCGCC
>CAZPJE010000199.1:0-8937 GCA_964586725.1 uncultured Steroidobacteraceae bacterium | reverse complement strand
GCCCTCTTCAAAGGCGAGTCCGGCGAGCATCTCCTTCAGATCGTGCAGCATTGCCGGACTGCCGCAGATCATGACGCGGTCCTCAGCCGGATTCAGTTGAGGAAGGCCGAGGTCGGCGAACAGCGTGCCGTTTCTCAAGAGATCTGGTATCCGGCCCCGAGTCCTGAATGGTTCCCGCGTCACGCACGGGTAGTAGCGGAGCTGCGCTCGAACGAGTTCACCGAGGTACTCATGGTTGGGCAGTTGGTTCATGAGCAGATCCTGGTAGGCAAGCTCCGCAACCTCGCGCACACCATGCACGAGGACGATCTGCTCGAATCGCTCATAGACCGCCAGGTCTCGCACGATGCTCATGAACGGCGCCAAACCCGTTCCCGTGCAGAGCATGTAGAGCCGAAGGCCCGGACGAAGATGATCCACGACCAGAGTTCCAGTCGGTTTGCGCCCGACCAACAGCGCGTCGCCTGGCTCGATAGCCCGAAGTCGCGACGTGAGCGGCCCACCCTCCACCTTGATACTCAGAAACTCCAGATGGTCCTCGTAGTTGGGACTGGCGATGCTGTAGGCGCGAAGGACGGGCCGACCGTCGACCGGCAATCCGATCATCGTGAAGTGCCCGTTCGAGAAGCGAAACGCGTTCTCGCGCGTCGTCGTGAAGCTGAACAGGCGGTCGGTCCAGTGGTGGACCGACAGGATGCGCTCTGTGTTGAAGGCACTCATCGCCGTGGGCTGGTGTCGCGGAACTACGCGAAAGCAGGTGGTCGCTATATTCTTGCCGACACGTAGTATACACCAATCGGAAGGAATGACGCGCGCCGGCCGCAAGCTGCCGGACAGGCTTCTGGAACGTCTTATTGCCGCTCCAGGACCTCGAAGACGAGCCGGGATGGCTGGCCGCGCCCGTGCAAAACCTCTTGCCTTGCAACACGTGGCGCGGCGGTATCGGTCGCAATGTCGTTACCCGTATTCGGATTGATGCTGACGAACGGATATGCACTGCTCATGATCGACAGGCGCAAACGATGTCCTCGGCGCAGTGTGTGACCGTTCTCGAACAGATCGATCCGCACCTCGGTGGCCTCTCTGCCCAACGGAGGTGACAGTCGTGTAGAGCCGCTGCGATACCTTGCGCGCAGCACAGCCGCCCGATTCGACCTGCCCATCAGTCTACGACGACTAAGCGGAACACGGTCGAACAGGTGAATCCGCCGGAACCGCCGCGGGCGCAACCCGTCCGCCCATCTAGCGCAGTTGGCGCGTCGCGCTCACGGATCGCGAACCAGCCGAAACCCGATGTGACTCGCACTGCTCGATGGCTCGCCTTTGCCCCGAGCGCCGGGCCGATAGCGCGCGCAGTAGTCATCGCTGCACAGGAACGACCCGCCCTTCTGCACGCGCTTCATGACACCCGGTTCCTCCGGGTCGAAGCTGCTGTCGGGACCGCGAGGGTCAACACTGATTCGCGCGGCCGCAGCGAGCCGTGCGTAGTAATCCGGGCGATACCAGTCCGCCACCCATTCCCAGGCATTGCCCGCCATTCCGTACAGACCATAGCCGTTGGGTGCAAACGCCTTCACCGGCGAGGTCGCTGCGTACCCGTCGGCGC
Source organism: uncultured Steroidobacteraceae bacterium (assembly GCA_964586725.1). Classification (GTDB taxonomy): domain Bacteria; phylum Pseudomonadota; class Gammaproteobacteria; order Steroidobacterales; family Steroidobacteraceae; genus UBA964. Next base: position 7,331 of record CAZPJE010000199.1, on the reverse strand, counting down.
GACTGTTGCCGTCCGGAAAGCGCCCCTGAAAAGTGTTCGCCATGTAGCGGCCGTTCGGCTGGAACTCAGAGCCCCAGACGAACTCCCGCGCGTCGAGGCCACCACGTGCCGCGAACTCCCACTCGGCTTCGGTCGGCAGGCGCTTGCCCACCCACTTCGCATAGGCTCGAGCATCGTCGTAGGCAATGTGCACGACGGGGTGATCCATGCGCGCTGATATGGAACTGCCCGGCCCTTCGGGCTGGCGCCAGTTCGCACCCGCGACGTAGCGCCACCAGCGCGTGGCATCGTCGAGGGATACCGCACCGCTGGGCGCGGCGAACACCGCCGACCCCGGTACGAGCTGGTCGGCAGGCACTCCCGGAAAGTCCCTGGGATCAAGCGGTCGCTCCGCGATGGTGCGATACCCCGTGGCATCGACGAAGCGCTTGAACTCCGCGTTGGTGACTTCCGTGGCATCGATCCAGAACGCGCGCACGCGGACCCGATGCCGTGGTTGCGCATCGCTGAACATGGGATCGTCGGATCCCATGGTGAACTCGCCCCCGCGAATGAACACCATGCCAGCCGGTCTCGATGGCTGTGCCTCGGCGGGGCATGCGAACGGCAGGAGCATCCATGCGCACAGCAGCAACCAACGCATGCGGCCCGCCTCCCTCACGGCGCCGCAGGCCTCGGTGGGACGCCCTTGAGCAACTCGGAAACCGCCGGCACGACGAACTGCTCCTCGCGATGGCGCGCGTCGAGGATGCGGGCACGCAATGAGTCAGGCACAGCATCGAGCGGATGGCGTTCGGCGGGATCCTGTGACAGATCGAAGAACAGTGGCGGATCGTGCGCCGTACGTGGCTCACCGGCGCCGTAGGCGCCCTCGGTCACCCAATGTGCCTTGGTGGCTCCGACGCGTAGCGCATAGATGCTGCCGTCGCGGAAGTACGGCACAGAGTCGCGCGGGCTCGCTTCACCCGCAATCAGCGTGCGGCGCAGTGACTGGCCGTCGAGCGGGCGCGTCGACGACACCGGCCTGTGCGCGATGTCCGCGATGGTCGAGAACAGGTCGAGCTGCGAGCCGAGGCCATACTCGACGCCGCGCTTGACGAGTCCGGGCCCCCAGAAAATCCCGGGCACGCGGACGCCACCCTCCCACGTCGTGCCTTTGCCGCCGCGCAACGGACCCGCAGAGCCGCCGTAGGCACCGAACAGGTCGATGGGGCCGTTGTCCGATGTGAAGATCACGAGCGTGTTGTCGTCGAGCTTCAACGACCTCAATGCCGCCATGATGCGCCCGACGCTCCAATCCATTTCCTCGACGACGTCGGCATAGCGCCCGCCCAGGCTGCGACCGCTGAACTGCGGCGACGGGAACAGCGGCACGTGCGGCGCGGTGTAGGCCACCATCATGAAGAACGGCTTGGAGCGATGGCCGCGCAGAAAGCCCACGGCCTCTTCGGTGAATCGCAGCGTGAGCGTATCCTGGCGCAGCGGTTGCTCGATGACGCGCTCGTTCCGGTACAGCGCCACGTTCCAGTCCGCCTCATCGGGGACTTTGGTGAACAACTCGGGATCGCTCGGGTTGACCGGGTCCATGTCGTTGCTGCCCAGTGTTCCGAAGAAGTAGTCGAACCCCTGGGCATTCGGGGAGAACTGTGCGGAGAAACCGAGATGCCACTTGCCAATCAGGGCCGTCGAATAGCCGGAGGTACGCAGCAGCTCCGCGATGGTGACCTCCTCGAGCGGCAGGCCACCGGTCGAGAACGGAAAGAACACGGCCGGCCCGCCCTCCGATCGTTCGAGCCCGAGTCGCGCCGGGAGGCGACCGGTGAGCAGGCTGCCCCGGCTCGGAGTGCAAACCGACGAGGCCGCGTAGAAGCTTGTCCATCGCTGACCCTCGGCGGCGAGTCGGTCGATATGCGGCGTGCGATGGACAGGGTGCCCATAGACACCGAGATCGCCGTAACCGAGGTCGTCGGCGAGAAACAGGATTACGTTCGGAGAACGCGGCGCGGCCTGCGTAGCGGATCGTCCATCAGCCGCGACTACCGCTTCGCACCACAATACGGCGAGAACCGCGAGGACAGCTGACTTTCCCATGCACGGCATCCTCATTGCTTGCCGACACACTGTATACTAGAAACGGACTCAAGCGAGCCTGCATGACGACGTACAGCGACCAAACCGAGCCTGCCATGCGTGCGGCGACGCCAGCCCATGTCCGCTGGGGCGTGCGCATCCCGATGCGCGATGGGATCACGTTGAACGCCATGGTGTTCACGCCGCGCTCCTCCGCCACGCCCGCTCCGGTCGTGTTCGAGATGACTCCTTACGGCATCGACGCCTTCTACGGCAGCGCCCTGCAGTTTGCAGTGCACGGCCTGACGTTCGTGCTCATCGACAGCCGCGGACGCGGTGACTCGGACGGCGAGTTCGAGATGTTCGAAGTCGACGTCCACGACACCGTCGATGCGATCGAATGGCTCGCGCGCCAGCCGTGGTGCGACGGGCAGGTGGCGATGTACGGCGGATCGTACTCCGGCGCAAATCAGTGGACGGCAGCAAAGTCGAGTCATCCTGCGCTCAAGACGATCACGCCTTGGGGCGCGGGCTGTCCGGGCATCGACGTCAGCGCCGGCGGTGTCCCCTTCATCGGCCACCTGTCCTGGCACCTGCTCACGAGTGGGAGAGATACCTACTGGGGCATGGGCGCGGATTCGGGGTACTGGGCGGAGCTGCTGGCCCAGTTCTACCGCGAGAATCGCTCCGCAACCCAGTTGCCCGTGACCGCCGGGATCCAGCGGCCCAAATTCCTGCAGTCGTTGCGCGACCCCTACTATGCGCTGCGGGCGATGACCTTTCTCCCGACCGAGGAAGAGATCCGCCGCATCGACATGCCCATCCTCTCCTCCACGGGTCACTACGATTCCACGCATCCCGGCACACTGTTCCACTTCCGTCGCTTCGAGCAGTTCGCATCCGAGGCAGCGCGGCGAAAGCATTACTTCGTGATCGGTCCCTGGCACCACGCCGGCATGGACGGCACCGACCGTGTCGGCGACCTGCAGTTCGGCCCCCAAGCCAAGATCGACATGGCTGAGGTCAGGCGCCAATGGTTCCGGTGGGCCTTCGGCCTCGGCGAACGGCCAGCGTTCCTGCAGCATCGCATCATGTACTACATGGCAGGCGCCGAGGAATGGCGCGGCTGTGACACGCTCGATGAAGCATTCAGCACGACGGCGAGCTTCTATTTCCGGTCGGACGGATCCGCAAACGACCCGTTCCACTCGGGACAACTGCGCACCGAACCGGACGACACGCCGGCCGACCGGTATGTCGACGATCCGTTCGACACCGAGATCATCGAGATGGAACTTCGCCGGCGCTCGATCGCGCGGCCGAGCAAGGACAACACGGCGATCCAGTACCCGGAGCCGCTGCGCGGCCTGCACTGGCAGCTCGCGGGCGAGGACCCCACGGACGGCGCATTTGCCTTCAACCTGCGAGGTCAGGGTGTCGTGTATCACACCGCCGCGCTCGCGGACGACCTCGAGATCGCCGGCTCGCCGGAGCTGCAGCTCTGGCTCACGCTGGATGCGCCCGACGCCGACGTGGTTGCGCTGCTGTACGAGATCCTGCCCGACGACGGCAACTCGATCCTGCTCTGGTCGGATATCCAGCGTCTGCGGCACCGCACATCGTGGCGTGAGTCCGAACTCGCTACGCCTGGGGTTTCCTTCCAGTTCACGTTCCGCACCCCCAAGTTCATGTCTCGCCGGGTCGGACGCGGCTCACGCCTGCGCCTGGTCGTGCGCTCGCCGGCTTCCATCAACTACCAGAAGAATCTGCACTCCGGGAAACCGCCGAGCGAGGAGTCGCCCGAAGACGCACGGCGTTGCACCGTGATGCTGCATCACGAGCCCGGCAAACAGAGCGTGCTCCGTCTGCCGCTGGCGAGGCCTGCTGCAGCGACGGCGACACGGGCTCGCTGAGCTGGTGCGCCTCGCTATCAGGGATCGATCACGCAACCCGGATTGAGGATGCGGTTCGGTCAAGGTGGTTACACCGCCGCGTAGACGCCGAGCACGTGCAATGCCATGGCACTGATCGGTGCACCGACGTCTCACAGCAAGACAACAACGAAAGTAGTCGTTCTTCATGGCCTGCTGCGCGCACGAGATGCCGGCAAGCTCGCGCTACATCCTGCGCAGCAGCGCGACCGCCTGCCCGAATCCGGCGGTTGCGGCCATTACGGTCTGGTGGCGCGCGGGTCAGGGAAAGAAGCGCAGTACAACGCAGGTGATGATCAGGAGCGCCGCCCGTCCCGTCCGCGAGCACGACATGAAGGCCGAAAATGAGCGTGCGCTTCAGCCCCCACCGCAACACGTTGAAACCCACGCCATTCGCCGCAACGCCTACCCCAATGATTCAAGGACAGCAGGAGCCAAGGACACGTGGTCGCAGCGGTTCCTGCTCCGCGATTGCCTCCTTCACGCTTTGCAATACCGCCCCGGCCTGGCCCATACGGGTTGGACACACGCGGTCTATGCACGCGCCGCCGGAATCGCGCAGCGATACGGCCCCGCGACGACCGTGAGCCCGCGGCGCACTGCCTGGTCATAGGCGCCCCGATAGCCGAGCAGGTTCACGTGCGCGGGCGGCTCCGCACCGGCAACGGGGATCCACGCCATCTCGTCGAAACTGGCAGCGCCCGTGGGCACGGGCGAGAAATCGTTGGTCTCCTGGAACAGACCGCCGACGAATGCGCGCATGCTCATGTCCCCTGTTTCAGCGACCGTGCCACGCCTCGGCTACGCGCCCGCCCGGCATTGGCATTTGTCTACAACGTGTATATCCTGCGTATGCTCGAATGCGCAAGTGGCGTGGCATGCACGGCACCGCACGCACGGAGACGCGGAGGGTAGGAACCTGCCGATGGCAAACGCCAGCTCAAGCCACCCGCTGTCGCGGCGGGCCGTGGCCGCGTATGGCGCAGCGTCCGCTCCGTTCGAGATGCTCAAGGCACCGGGCCTCGCCATTCTGCCGGCGCTCTACGCCAAGCAATACGGATTCTCGCTAACGGCGATCTCGATGATCATGCTGGTCCTCAGGTTGTCCGACGCCGCCATGGACCTCACGGTAGGCTACCTGTCGGATCGGAGCCGTTCGCGTTGGGGCCCGCGCAAGCCCTGGCTCGTGGCCAGCATCTTCGTGTTCGTGCCGGCAGCGTTGGTGCTGTACATGCCGGGCGACAACCCGACTCTCGTGGTCTTCGCGATCGGCTACTTTTTCTACTACCTCGGCTGGGCGATGTTCGACATTCCGTACACGGCCTGGGGTACGGAACTGGCGACGGGCTATCACGATCGCTCACGTCTCGCGGTGTCCCGGCAATTGTTCTCGACGATCGGGCTCGTGCTCGTCGCCCTGATTCCGATGTTGCCCTTCCTCGCCTCCACCGAGATGAACTTCGAGGCAATCGGCGTCGCAGCCTGGGCCCTGGCGTTCCTGTACCCGACGATGATCGCACTCGCCGTGACGATGGCGCCATCCGGCATGCAGGTCGTTCGCAAGCCCGCGGAGAGCCTGCGCGAAACGTGGCGTGCCGTCCGCGGCAATCCGCCGCTGCTGCTCTTCCTCGCCATGGCGCTCCTGTCTGACCTGGCGATGGGCGTCAATGGCGCCATGGCATTCATTTTCTTCGACACCTACCTCGGCATCGGTGCGTCCTTCACTCTGATTTTCGTCACCGCACTGCTGGTGTCGCTGCTGTCCCTCAAGGCCTGGGAAATCGTCGCCCGACGCACGTCGAAACGTGCGCTGCTGCTCGTGTGCCTCGTGCTGGGTGTGGTGCATGGCGCAGCAGTGCTGCTGATGACCCCGGGTCCGCTCGCCCTGCCTGTCTACATGGGCTTCCTCACGCTCTACTACATCCTCGGCACCGGCCGGGACGTGGCGATGTACGCCATGATCGGCGACATCGTCGACTACGACACGCTCAAGACAGGCACGAATCGCGCTGGCCAGTTCACGTCGGCCTGGATGGTGTTTCGCAAGCTCGCGTACGCGCTTGGCCCCGTCATCGGCCTGTTCATCGCCGGCATCGCCGGCTACGACACCTCGGCCCCCTCAAACGACGCGGTCGGCGTTCTGGGTCTGAAGGCGGCCAACGGCTACGTGCCCGCGCTGCTGCTGGCGGCCGCAGCGGTGTTCGCATTCCGGTTCCCGCTCACGGAAGCGCGGCATCGCATCATCCGCCGTCGGCTCGAACAGCGCGCCGAACGGGCCGCTCGCGGGACTGACGCACGCCAGACTGTCGGAGACTCGTTGTGATCAAGGTAATGTGGTTTCTCAAGCGCGCCGAGCACCTGTCGCTCCGCGAGTTCCGGCGGTGGTGGCTCGACCAGCACTGCCATGATGTCGCCCGCGCCCAGGCGCCGTATCTGCTGCGCTATGTCGTCAATGTGAGGACCGACGACGACACCCTGGCCGGCAAGCCCGCCACGGAGCCCGAATGGGACGGTGTCGCCGAGCAGTGGTTCGCCGATGCCGCCGCGTTCGACGCGGCGTACGGCCGACCCAGCACGACACGTGCCGACACGCTCGCCCACACGAGCCGATTGCAGCGATTGGTTGTCACCGAACATGATGTTCCGGTAGCGATGAACCCGACTGCGTGACAGACGCGGTAGAGTGTGATGCCATGTCAGTTGGCTCCAGCGCGGCATACATGATTGCGGGAGCAACGCCGGCGGTGCCCTATCGAGACTACGACCCGCGGCGCTTCGGCTGACGATAGCCGCTGGAACGAGAACACTCGGGTCGTGAATCCCTCGGAGACTGCATCGCTGCTCGCACTGATCGCTGCCGCCAGTGCCGGTGTGGCCGACTTCCTTGCGGCTCGCGCGGCCCGTCGCCTTGCGGTCACGGTCGTGGCAGCCTGGGCGCAGACCGTGGGCATTGCGGTGTGTGTCTTCGCCTGCGTCGTCACCGGCGGCGGCGACCTGTCGCTGCGGGATGCGGGCATGGCAGCGCTGGCGGGTGTCGCGATGGCGATCGGAATCAGCGCGTTGTATCTCTGCCTTGCCATCGGCCCGATCGGCGTCACCGCTCCTGTCGCCGCCGTCTCGGGTGCTGCGGTGCCGGTACTGGCCGCCGCCATCCTCGGCGAGTCCCTCGCGCGCGGGCAGTCCTACGGACTGCTGCTCGGACTCGTGGCGATCCCACTGCTCGCGCATGCGCCGGCGGATGCATCACAACCGCAGCGACCCGCCCGCGGCATCGCGATCGCCCTGCTTGCAGGACTCGGGATCGGCGGCTTCACGATCCTGCTGGACCTC
>CAZPJE010000198.1:0-53492 GCA_964586725.1 uncultured Steroidobacteraceae bacterium | reverse complement strand
TGCTTCGCAATGAACGGGCCGACGTTCGGATGATTGAAGATGTTGTCGAGCGCGGCCGCGAGATCCTGCGCGCCGGTCTGGCCGGCCGGCAGCAGGCCGTTCGCGAGCGCGACACCCGGGTAGTTCAGCAGCTGCTTGCTGCCAGGTTCGTGCTGCTCCGGATACAGCCGCATCGGCAGCACCTGGTTGTAGCCCGCGACCGGCGCCGTCTGCGGCCGCACGTTGGCGAACGTGCAGTTCGCATTGGTCGACGGGCAGGCCCACTTCCAGCCCGTGAACACGCGCGCGAAGCCCTCGATGGCGGCCTGGTCGTAGGTCGGGATCGGCTGGCCGGCGCTGTCGAGCCGCGTCGTGCCATTGGTGTTGAGCTCGACGAGCCCGATCGCGAACAGCTGCATCAGCTCGCGGGCGTAGTTTTCGTCCGGGCGCAGGTTGGTGTTGGCGACGGCGCGCTGGTTGCCGAGCATCGACAGGTACACACCCATCGCCGGATGCAGCGTGACGTCTTCGAGCAGCACGCGGAAATTGCCGAAGGCGTTGCGCGCCAGCATGTCGTAGAAGTCGGCCGTCGCGAATCCGAGGTTCTGCAACGCGCCGACCTGCGAGACCACCATGATCTGCGACAGCGCGAACGCGACGCGTTGCCGCAGCTGGTCGTCGCCGCGCAGGGAATTCTCGAACCACTTCTCGACCCGTGGCGCGTTCAGCTGCACGAGATTGAAGTTCGCGCCGGCTGACAGCGTGGTGTACGCCGTCTCGACGTATGGCCGCAGCGTCGAGGCGGGCTTGGCGACCTCGGCATCGATCCAGCGGGAATAGGCGTTCGAGGAATCGCCGAGGCCGATCAGGCGCTGCGCGTCGGCTTCGGTCGCGCCCATCGTCGCCTGGTTGAGGAAGCGGTAGGCCTCGGCTTTCGCGACCGGCGGCGGCGGCGGCGCAACAACGGTGCCGCCATCCGAGCCGCCGCCACCGCAGGCGACCACCAGCAGTGCCACGGCAGTCGCGCCAGCCAGTCGTAATGCAGGGCGACCGACGCCATTCTCGTTATTGCCCAGTGGCATGCAGCGTCCTCCCACGAACCGGAGACCCGATAGTACTCCGTCATCGCCAGAACCCAGCCAGCGCCGCTCGGTTGACAGCCCGTCAGGCGGCGTCGACGCGCCTGTACATGTCGACACCGCCCAGCACCCGGCTCGCGACCAGGCCCAGCATCGCGTAGCCGACCGCCCAGCCCAGGTAGCGCGGTGCCTGCGGCAGCGTCGCCAGGACGTACTCCTGCAGCAAGCGATCGGCGAATTGGCCCGAAAAAGCGAACCAGCTGAGGTTCGAGATCGCGAAGGCGATGCCGGCCGCGCATGACACCATGACGATATGTCGAACCAGTGTCGGCGCCGCGATGCCGCGGCAGCGCCGTCCCGCGGCCCACAGCGCACCATACGCCGCGATCAGGAACGGATAGGCCGGCGACAGGCAGTCCGCGCCGAGGCCTGACTGTGCCAGTGCCGCGAGGTCGACGCCGAGCGCAACGAGCAGCAGACCGGGGAAGGACCACGCGGCGCGCAACCACAGCCCGGCAAGGAAGAACGCCGCGAGGGAGGCGTCCGGCAGCGCGAGCGCGCCGCCGAAGTGATCCATGCGAGTCGCGGCCATCGCGAGCCCGAGCGCCGCGAGCACGGCCGCATCGCGCCGGTCATCGGTGGAGATCTGCATGGCAGCCACCTCAGCGCGCCGGCGTGTAACGCAGCGTCACGTGCCACTCGCGGCCCGGCTGCGGGAAGAACGCAGCGGTCGCGTACTCGCGTTCGAGCACGTTCTCGCCGCGCGCCTGCAGTCTCCAACCCGACGCGAACGCCCATTCGGCGAGCAGGTCGACCGTCGCGTAGCTGCCGAGCCGCCGCGTGTTCGCGAGATTGTCGAAGCGCTCGCCAGAGAACATCAGGCGCGTGGCCAGCCGCACCGGGCCTACGCGGCGCGCGATGTCGGCGCGCGCGACTTCGCGCGCGCGGCGCGGCAACACGTTGCCCGCGAACGCGCCGCTGCGGCTCGTCGGGTCCTGCCACTCGAGCGAGCCGGAGAGGTCCCAGCCAGCGAGCTGGGCTGCGCCCTCGAGCTCGACGCCGCGGATGCGCGTCCGGTCGATGTTGACCGGGCTGAAGTTCTGGTCGAAGCCGATAAGGTCGTCGACGCGGTTCTCGAACACCGCGAGCGCGACGCGCTGCGCGCCGCGCTGGAAGCGCAGGCTGGTCTCGACCGAGCGCGAGGTTTCAGGGCCGAGATCCGGGTTGCCGAAGCCCGGGAAGTACAGCTCGTTGAAGGTCGGCGCCTTGAAGCCCGTGCCGCCCGACAGCGTGACGCGCCAGTCCGGAGCGAACGACCAGCCCCAGGCAATCGAGCCGGTGGCGCGGTCGCCGAACTGCTGATCGTCGTCGTGGCGCGCGCCGAACTGCAGGTCGTGCGCACCGAGCGTCCAGCGCGCTTGCGCGAACACGCCCGTGCTGCGACGCGCGGCCTCGACGTAGGCCGTGCTGCTGTCGACCTGATCACGCAGGTGATCCACGCCCGTCGTCAGCGTCAGCGCTTCGCCCGCATCGACGTCGACGAGCAGCGAGGCGCTGTCGCGCGTCGTCTCGAACGTCGACACCCGCGCGCTGCCGGAGAAGTTCTCCGTGTCATCGGTGGCGCGGCCCAGCTGCGCGCGCAGCGTCGTGCGCGCGCCCAACGGCTGGCGCAGCGACGCGCCGAGCGCGAGCTGGCCGAACTCGGCGACGTTGCCGAACGAGCCGTCGTACTCGACCCGCCCGTCGCTGAGCAGCGCGAAGCCCTCGAGTTCGGTCGCTGTGCCGAGCGTCAGGCCGCCGCGCAGCGAACCGGAGTTGTTGCGATAGCCATCGGCATCCGGCTCGTCCGTGAAGCAGCCGACGAACACCGGGAAGCCGAAGCCCTGGCAGGCGTTCGTGCCATCGGTCTCGAGCCGGCTCGCGTCGATCTGGAAGTGGCCGCGCTCGCCGCGCCGGCCAATGCCGGCGGCGACCCGGTGCGTGTCGTTGGAGCCCGAGCCGACCGAGAACTGCGGCTGCCAGGCGCCGCCTGCCGCGGCACCGCGCGTGAACACCTGCACGACGCCACCCAGCGCATCCGCGCCGTACAGCGCCGAGCGCGGCCCGCGCACGATCTCGACGCGCTCGATCTGCTCGATCGGGATGTCCTGGATCGCCGCGATGCCGGCCGTCGTCGAACCGATGCGCACGCCGTTGATCAGGACCAGGTTCTGGTCGGCTTCGGCACCGCGGATGAACAGCGTGCTGAGCTTGCCCACGCCGCCGTTGTTGGTCAGCGCGACGCCCGGCGCCGTCGCGAGCACTTCGTCGAGCGTCTGGAACTGGCGCGCTTCGATGCTGGCGCGATCGATGACAGTGGCCGAGGCCAGCGTCTGCGACAACGGCTCGGCGGCACGGCTCGCCGTCACGATCACCTGTTCGACTTCAGTGCGCGCAGGCTGCGCGACCACCCATGGAACACCGGCCACGCCCAGCGCGACCATCAGGCACTTCTTCATCTCACTCCCCGGGACGCACGCCCGCGTCCGGCTGGTTGCAGACTCAGCGTTGGGAGGGATTGAGGAAACAAGCAGGGACACGCGCCCCGACCCGTTCCTGGCCGCCCACCGCAGCTGAGGGTTCTGTCGTGGCCGGTCTCCGGACTCATGGGGCTGGCCGATCTTGGCCGCGGTTCGGGTCGCCTTCCCACAGTCCGTGTTGCGCGGACTGCAGTGGCATAGAGACCCGAGCCACCCATTCACCGTTGCGGGGGCAGTGCCGGAATCGAACCTGCTGGGTTCTCACCGGCTTCCCGTTTCACTCCGCCGCCCTTGCATCCAGGCACGGGCGCGGAACACCTCGACGGCCGGCAGTGTGCAGTGGCGGCCCGGCGCCGTCAACGCTCAGCGCAGGTCGCGGGCGACACGGAAGCCGAAGATGTCTGCCTTGCGGTCTTCGGGATCGCGGCCGCGCCAGGTGCTGCGCTGCCGGAACATCAGCGTGCGCCAGCTGCCGCCGCGCACGGCACGCAACGCGCAATCGCCCCGCACTTCCACGGCGCTACCGTCGACGGGCTGGCGCGGATAGGGCGCGACGTAGCAGTCCTGCGTCCATTCCCAGACGTTGCCGATCATGTCGTGCAACCCGAACGAATTCGGCGCGAGCGCACCGACCGTCGCGACGCGCGGCTGACCGTCATTGCAGGGCGCGACCGGCGTGCGCCGCGCGGGATCGCGGCCGGACTCATCGTAGACATTGGCCTGCGCGCAGGCGCCGGCTGCATCGTCACCCCACGGAAACGGCGTGGTCGAACCGGCGCGCGCCGCGTACTCCCACTCCGCTTCGGTCGGCAACCGATAGCGCTGCCCGGTGCGCTGCGACAGCCACGCGACATAGGCCTGCGCATCGCGCCAGCTGACGCAGACCACGGGATCGGCCGGCCGCGGCGACGGCGCCGCCGCCGGCAGTCGCTGCCAGTCGGCTTCGGCGTACCAGCTCCAGGTGCCGCTCTCGCCGCTGCGCAGCGGCCCGTAGCAACCGGGAGTGGCCACGTGCCCCGTCGCCGCGACGAACGCGGCGTACTCGGCGTGCGTGACTTCGAAGCGCGCGAGCGCGAACGCGCGGCGTAGCGTGACCGCGCGCGGCGGGCCTTCGGGTCGGCCGGCTTCGCCGCCGTCGAAACCCATCGTGAAGCGCCCAGGCGCCATGACGACCATCTCGGGACAATCCGCGCAGTCGCGCAGGCTGGCCCCGACCGCGAGCGGCGCATCGGCCGCGCCCGCGGTGGACGCCAGCAAAGCGCCCGACAGGCTGATGAGCGCGGAGAACAGCAGCGGCGCGCCTCAGCTGTGCGCGACGCCGATCAGATCGAGTCGCTGTTCGAAATCCTGCGTGGTCGGCAGCACGACGCAGCCGCTCGGCACGTCATCAGCCGGGATGGCCCGCGCCGCCATGCCACCGACCCAGACGTCGCAGTGGCCGCGCAGGTGTTTCGTCAGCTCGCCGAGCTGCTCGATCACCGGCACGTAGCTCTCGGGCATGATCATCGACACGAGCACGGCGCTCGCATCGACTTCCGTCGCGAAGCGCGCGATTTCTTGCGGCGGGCAATCCACGCCGAGGTAATGCGTGTGATACCGCCGCATCGATGCGAGCCAGCTGCACAGCAACAGGCCGATCTCGTGCCGTTCGCCGGACAGCGTGGCGAGCACCAGGCAGGGCGCGTTGTCGGAGCGCAGGTAGCCACGCGATGCAGTGATGATGAGCCGCCGCACGATGTCGGTGACCATGTGTTCCTGCGCGATCGACACCTCGCCGCGATGCCAGCGTTCGCCGATCTCGCGCACCAGCGGCACGACGACCGTGTGGATCGCTTCGTTCGGCGGCAGCAGCGCGATCGCGGAAGTCAGCGCCTCTTCGACGCCGGACGGGTCGGAATGGATCGTCGCATCGAGCGCGCGCTCGACATAGGCCTGGCCGCGCGCGTTGCTGATGCGCGCGTGGCCGCCGGAATCCGACACCAGCTTGGCGAGCTCGTCGTTGCCGAGCGCCGCGAGCCGGCTGATCGTGTGGCCGAGTTCGGTCGCCGTGCGCAGCAGGCGCAGTCGCGCTACGTCAGACGCCGTGTAGGTGCGGCGGCCCGAACCATCGCGATTCGGCTGCACGACCTCGTAGCGCCTTTCCCAGGCCCGCAGGGTCTCGACCGTCAGCCCGGTGGCCTGCGCCACCGCCTTGATCGAGAAGTGGCCCTGGGCCGTTGAGTGTTCTGCGGACTTGTTCATGCTTTGTATAGGTTCGTCATGTACAAAAGCTTGACAGATGTTGTACAGGATGTCACCATCCCTCTCGCCCCAACGCAGTATTCGCCTCCCGGCGGGTCTGATCCAAGCCGGGTTACAGGAGTTAAGTCCATGAATTTCAAAGCCATTTCGATGATCAAGTCGGCCGTTGCCGTCGCCCTGCTGGGCGCCGCGTCGATGACCGCTGTCGCTGACTCGTATGACATGAAGGGCAAGGATGTCCTGTCGGTCGCGAAGCAGCAGGGCAAGTTCACCACGCTCGCCAAGGCGATCGAAGCCGCCGGCCTGCAGGACGCGCTGACCGCCCAGGGCCCGGTGACGATCTTCGCGCCGACCGACGAAGCGTTCGCCAAGCTGCCCCCGGAACAGCTCGAGGCCCTGCTGAAGCCCGAGAACAAGGACAAGCTGGTCCAGATCCTGACGAACCATGTCGTCCCGGGCAAGGCCCTGACGGCTGACCAGATGAAGCGCCAGCGTGGCACGACCACGATGGAAGGCGACCAGGTCAAGTTCGAGCTCGTTCGTGGCCGCCTGCGCGTCAACGATGCCCGCGTGACCGGCGACTTCGATGCCTCCAACGGCAGCGTGATCGCGGTCGACCAGGTGCTGATCCCGAACTGAGCGGTTTTCTTGAGAGGACTGCGGCCCATGGATGGGTCGCCGGCAAGGACGCTGCGAAGACAACTTCGGTAGTCCATGGAACGCCGGACGGGCTCACCCCCGTCCGGCGGGACTGCCCAAATCCGCCAGGCGACCGGCACACCGCCCGCGCCAGGCCCCCCGGAATCGCGTTGTTACGATCCGGGCATGTTCCAGACCACCACTGTCGGCTCGTTGCCGAAACCCGATTGGCTCGCTGCTCCCGAGCAGCTCTGGGCCCCCTGGCGCCTGGCCGGCGATGCCTTGCAGGCCGGCAAGCAGCGCGCCGCCCTCGACTGGCTTCGCGAGCAGGAACAGGCCGGCATCGACATCGTCGGTGACGGCGAGCAGTTCCGCGTCCACTTCGTGCACGGCTTCCTCGAGCGCATCGAGGGCATCGACTGGAATCGCAAGACGCGGATGGGCATCCGCAACAACCGTTACGAAGCCGAAGTCCCGACGGTGACCGCGCCGCTGCGCCGCCCCGCCGCCGTGCACGTCGCCGACGCCGCCTTCATGCGCGCCCACACGGGGCGGCAACTCAAGATCACCCTGCCCGGCCCGATGACGATCTGCGACACGATCGCGGACGGCCACTACGGCCGCCGCGCCGACATGGCGATGCGCTTCGCGGAGATCCTCAACGACGAGGCGCGCGAAATCGAGGCAGCCGGCGCCGATGTGATCCAGTTCGACGAGCCCGCGTTCAACGTGTTCGTCGACGAAGTCCGCGAATGGGGCCTGCCGGCGCTCGAGCGGGCGATGCTGGGCCTCAAGGCCACGACCGTCGTGCACATCTGCTACGGCTACGGCATCGAAGCCAACATCAAGTGGAAGAACACCCTCGGCGACACCTGGCGACAGTACGAGCAGATCTTCCCGTGGCTCAACGCGAGCAGCGTGCAGCAGGTGTCGCTCGAGTTCGCCGGCTCGCGCGTGCCGCATGACGTGCTGCGCCTGCTGCCCGACAAGCAGCTGCTGATCGGCGCCATCGAGGTACTGCCCGGCAAGCTCGAAACCGCCGACGAAGTCGCGCACAACATCATCGAGGCGACGCGCCACGTCGATCGCGAGCGACTGCTGCCCTGCACGAACTGTGGCATGGCGCCGCTGTCGGCCGAGCTCGCGCGCGGCAAGCTGCGCGCGCTGGGCGCGGGCGCCGCACTCGCGCGCCGCCAGCTCGGCTGAGCGCCGCGGCTGCAGGACCAGGGGAACAGCATGGATCTGGATTTGCGTGAGCGTCATGTCGCCATCGTCGGCGCGAGCGGCCTGCTCGGCCGCGAGATCGCGCGGGCGCTGGCAACCGAAGGCGCGCGCCTCGCGCTGCTTGGCCGCGATGGCGGCGCGCTCGCGGCGCTGCGCGACGCCTGCCTGGCGGAAGGCGCCTGCGCTGCCGAGGCCGACCTCTGCGACGTCAGCGACCCGGCATCGGTGGACGCGGCCATCGCGCGCGTCGACGCGCGCCACGGCGGCATCGACGTGCTGATCGCCGCCGCCGGCGCCGCGCAGGGCGGCCTGTTCTGGGAAATCGACGACGCAGCCTGGCGCGCCAACCTCGAGGCGAAGCTGTTCGGCAGCATCCGCGTGCTGCGCGCCGTCGCGCCGCGCATGGTCGCGCGACGCCGCGGCCGCATCGTCGTCGTGGTCGGCAACACCGGGCGCCAGCCCGATCCGCGCATGCTGCCGGGCGCTGCCGCGAATGGCGCGCTGCTCGCGATCGTGCGCGGGCTCGCCGAGGAACTCGGGCCGCACGGCGTCGTCATCAACGCCGTCAATCCGGGCCCCGTGCGTTCGTCGCGCTGGGAGCGGCTGATGCAGGCCGCGGCCGACCGCGAGCGCCGCAGCGTCGCCGAGGTCGAAGCGCCGCATCTGGCGCGCGCGGCGCTGCGCAGGCTGGGCAGCGCCGCAGAGATCGCGCAGCACGTGGTGTTCCTCGCCTCGGAGCGCGCGGGCCACATGACCGGTGCTGCCGTCACCATCGATGGCGGCACGACGAAATCGATCTGATCGGGGGGTCACAGGCGCATGGTCGATCAACTCGGGTACCGCGGCCGCATCGGCATCGTCGTGCCCTCCACCAACACCAGCTGCCAGCCGGAAAGCGAGCGACTGCGGCCGCCTGGCGTCACCAATCACATCGCCCGCATCAGCATCCGCGAACGGCCCCTGACCACCGAGCAGGCCTTCCTCGAGCATGTCGAGGCGATGCGCAACGGCATGCGCACTGCGATCGACCAGGTCGTCACCTGCCAGCCGACGCACGTGATCATGGGCGTCGCGCTTGAAGCGTTCTGGGGCGGTGTCGCCGCCGCGCAGACGCTGCAGCAGGAACTCGCCGAACGCGCCGGGCTCGGCGTGTCGATGGGCTCGACCGCGACCGACGCGGCGCTGCGCCGTTTCGGCGCGCGACGCATCGCGGTGCTGACACCGCACCAGCCGCGCGGCGACGAGCAGGTCGGGAACTGGTTCCGCGAGGCGGGCTACGACGTGCGGCGGCTGCTCGGCCTCAAGTGCGCGTCGCCGGTGCTGATCGCCCACACGACGCCGCAGCAGGTCATCGCGGCGATGCGCGAACTCGACGGCGACGACATCGATGCGCTGGTGCAGGTCGGCACCAACCTCGCCGCGATCGAACTGTGCGCCGAGGCGGAGCAATGGTTCGGCAAGCCCGTGCTCGCGATCAACGCCGTGACTTACTGGGATGCGCTGCGGCGCTCCGGCATCGAGGACAAGGTGCTTGGGTGTGGGTCGGTGCTGGAGCGGTTCTAGCGCTGCCATGACGGAGCAAGCAGCAGGTCATCGATTCGGCAGGCGGCTAAGTCTGTCCGCCGGGGCCGCCGTGAATCCGTCCCTGGAGGCTGCGGGCGCGACGTCCTGTCGCGCACGCCCCCGGCAGCCAGACTTAGCCTCCTGCCGCATCGTCGACGTCGCGGCACGATCCGTCGTGCCAGCGTTGCTCGGTGCCGCATCGTTCCTGAACCTGACCCGCCGCGGCGAAGATGACGCCGGATCTGGAGAGCGCCGGACGTGGCTCGCGCCGTATTGGACTGGAGCGCGGCGTCGCGCGCCAGGGATGGCGCGCGCGAGCCTCCAGGGATGGATTCACGGCGTCCGCGCGCCAGGCCAATACGGCGCGAGCAGCGCCCGATGACTTCCAGTTCCCCCGTGATCATCGCCGGCGGCGGCCCGACCGGAATGGCGGCCGCGCTGTTTCTGACTACGCGCGGCGTGCCGGTGGTGGTGCTCGAGCGCGGCGCGACGCCGCATGCCGATCCGCGCGCGGCGACCTACCATCCGCCGTCGCTGGAGATGCTCGCGCCCTCCGGCGTCACGGACGACCTGCATGCCGCGGGCATCGTCGCGCGCACGTGGCAGTGGCGCGACCGCGCTGCAGGACTGGTGGCCGAGTTCGACCTCGAGACGCTGCGCGACCTGACGCCGTATCCCTACCGGCTGCAATGCGAGCAGCACAAGCTCGTCGCGATGCTGCAGCGGCGGGTCGCGGCTTCGCCGCTCGCCGAGATCCGCCTCGATTGCGAGCTGCTCGACGTCGCGCAGGACACTGCCGGCGTCACGGTGCGCGTGCGCGAAGCAGGCCGCGAGGCCACGCTGCGCGGCAGCTGGCTGCTCGGCGCGGATGGCGGCCGCAGCGTCGTGCGCAAATCACAGGACATCGATTTCGCGGGCTTCACCTGGCCGGAACGCTTCCTCGTGATCACGACCGACTTCGACTTCGAGCCACTCGGTTTTGCGTTCAGCAGCTACACGATGGACCCGACCGAGTGGACCGCCACGTTCAAGATCCCTGGCGAGGATGGCCGCGGCCTGTGGCGCTGCGTGTTTCCGACCGATCCGGCCGCGCCGGAGGCCGAACTGCTGGATTTCGGGCGGGCGGCGCGGCGACTCGCGGCGTTCGTGCCCGCGAGCGCAGCCGCGCGCATCGTGCACACCAACCTCTACGCGGTGCACCAGCGCGTGGCGCAGCGCTATCGCGCCGGGCGCGTGCTGCTCGCGGGCGACGCGGCGCACGTCAACAACCCGCTAGGCGGCATGGGCCTGAACTTCGGCCTGCACGATGCGCACAACCTGGCTGACAAGCTCGCCGCGGTCTGGCACGGGCGCGCCGACGCGGCGTTGCTCGACCGCTATGACCGCCAGCGTCGCGCAGTCGCCGAGCAGTTCCTGCAGGCGCAGACGATCGCCAACAAGCAGACACTGGAGGAACGCGACCCGTCCAGGCGACTGGCACGCCAGGAAGACATGCGGCGCACGGCGGCCGACCCCGTGCGGGCGCGCGCCTACCTGCGCCGCACCGCGATGTTCGAGGGGCTGGATGCAGCCGCCGCCATCGAGTGACGGGCGCCGCGCTACAATCGGAGCCCCCATGCAGCACTGCGGCGTGACATGACCTGGCTCAAGCGCATCGGCATCGCGTTCGTCGTCCTGATCGCGCTGCTCGCCGTGATCGCATTCGACTTCCTGCGCCACGGCGGCCAGTTCAAGACGCTCGAGCCCGCTTTCGCCGGCAGCTGCGAAACGCTGCCGCTCGATGCCAGCGCTGAAGACGTCCGCATCGATCGCACCCGCGGCGTCGCCTATCTTTCCTATCTCGATCGTCGCGCCCAGGTCGAGGGCAAGCCGGTCACGGGCACGGTCACGCTGCTCGACCTCAACGTTCCGGAACCCCGGCCGCGCCCGGCGCTGCTCGCGGAGCCGGCTGCGTTCCGACCGCACGGCATGTCGCTGTACCGCGCGGGCGATGGCAGCCTGCGCCTGTTCGTGATCAGCCACCCGGCGGGCGGTGACCACGAAGTGCACCTGTTCGAGCAGGGCGCGACCGGCGCCTTCCGGGCGGTGCGCGTGGTGCGCGATCCGCTGTTCGTCGATCCGAACGCGATCGTCGCGGTGGGGCCGACGCAGTTCTATGTCGCGAACGACACCGGCGCGCGCAACGGCTTCGAGCGCGTCACCGAGATGCTGTTTCGCCGCGGATTGTCCACGCTGGCCTACTACGACGGCGCGACCGTGCGCGTCGTCGCCACCGGCCTCAAGTCCGCCTCGGGCATCGCGATGAGCCCGGATGGCACGCGGCTGTATGTCAGCGAGACGGCCGGCAACCGCATCGCCGTGTTCGCGCGCAACGGCGCCTCCGGCGACCTGTCCCTGCAGGGCCATGTCGAGCTCGGCAGCGCGCCGGACAACATCAACGTCAACGGCGATGGCGCGGTGTGGGTCGCGGCGCACCCCAAGGTGCTGGCGCTGATCCAGCACTTCGGCGACGCGACCAAACTCGCACCGACGCAGATCTTCCGCCTGACGATCGGCGCCGACATCGCGGCGACGCAGATCGAGCAGGTCTACCTGAATCTCGGCGAAGAGATTTCCGCGGGCAGCGTCGGCGCGGTGTTCGACCGCCAGCTGCTGATCGGGTCGATCACCGAGCGCAAGCTGTTGCGGTGTCGCCTGCCCTAGGGCATGCCCACGTCACCGCCACTGGCCCTTTCGATATTGAGCGGCACCCGCCGGCCCGGCGACCGTCCGTGGCGTGGCGTTGCAGATCGGCGGTGACGATCAGCGGTCATTGCCGGTACCCTGAGCAGGGTCCATAACCGGTCCGGCGTTACGCGGAGTCACCCCATGTCGATCAGCCGTCGTCAGTTCGTCACCAGCACCACCGCCGCAGTCGCGGTCGCCGCTTCGCTGCGCAGCACGGCGTATGCATCCGGTTCCGGCGAACCGGACGTCATCGTGATCGGCGCGGGCCTGTCGGGCCTGGCCACTGCGATGGAGCTCGAAGCGAATGGCCTGCGCGTGCTGCTGCTCGAAGGGCGGCAACGGATCGGCGGGCGCATCTACACGCTGTTCGACGTGCCGGGCCATCCGGAGGTCGGCTTCAATTCGCTGGCGAACGCCTACGGCCGCACGATCGACATGGCGGCGCGCGTCGGCGTGGAGATCGTCAACCTCGCGCCCAAGCTGCTCGCGAATCGCGCCGGCCAGGAGTTGTTCCTCGACGGCAAGCATGTGCCGCTGAAGGACTGGGCCACGCACCCGCGCAATCCGTTCCCGGCCGACATGAAGCAGCTGCCGCCCTGGGGCTGGGCGGATGCGATGTTCAAGCGCCACATGCCCTTCAAGGATCTCGAGAACTGGTACGACCCGCAGCACGCGCAGCACGACATCTCCGTGCACCAGTTCCTGAGCTCGCACGGCGCGACCGATGCGATGATCCGGCTCGGCTACGACACCAACATCGCCTACGGCACGACGTCGCGCGACGTCTCGCTGCTGATGCAGGCCTTCGCGGATCACTGGCAGGCGGTGAACCGCGGCGCGATCATGGGTTTCTCGCGCACCGGCGCGGCCAATGCCCAGGGCGTCGCGACGCCGGCAGCGCCGCCGTCGCCGATGGACGGCGTCCTGATCGGCATGATCAAGGACGGCAACGAGCGCCTGACGCAGGCCATGGCCAGGCGTCTGAAGGGCGATCTGCTGCAGGGCAAGCGCGTCGTCGCGATCGACACCTCCGCCACCGGCGGCAAGGTCCGCTGCGCTGATGGCAGCAGCTACAGCGCGAAGGCCGTCGTCTGCACGATGCCGTTCTCGACGCTGCGCCACGTCGCGATCGATCCCTTGCCGCCGGCGCGGCAGCTCGGCGCGATCTCGCAGCTCGGCTATATCCCGATCACGCAGTTCCATCTCGTCGCGAAGCAGCCGTTCTGGGAACAGGATGGAATGTCGCCATCGATGTGGACCGACGGCCCGCTGGGCCTCGTGCTCGCGCAGCGCTTCTTCGGCAAGGCCGACGAAGTGACGAGCCTCACCGTCTGGTGCCGCGGCAGCAACGGCCTGTTCATCGACCGCTTCGGCATCGAAGGCGGCAAGCGGATCATCCTCGACGAGTTCGCGCGGCTGCGCCCCGCCTCCAAGGGCAAGCTCCAGGTGGCCGCCGTGCACTCCTGGACCGCCGATCCGTTCTCGGCGGGCGACTGGGCGATCTACGAGCCGGGCCAGGTCAGCGCGTTCCAGAGCGTGGTCGCGCAGCCGCACGGGCGGCTGTACTTCGCCGGCGAGCACACCTCGGTGGGCAGCCGCGGCGTCGAAGGCGCGCTCGAGTCCGCCGAGCGGGCCACGCTCGAAGTGCTGGGCGCGCTCGGCTGAGTCAGGCGTTGCCGCCGAGACCGCGCCAGCGCGGTTTCAGCGGCGCGTTCGGATCGACCGCCTTGACGGGCGGCGTGGCGCGGCCGCGCCACCAGATCAGCCAGACGAAGCCGAACAGCGACAGCGTCATCCAGCAGAATTCGTGCATGTTCCAGTGCTCGACGCCGTAGCGCGCGAGCTGCTCGAACAGGATGAACACGAGCGTGAACGGCACTGCCGCGAGCAGTGCGGCCACTTTCCACGCCTTGCTGCGCGACCGGCCGCTGATCGCGACCTTCCACCACGCGATCAGGAACAGCACGGTGTAGACATTGATCAGGATGACCCAGGTCGGCTTGGGCGCGTACAGGAAGTAATGGTTGATCCAGAACGCGGTCGCGCCGAGGAAGGTCAGCATGACGTAGCGCCACTCCTCGAGCGGCTCCTTCAGCAGGCCCTGCCACAGCCACACCAGGAACACGTAGACCGTCCAGGTGCCGAACAGCAGTTCATAGAACTGCACCTTGCCCTGCCAGGCATCTTCGAGCGGTGGCATCCACATCGCGGCGTCTCCCTTCCAAGCGTGTCGCGAAACCACGATACTTGATCGCTGCAAGGCCACCCGGACGCAATCGCTGCCGCTGGCCGTAACGTGGAGGGGGAGACGGTGTCAGGTTCGCAGAGCGCCCCGTGGGCGGGCATCACCGGCTGGGGCAAGTGCCTGCCGCCGGCGGTGCTCAGCAACGCCGATCTGGCGACCTTCCTCGATACCGACGACGACTGGATCACGAGCCGCACCGGCATCCACGAGCGGCGCGTGTCGCACGTGTCGCTGGCGGAGATGGCCTACGTCGCCTCGGCGCACGCCCTCGCCTGCGCCGGCCGCAGCGGCGCCGATCTCGACCTGATCGTGTTCGGCTCGACGAGCTACGACGACCAGTGCCCCAACATGGCCTCGGGCCTGCAGGCGCGGCTCGGCGCATCGGGCTGCGCGGCGATGGACATCAACACCGCCTGCACCAGCTTCCTGTATGGCCTGTCGACGGCGACGGCGATGATCCGCAGCGGCGTCGTGCGCCGCGCGCTGGTGGTCGGCGCCGAGATCATCTCGCCGTTCATGGACTGGAGCGATCGCAATGTCGCGGTGCTGTTCGGCGATGGCGCCGCTGCCGTGGTCGTCGAGGCGGTCGACGACGCGCAGGGCGTGCTGCTCGAGAAGCTCGGCTGCTACGGCGATGCGCGCGAGATCCTGCGCATCCACGGCATGGGCGGCGCCTATGCGAACCAGGGCCGCATCCTCGGCGACACGACCTGGCAGTTCGAGGGCCAGGAGATCTTCAAGAAGGCCGTGATGGGCATGGGCGGCGCCTGCGAGGACGTACTCTCACGCGCGGGCCTCGGGCCGGAACGGATCGACCTCGTCGTGCCGCACCAGGCGAACCTGCGCATCATCGAGTCCGTCGCGAAGCGTGCCGGCGTGCCGATGGAGCGCGTCTACGTCAATGTGCAGCGCTACGGCAATATGTCGGCGGCCACCGTGCCGGTCGCGCTGTGCGAAGCGCTCGCGGAAGGGCGGATCGCGCCCGGCGCGACGCTGCTGACGCCCGCGTTCGGCGGCGGCCTCACGTTCTGCGCGCACCTGATCCGCTGGGGCGAGCGCACGACGCCGCGCGACGGCTGCGACGTCGCGCTGCCGCCCTGCGATCGCAGCGCGCTCGAGATCGTCAACGCGCTGCGGGCTGCAAAAGGGCGGCGCGCGTGACGACGACCGCTGCGCCGCCGGCGCCGGGTGCCACGGACCCGCGCCGGCGAATGCTGCCAGTCGTCATGATGGCGCTGTTCATCGATTCGATGGGCATCGGCATCATCATCCCGGTGGCACCGCAGCTGATCATGGAACTGAGCGGCCTCACGGTCGCCGAAGCGGTGCCGATCGGCGGCTACCTGACCGTCGCGTATGCGGTCATGCAGTTCCTGTTCTCCCCGATCATCGGCAACCTCTCCGATCGCTACGGCCGCCGGCCGATCCTGATGGCGTCGCTCGCGGCGCTGTCGATCGACTACCTGATCATGGGCTTCGCGCCGACGCTGTTCTGGCTGTTCGTCGGGCGCCTGATCGCCGGCGTGGCCGGCGCGACCTTCGGCACGGCCAACGCCGTCGTGGCCGACATCATCCCGCCCGCCGAGCGCTCGAAGTACTTCGGCCTGAACGGCGCGGCCTGGGGCGTTGGCTTCATCGTCGGTCCCGTGATCGGCGGCCTGCTCGGCGGCTTCGGGCCGCGCGTGCCGTTCTTCTTCGCAGCTGGCCTCGTCGGCCTGAATTTCCTGGTCGCGCTGTTCGTGCTGCGCGAGACGCTGTCGCCCGAGAACCGGCGCGCCTTCACGTGGAAGCGCGCCAATCCGATCGGCGCGATCCGCGCGCTGCGACCGATTCCGGGTGCCATCGGCCTGCTCGTGGTGCTGTTCCTGTACCAGGTGGGCCACGACACGCTGCCGTCGACGTGGTCCTGGGTCACGATGCTGAAGTTCGGCTGGGATGCGGGCGCCATCGGCCTGTCGCTCGCCGCGCTGGGCGTCGGTACCGCGATCGTGCAGGGCGGCCTGGTCGGGCCGCTGACGCGACGCTACGGCGAGTATCGCGTCGCGACGATTGGCCTCGTGGGCGCGGTGATCGGCTTCACTGGCTATGCGCTCGCGCCGACACCGGCCCTGATGTTCCTCGCGATCATCCCGGGTTCGATGCTCGGCCTGACGATGCCGTCGGTGCGCGCGATCCTCTCGCGCTCCGTGCCGGCCAATGCGCAGGGCGAGTTGCAGGGCGCGATCAGCGGCGTCGTCAGCTTCACGGCCGTGATCGTGCCCGTCTCGATGACACAGCTGCTGCACGCAGCGACCGCGCCTGGCAGCGCGATCCACTTTCCCGGCGCGCCGTTCATCGCCGGCGCGCTCGCGCTGACGGTCGCCCTGCTGCTGTTCCGACAGGCCACTGCGGCACATCACGCCCGCACCGCGACCGCAGCCGGGACGGGCGGCGGGAGCTAGCCCGCCTCCGCTTCCCGCTGCAACGCAATCCAGCGCGAGTCGGCGCGCAGCTTCTTCGCCAGCGTCGAGCCGGGCTCGACGACCCGCCAGAACGGCGTGACGTCAGCCAGATCGGCACCCGATTCGATCTGCTCCCAGGCCGCCTCCGCGACCATGCGCAGGAAGATTGCCGTCGATACGGGGCACATCGCGTCGCAGCGGTGGCGCCGCGCGATTTCGCGGCGCAGGCGTTCGATCGTGCGAACCTCGCCGCGCGGCACGGAGCGGACGTACTCTTCGAGGATCGCAGGCGTGCCGACGAACAACATGTTGCCGGCCTTGATGCCAGCGAAATCCGTCTCCAGCAGCACGCGCTTGGGTGCACGCGCCTGCTTCACCTTGTCTGTCCAGCTGCGCGACCGGGTCTTCGGCTTCGACGCGGCCACCGCACGGCGCCGCGGTCTGGGGTTTTCCTGCTGCATGGCGAGCATGGTCCGTCGGGTCGGCCGCCGCGGCAATAATCCTCAACAAAACCCCGTGGAATCAGCGGGTTGAGCGAACCCGGCCGCAGGCGGACAGCGCAAAACAAACAGCCCGCGGAGTCACCCCCGCGGGCCGTCTGTGGACCTGTGCCTGAGTCTGGCTCTTTTACTTCTTGGCAGTCTTCTTCTTGGCGGCAGTCTTCTTGCCAGCCTTAGGATTCTTCGGACGGCTCTTGCCGTAAGAACCCGCGTAGATCTTGCCGCGGCGGGAACGACGATCTCCCTTACCCATTCAGTACTCCATCTGCACGCATTGCGCGGTATCGCGTGGCGCGGATTCTAGGGAAGCGGCGGCCAACTGTCACGCCGCGACGTCGCCCACCGCCTCAGCGATAGCGGGCCTGCAGCTTCTGCAGCGCCTGGGACCCGGGCGTCAGCTTCGAGAACGGCAGCTGGTTCAGCGGCACTTCCGGGGTCTTGTTGACGGCGTGGAACTCGTGATCGGCCGCGCGCAGGTGCAGCAGTCCGGTCACGTACTCGCCCTGGTTGATGCGCTCTTCGACATAGTTCTGCGCGCGCGTGGCATCGGCGGGGTCATAGCTCGCATCGAGCTTGCGCAGCACGACGCGGCTGCCGTCGTGCAGCACGACCGGCAGCGTCTCGCCCTCGGCGTAGTCGGCCTTGATCTCGCGCTCGAACGGCACGAAGTCCGCGTTGACGACCGGCTCATAGTGCTCGCGCGTGTACGCGTAGCTCTTGGTGGAGCCTTCGTGGTCGTTGAACGTGACGCAGGGCGACAGCACGTCGATCAGCGCGAAGCCCGGGTAGTTGAGACCCGCCTGGATCAGCGGGATCAGCTGCGCCTTGTCGCCCGAAAAGCTGCGCGCCACGAAGCCCGCGCCGAGCCGCATCGCCAGCAGCACCGGGTCGATCGGCGGCTGCACGTTGACCTCGCCCTTCTTGGCCTTGGTGCCGATGTCGGCCGAGGCCGAGAACTGCCCCTTCGTGAGCCCGTACACGCCGTTGTTCTCGATGATGTACAGCATGTTCACGTTGCGGCGAATCGCATGGCAGAACTGCCCGAGGCCGATCGACAAGGTATCGCCGTCGCCGGAGATGCCGATGTAGCGCAGCTTGCGGTTGGCCGCATTCGCGCCCATCGCGATCGACGGCATGCGGCCATGCACGGAGTTGAAGCCGTGGCCGCCGCTGACGAAATACGCCGTCGTCTTCGACGAGCAGCCGATGCCCGACAGCTTGACGATGTCGTGCGGCTCGGCCGAGATGCCCCAGCAGGCTTCGATGATGGCCGCGGTGATCGAGTCGTGGCCGCAACCGGCGCACAGCGTCGACAAGGCGCCCTCATAATCGCGGCGCGTGAGGCCGAGCGCGTTCTTCGGCAGGCTGGGGTGGGCGACTTTCGGCTTCGGAATGAAGGTCATGACTGCACTCCCGCAAGGCTGGCGCGCCGGCCTTCGCCGAACTCGCCCAGAACGCCATCGACGATGAAACTGGAGGACACCGGCAGGCCGCTGTAGTGCAGCAGCGAGCGCAGCTTCTCCTTCGGCACGCGCGTCTCGAGCGTCAGCAGCGAGCGCAGCTGCGCATCGCGATTCTGCTCGACGACGAACAGCAGCCGGTGATCGGCCAGGAACTTCTCGACTTCCTCGCTGAACGGGAAGGCGCGCACGCGCATGTAGTTCATCTGCACGCCGCGCGCGCGCAGGATGTCGAGCGCCTCGTGCACGGCGCCATCCGAACTGCCGATCGAGACGATCGCGATGTCGGTGCGCGGATCCTGTTCGATGACCGGCCGCGGCAGGTACTTCTTCGCGGTCTGGAACTTGCGCGTCAGCCGGTCGAGCACGATCTGGTATTCGGTCGAATCTTCCGTGTAGGTGCCGAGCTGGGTGTGGCCCGAGCCGCGCGTGAAGTAGGCGCCCTTGCGGTGCACGCCCGGGAACGTGCGATACGGGATGCCGTCCTCGTCCTTGTCGAGGTAACGGTAGAATTTTTCCATCTTGTCGAGCTCTTCCTTGCCGAGCACCTTGCCCCGATCGGGCTGCCAGGCGTCGTCCCACTTGAGCTCGCGGCACATCCAGTCGTTCATGCCGATGTCGAGATCCGACAGCACCAGCACCGGCGTCTGCAGCCGCTCGGCGAGGTCGAAGGACTGCACCGCCATGTAGAAGCACTCTTCCGGGTTCGACGGATACAGGCAGACCTGCTTGGTATCGCCGTGGGAGGCGTAGGCAGCGGAGATCAGGTCGCACTGCTGCGTGCGCGTCGGCATGCCGGTGGAGGGCCCGACGCGCTGCACGTCGAACACGACGGCGGGGATCTCGGCGTAGTACGCGAGCCCCAGGAACTCGCTCATCAGCGAAATGCCGGGACCCGAGGTCGCCGTGAACGAGCGCGCACCGTTCCAGTTCGCGCCGAGCACCATGCCGATCGCCGCGAGTTCGTCCTCGGCCTGGATGAAGGCGAAGTTGTTGCGGCCGGTCTCGGGATCGACGCGCAGCTTGTCGGCGAAGCCCTTGAACGCATCCATCAGCGACGTCGACGGCGTGATCGGATACCACGCGGCCACGGTCGCGCCCGCATACACGGCACCCAATCCGGCCGCCGTGTTGCCGTCGATCATGATGTGGCCGGCGGTCTTGTCCATCTTCTCGACGCGCAGCGGCAGCGGACAGCTGAAATGCTGCTTCGCGTAGTCGTAGCCGAGCTGGATGGCCTGCATGTTGGCGTCGACCAGCGCAGGCTTCTTCGCGTAGGTTTCGGCCAGCAGTTCGCGGATCTGCGCGAGATCGAGATCGAGCAGCGCGGCGAGCACGCCCGCGTAGCAGATGTTCTTCATCAGGATGCGCGTGCGCACGCCCTTGAAGTTCTCGTTGCAGAGCCTCGCGAGCGGCACGCCCAGCACCGTGATGTCCTCGCGCTTCAGCAGCGCCGGACGCGGCCAGGTCGAGTCATAGACCAGGTAGCCGCCCGGTGCCACGTCGCGCAGGTCGCGACCATAGGTCTCGGCGTTCATCGCGACCATGATGTCGATCTGGCCCGAGCGCGCGACGTAGCCATCCTTCGAGACGCGGATCTCGTACCAGGTCGGCAGGCCCTGGATGTTGGACGGGAAGTAGTTCTTGCCCATCACCGGGATGCCGCTGCGGAAGATCGACTTCATCAGCAGCGTGTTGGCGCTCGCCGAGCCCGTGCCATTGACGGTGGCGATCTTGATCACGAAGTCATTGACGCGCGACGTGGCGGGCGACATGGGTGTGTTCTCGCTCAGGCTGACTTCAGGGAGGCGGCTGCGGTGGCCGACGGCTGCGCATCCGCATGCGGCCACTTGACGATGGACTTCTGCATGTCCCACGCGGCCGTCGGACAGCGCTCAGCGCACAGGCCGCAATGCACGCACATGTCTTCGTCCTTCACCATGACGCGACCCGTGTGCTTCAGCGGTCCGCTCACATAGAGCGCCTGCGCCAGGTTCTGCGCCGGCGCCTTCAGGCGCGTGCGCAGGTCGGCCTCGGTGCCGTTGTGCGTGATGGTCAGGCAGTCGACCGGACAGATGTCGATGCAGGCATCGCACTCGATGCAGAGCTTGGTGTCGAACACCGTCTGCACGTCGCAGTTCAGGCAGCGCTGCACTTCCTCGGCGGCCTGCTCGGCCGTGAAACCCAGCTCGACTTCGATGTCGAGCTTCTTGAAGCGCTCCTTCAAGGACACGTGCGGCATCAGTCGCCGCTCGACCGGCGAGTAGTCGTTCGCGTACGCCCACTCGTGCATGCCCATCTTGCGGCTCTGCAGGTTCACGCCGGGCGGCATGCGCTCGCTGACCGGCAGCCCCTGGCAGTGCAGGTGGATGGAGATCGCGGCCTGATGGCCCTGCTCGACGCCCCAGATGATGTTCTTCGGGCCGAACGCGGCGTCGCCGCCGAAGAACACCTCGGGCCGCGTCGACTGGAACGAGACCGGATCGACCTGGGGCACATCCCACTTGTCGAACTCGATGCCGAGATCGCGCTCGATCCACGGGAAGGCATTCTCCTGGCCGATCGCGAGGATCACGTCGTCGGCCGGGAAGAATTCCTCGCCCGTGACGCGCTCGGCCGTGATCCGGCCCTGCGCATCGACGTCGTACTCCATGACATCGAACAGCATGCCCTTGAGCTTGCCGCCCTCGAGCACGAAGCTCTTCGGCGCGCGATTGATGACGATGCTGACGTTCTCTTCTTCGGCATCCTCGAGTTCCCACTCGCTCGCCTTGAAGAACGTGCGCGGCTTGCGCGCCATGACCTTCACGTTCTTCGCGCCGAGGCGCAGGCTGGTGCGGCAGCAGTCCATCGCGGTGTTGCCGACGCCGATGATCAGCACGTTGTCACCGATCTTCTCGAGGTGGCCGAACGCGACCGACTCGAGCCAGGCGATGCCGATGTGCACGTTGGCGGCGGCCTCGGCCCGGCCCGGCAGCTTCAGTTCCTTGCCCTTCGGCGCACCGCTGCCGACGAACACGGCGTCATAGCCGCCGTCGTCGAGCAGCGCGCGCAGGCTCTTGACCGGCGTGTTGAGGCGCAGGTCGACGCCCATGCCGATGATCGCGCCGATCTCCTCGTTCAGCACCGTGTGCGGCAACCGGAACGAGGGGATGTTGGTGCGCATCAGGCCGCCCGGCTCGCCCCACTGCTCGAAGATCGTCACTTCGTAGCCGAGCGGCATCAGGTCGTTCGCGACGGTCAGCGAGGCGCAGCCGGCGCCGACCAGCGCGATCTTCTTGCCGTTCTTGATCTTGGGCACCGCCGGCAGGCGCGACAGGAATTCATCCTTATGGTCGGCGGCGACGCGCTTCAGGCGGCAGATCGCGACCGGCTTCTTCTCGACGCGGCCGCGCCGGCAGGCCGGTTCGCAGGGCCGGTCGCAGACGCGGCCCAGGATGCCCGGAAACACGTTCGAGGCGCGATTGACGAGGTAAGCATCGGTGAAGCGCCCCTGCGCGATCAGCCGGATGTATTCCGGCACATCGGTATGCGCGGGACAGGCCCACTGGCAGTCGACCACTTTGTGGAAGTAGTCGGGCTGCGACGTATCCGTCGGCTGCATGCGTTCATCCCCCTCGTCAGCTGCATGCGTACAGCGTGCTGCCTGAGTATCGGGCAGGCCTCAGGCGTTGTCACCGTGGACTGTCCGCAGTAGTCCGGCACAATGCGCGACATCCTCAGCGCGGATTCCGTTACTGATGCAACCGACCCCGATCGAGATCAAGCTCCGGCGCCAGTCCAGGCTGCTGGAAGTCAGCTTCGACGACGGCGCGCGCTTCGACCTGCCGTATGAGTTCCTGCGCGTCCACTCGCCGTCGGCCGAGGTCAAGGGACACGGGCCGGGCCAGGAAACGCTGGTCACGGGCAAGCAGGAGGTCGGGTTGCGCGCGATCGAGCCGGTGGGCCAGTACGCGGTGCGGCTGATCTTCGACGACGGCCATGACAGCGGCCTCTACAGCTGGAAATACCTGTACGAACTGGGGCGCGACCGGGATGCCTTGTGGCAACGCTATCTCGACCGCGTCGCCGCGAAATAGGCAATGTAAACAATCTCTTACGCACTGTCTGTGGTATCTTTGGACCGTGTCTACACCGCCCCGCGAACGCATCGACTTCGGCTACGAGGAAGTGCCCTGGAACGACAAGGCGCGCCGCGTCCGTGGCGTGTTCGATTCCGTCGCGCCGCGCTACGACCTCATGAACGACCTGATGTCGGGCGGCCTGCATCGCGTCTGGAAAGACTTCCTGATGTCGCTGACCCACCTGCGTCCCGGCCAGCAGGCGCTCGACGTGGCGGGCGGCACCGGCGACATCGCGCAGCGGCTGCTCCGCCAGGTCGGACCGACCGGCCGCGTCGTGCTGACCGACATCAACGCCGAGATGCTGGCGCAGGGCCGCGACCGCCTGCTCGATGCCGGCATCGCGCGGGGCATCGAATACGTGCAGGCGAACGCCGAGTGCCTGCCGTTCGCCGACGCGAGCTTCGACTGCGTGACCATCGCGTTCGGGCTGCGCAATGTCACCGACAAGCCCGCCGCGCTGCGCTCGATGCGCCGCGTGCTGAAGCCGGGCGGCCAGCTGCTCGTGCTCGAGTTCTCGCAACCGGTTGCGCCCGGCCTCAAGCCACTCTATGACCTCTATTCCTTCCGCGTGCTGCCCATGATGGGCAAGGTCGTCGCGGGCGATGCCGCGAGCTACCGCTATCTGGCGGAGTCGATCCGCCGCCATCCGGATCAGGAAACCCTGCTCGCGATGTTCGGCGATGCCGGCTTCGTCGACGCCCGCTACCACAACCTCGCGGGCGGGATCGTCGCCGTGCATCGTGGCTGGCGCGACTGAGCGCCGCGCGTCGAGTCGATGTTCACCGAAGCCGTCGAAAACCTGCTGAACCGCAATCTCGCGAGCTCGCCGGCCGCGCGCGCGCTGTGCGCCGAGCTTGCGGGCAAGCGCTTCGGCATCGTCGTCACCGGCATCGGCGCGCGCGTCGTGATCGAATCGCTGGGCAGTTCGCTGCGGCTGCACCGGCGCGACAACGCCGACTGCGATGCCGAAGTCGAGGGCACACCCGTCAACCTGATGGCGCTCGCCGGGCCCACGCCTGAAGCGGTGATCCAGCGCGGCGCCGTGCGGATGCGGGGCGATGCCGAACTCGCGCAGCGCTTCCAGCAGCTGGGCAAGCTGCTGCGGCCCGATGTCGAGGAAGAACTTGCCGCGCTGTTCGGCGATGCCGCCGCGCACCAGCTCGGCCGCGTCGCGCGCAGCCTGCTCGACTTCGGCCGTCGCGCCGGCAGCACCACGGCCCGCAACGCCGCCGAGTACTTCGCGCACGAAACGGGCGACCTCGTGCCGCGCGCCGAAGCAGATGTGTTCCTCGCCGCGGTCGACCAGCTGCGCGAGGATGTCGACCGGTTCGACGCGCGGCTCGCCCAGCTCGAAGCGCGGCGCAAGCCGGCAACGGAGTCCGCTGAATGAAGCTGCGTGTGTTCCTGCGGCTGGTCGAATTCCAGCGCGTGCTGGTCCGCCACGGGCTCGACGAGTTCGTCCGTGAGACCCGGCTGTACCGGCCGCTGCGCTTCGTCTTCATGCTGTCGCCGTGGACCTGGCTCGAGCGCCGCCATGGCGCGAGCCGCGGCGAGCGGCTGCGGCTCGCGCTCGAGGAACTCGGGCCCATTTTCGTCAAGCTCGGGCAGGCGATGTCGACGCGGCGCGACCTGCTGCCCGAGGACATCGCCAATGAACTCGCGAAACTGCAGGACCGCGTGCCGCCGTTCGATGCGGGGTTGGCGCGCCGCACGATCGAGGAAGCCTACGGCAAGCCGGTCACGGAGATGTTCGCGACCTTCGAGACAGAGCCGCTCGCGGCCGCGTCGATCGCGCAGGTGCACGGCGCGACGCTGCCGAACGGCCGCGACGTCGTCGTCAAGGTGCTGCGGCCCGGCATGCGCGAGGTGATCGCGCGCGACCTGGAAGTGATGCACGAGCTCGCGCGGCTCGCGGTCAGCAACTCCAACGAGGCTCGCCGCCTGCGGCTCGACGAGATCGTCGACGAGTACGAGAAGACGATTCTCGATGAGCTCGACCTGATGCGCGAAGCCGCGAACGCGGCGCAACTGCGCCGTAACTTCGAGGGCAGCGACCTGCTGCACGTGCCGGAGATCTTCTGGGACTGGTGTCGCGTCAACGTCATGGTCATGGAGCGCGTCCGCGGCGTCGTGATCAGCGACATGGAAACCCTGCGCGCCGCCGGCACGAACATTCCGATGCTCGCGATCAACGGCGTGAAGATCTTCTTCACGCAGGTGTTCCGGCACAACTTCTTCCACGCCGACATGCACCCCGGCAACATCTTCGTGCTGATCGACGACCCGGCGCAGCCGCGCTACGCCGCGGTCGACTTCGGCATCGTCGGCACGCTCGATCCGCGCGACCAGCATTACCTGGCTGAGAACTTCCTCGCCGTGTTCGACCGCGATTACCGTCGCGTCGCCGTGCTGCACGTCGAATCCGGCTGGGTGCCGCCCGATACGCGCGTCGATGAAATGGAATCGGCCATCCGCACGGTGCTCGAACCGATCTTCAACAAGCCGCTGAAGGACATCTCCTTCGGCACCATCCTGCTGCGGCTGTTCGACATCTCGCGCCGCTTCGACATGGTGATCCAGCCGCAGCTGATCCTGCTGCAGAAGACGCTGCTGAACATCGAGGGCCTCGGGCGGCAGCTCTACGACAAGCTCGACATCTGGCAGACCGCGGCGCCGATCCTGCGCGAGTGGATGCAGGAGCGGATCAGCGGCGCGACGATGATCGGCAGCCTGCGCAAGGAATTCCCCGAGATCCTCGAAGCTGCGCGCGCCCTGCCGCCCCTGCTGCGCGGCGCCGTGCAGCGCGCGCAGGATGGCAACCTGCGGCTGCAGGTCGAGTCGCGGCACCTCGATGCCAACATCGAGTTGCTGCGCCGCTCCATCGAGGCATCCGACCGGCGGCGCAATCGCGTCACGCTGGGTGCAGTGCTGCTGGGCGGCGGCCTGCTGTGGATGGCCGTCGGACAGCACCCGGACTGGGTCGGCTGGACGCTGACGGGCGTCGGCACGATCTGGTCGCTGGCGGCCCTGCGCCGCT
Source organism: uncultured Steroidobacteraceae bacterium (assembly GCA_964586725.1). Classification (GTDB taxonomy): domain Bacteria; phylum Pseudomonadota; class Gammaproteobacteria; order Steroidobacterales; family Steroidobacteraceae; genus UBA964. The sequence goes on along the minus strand of CAZPJE010000198.1, from coordinate 27,714 downwards.
GATTTTACAAGCGCATTATTTGAACCGCGTCACGATTCGCCCGTTGGCGACAGGCCCCGGCGCGGCGTGAATCACAGTCCGGGTCCGCAGAATTCCGCCCGTCGAGAAACCGATGCGGCGGAAGGCGGACATGGGCTACGGCAGGCAGATTCAGTGGGTCACGGCCTCGGCGGCGATCGCCACGCTCGCGCTCTGGGCGGGTGCCGGCGATTCGTCGGACGCGCCGAGCGTCGCGGCAGCGCGCACCGCCGCGCCGGCCGCCATCGTGGCCAGCGCTGCGCAGGCCAGGACGCAAGCGCAGCCCCGCGCGGCGACGACCCCTGTGCCAACCGCGGTCGCCGCCATCGACGCGCCTGCGCATGCCGCACCGGCGGCCATGCTCGAAGCCGCGACCGCCGCCGCCGACGGTCGTGACGCGCCGGCGCACATCCAGCGCCTGCAGGACGCCGGGGCGCAACCGAAGGATCCGCGCCTCAGCACGCGCGTCGCGGCCTTGACGCAGTCAGCCTCGCCGCGTCCGATCGAAGTCATCGTGCGCTTCGAGGCGATGCCGACCGAAGCCACCACGCGCGCGATCCGCACCGCCGGCGGCCAGGTGGTCCGCAGCTACGAGCATCTGCCGCTGCGCGCCGTCCGCATCGCCGGCCAGAAGCTCGCCGCGCTGGCCGAGGTGCCGGGCGTGGAGTTCATCGAAGTCAATGCGCCGGTCGCGAGCGCGAGCACGGCCGCGCTCAATGCGGCGCGCGTGCCGCTGCCGGGCACGAAAGATTACGTCGCGCCGTTCAGCGCGATCGGCGTCGCCATCGTCGACTCCGGCATCGCCACGCACGGCGACCTGAACGTCGCGTCGCGCGTGGTGGTCGCGGACCCGCGCTGGACGATGTGGAGCTCGTACACCGACTTGTTCTGGAACAACGCCAGCTGGAGCGGCAGCGACGGCACGACCCCGTGGCAGGACACGGCGTGGACCGAGCTCGGCGACGATGGCAATGCGGCCACCGGGCGCGTCACGGTCGAGCGCGACTTCTGCCCGGCCTGGGACTCGATCTGCGCCGAGATCGACGCGGTGGCCGTCGGCACCGGCATCGAGCGTACGCTCGATCTCGCCGGCGCGACGCAGGCGTCGCTGGGATTCAGCTTCCGCCTGCACAACCGCAGCAGCACCGTCGTCGTCGCGCTCGAGCTGAGCAGCAACGGCGGCCAGACCTGGAGCGCGCCTCTCGCGACGTTCTCGGACAACGTCGACGGCTATCACTGGCTCGACATCACGCGCTGGGTGTCGGCGAACACGCGCGTGCGCTTCCGCGTCACCGATGCCGACTCGACCGCCCTGTTCTACGTCGACGACGTCGAGGTCTGGTACAAGACGACGACCAGCGCGCGCGACGAGTTCGCGAACGTCTCTTTCAGCAACAGCAACGGCGGCGAAGCCTGGGCTGGCGCCTGGACCGAGACGGGCGACAACAGCTCGCCGCAGGGCGGCTCGATCCTGGTGCGGCAGAACGCCTGCCCGGATGCGCAGAGCCGCTGCCTCGAGCTCAACGCCTCCGGCGGCATCGACGATGCGGCGAGCCGCTCGATCAACCTGGCCAACGCGTTCAGCGCGGTGCTGAGCTTCGACTTCAACCGCAGGAACGGCAGCAACGGGCAAGCCGATTTCGTGCTCGAAGCGTCGAGAGATGGCGGCGCCACCTGGTCCACGCTCGACAGCTTCGGGTGGAACGAGCAGGGCCGGGGCTGGTCCTACGATCTGACGCCGTACCGCAGCGCCAACACGCGCATCCGCTTCCGCGTGGCTCGCAGCGGCGCGGCCTCGACGCTGTGGATCGACAACGTCACGATCGACGTCAATCGAGGCGAGCCGAACGACCTGCTGGGCCATGGCACGCACGTCGCCGGCATCATCGGCAGCACGGCCGCGTCTTCCGCCAACAACTTCCCCGGCGTCGCGCGCGGCATCGCGCTGCACGACGTGCGCGTGCTCGACGGCCGCGGTCGCGGCGACCTGTGGGATGTGCTGGCGGGCCTCGACTGGCTGCTGGCGAACGGCGCAGCGCGCGGCATCCGCGTCGTCAACCTGTCGCTGGGCACGCCGGTGTTCGAGAGCATCGACACCGATCCGCTGGTCCGGGCAGTCGACCAGCTCGTCGACAGCGGCTTCGTCGTCGTGGCTTCGGCCGGCAACTACGGCCGCTACGGCCACATGACCATCACGAGCCCGGGCAACTCGCGCAAGGTCATCACCGTCGGCGCGCTGAACGACGCGGGGACCGGAACGAACTTCGCGGACGACAGCATCGCGACGTTCTCGTCGCGCGGCCCGTCGCTGATCGACCGCGTGCTGAAGCCTGACCTGGTCGCGCCGGGTCAAGGCATCACTGCGACCGTTCCGGCCAACTCGCGCCTGCGCACGCTGCTGCCGAGCCGCACGCCGACCTGCGGCATGGGCTGCAATGCGACCAACCACCTGCGCCTCAGCGGCACGAGCATGTCGGCGGCCATGGTGTCGGGCGCGGCGGCGCTGATGCTGAGCCGGGACGCGACGCTGAATCCCGCCACCGTCAAGGCTCGCCTGATGCGTTCATCGCGCAAGCGCAGCGAAGACGCGACGATCGCGGGCACGGGCGTGCTCGACGTGCGCGCCGCGCTGGCCGACACCGGCCGGCTGACGGTGCCGGCGCTGTCGCCGCGGATGGCGCGCTCGGACACGGGCACCGCGATCATGGTCGAAGACACCGCCCGCCTGTGGGGCAACACGGCCTGGGGCGCGGGCTATCTGTGGAGCAACGGCTACCTGTGGTCGAACAATTTCGCGAGCGCGAACGGCTATCTGTGGAGCGATGGCTACCTGTGGTCGAACGGCTACCTCTGGAGCAATGGCTACCTGTGGAACAACGCCGTCACGGGCGACAATACCGCGATGAGCGTCGGCAACCAGTCGATCCGGATCAACGAGGACTGAGCCGGCACCACGTGTGACGTGTTTCACAAACCGGAGAACTGAACTCAATCTCGCGCCAATTGCGGGCGATTACCGGACGGGACTTGCGCCGGTTCGTACGATGCACGGGCGGCGGTTCCTGTCGACGGTACCGGCGCGCCCGCAACCTCGTGGAAGACCATGCTCGACCCGCCAGATCAACGCCGCAACGATACGGACCGACAGCGCGTCGGTCGCTTCGTCGTGGCAATGGCCGGGTTGCTCGTGGCGATCTGCGCGCCGCCCGCGACAGCGCAGTCGCCGTCCGAGGAAATGCTGTTCGCGCGCCTCGGCGCGGATAGCGGGCTATCGCAGGGCAGCGTCACGGCGATCCACCAGGATGGCCGCGGGTTCATCTGGATCGGCACCGAAGACGGCCTGAACCGCTTCGACGGCTACGAGTTCCTGCACGTCGTGCGCGATCGCGAGGATGCGCGCAGCCTGCCCAACAACTGGATTTCCGCGATCGCGCGCGATGCACAGGGACGGCTCTTCGTCGGCACAGATGGCGGCGGCGTCGTCATGCGCGATGACGCGACGGGGCACTTCCGGCCGCTGCTCGGGGCCGACGGCAAGGCCCTGCTCGATCCGCAGGCAACGGTCCGCGCACTCAAGTTCGATCGCGGCGGGCGGCTCTGGGTCGGCACCCGTGGCGACGGCCTGACGCTGATCGATCTGCGCGACGGCCAGACGCGCCAGTTCCGGCGCGATCTCAGCAACCCGGATTCGCTCAGCAACGACGCGATCCTGGATATCGCCGAAGACGTCGATGGCAGGATCTGGATCGCAAGCGAAGGAGGCCTCGACAGCCTCGACCCCCGCACAGAACGCGTCACGCGCTGGAGCGATCGGCTCGCCGCCGCGCTGCCTGCCGGCGTGCGCCGGCATGTCACGGCGCTGCAGATCGACGAGCGAGGCACGATCTGGCTTGCGACCAGCGCAGGCCTCGGTCGGCTCGATCCGGCAGCGGGCTCGCTGCTGCTGCTGCGCCATGCGGCCGATGCTCGCAGCAGCCTGCCCGACGACCGGGTCACGGCGCTGCTGCAGGACAGCGCGCGCCGCATCTGGGTAGGCACTTCGCGCGGCCTGGCGCTGCTCGATCGGCGTGCCGAGCGCTTCAACGTTGTGCGCCAGGAACCGGGCGACCTGACGACGCTGCCCGACAACCACATCACCACTCTGTTCGAAGACCGCGGTGGCCTGCTGTGGATCGGCACGAAGTCCGGGGGCCTCGCGCGCTGGAATCCGCGCACCTGGGCGTTCGGGCATCGGCAGCTCGGCGACGGCGCCGCCAACAACGTCACGTCGTTTGCCGAAGACAGTAGCGGCAAGTTGTGGATCGGTTCGTTCGGCGGCGGTCTGGTCGCGCTGGATCGCCGCGGCGGCACGCTGCAACGCTATGGCCGAAGCGACGATCGTACATCTGACATCGGCGACGACAACGTCATGGCCGTGCTCGTCGACGCGCGCGACCGGGTCTGGGCGGGAACGATGTCGGCGGGCATTGCACGTCTAGACCTGCGCTCCGGCCGCATCGATCGCTTTACCTACCGCAAGGACGACCCGACATCGCTGAGCGCGCCCGGCGTCATGGCGCTGGCGCTGGATTCGCGCGGCAACGTCTGGGTCGGCACCTTCGGCGGCGGCATCGCGCGCATCGACGCCGGCGACGACAGCGTGCGTCGCTACCCGGTCGATCGCCAGGGCGGCAACGGACTGTCGAGCGACCGGGCCACCGCGATCGCGGAAGACCACGCCGGGCTGATCTGGGTCGGCACCGATGGAGGCGGCCTGAACGTGCTGGACCCGGCCACCGGCCGCTTCCGGCAATACCGCCATGACGCCGCCATCGCAAGCTCGCTGAGCGCGAACACGGTGTACGACATCCATGTCGATGAGGGCGGACAGGTATGGATCGGCACGCGCGGCGGCGGCCTCGACCGGGCGCTGGGCTCGCCGCTGTCCGCGCGCGGGCTGGCGTTCGAGAATTTCTCGGAGGCCGACGGCCTGCCGAACAGCACCGTCTACGGCATCGAGTCGGATGCGCGCGACCGGCTGTGGTTCAGCACGAATCGTGGCCTGTCCCGCTTCGACGTCAAGGGGCGGCAGTTCTCGAACTTCCGGCGCAGCGACGGCCTGCAGGGCGATGAGTTCAACTTCGGCGCGCACTACGCTGCGCCGTCCGGCGAACTGTTCTTCGGCGGTGCACAGGGCTACAACGCTTTCTTCAGCGAGCGACTGCAGACCAACACCCACGTGCCTCCGGTCGTCATCACCGAGGTTCTGAAGCTCAATGCGCGGGCGGACCTCGGCATGCCGCACGAAGCCGTGCAGGAGATGCGCCTCGGCTACAATGACGACGTACTGGCGTTGCGCTTTGCCGGACTCGACTTCGCTGCGCCAGCCGAGAACCGCTACCAGTACATGCTCGAAGGCTTCGATGCGGGCTGGGTCGACGCCGGCACGCAACGCCAGGCGACGTATACCGACCTCGACGGCGGCAACTACGTGTTCCGCGTGCGCGCGTCGAACAGTGACGGCGTCTGGAACGAACAGGGTGCCTCGATTGCGATCGGCGTGGAGCCGCCACCGTGGCAGCGCTGGTGGGCCTGGACACTGTATGCCGCCGCGTTGCTAGCGCTGCTGGCGTCGGTCTGGTTCAGCCAGCAACGCCGGCTCGAACGCGAGGCGTCCTACAAGCGTCGCCTGGAACGCGAAGTCGAGGAGCACACCGAGGAGCTGAACCTGCGCAACGGGCAGCTCGAGGTGGCGAACCGCCAGTTGCGCGAGGCGAGCTACACAGATCCGCTGACGGGGCTCGGCAATCGCCGCGCGCTGTACGACACCGTCGGGCGCCTGATCAGAGAAGCACGCGCGCCGGGCGTCCCGGCCCCGCAGTTCTCCATCATGATGGTTGACCTCGATCGACTGAAGCCGATCAACGACCAGCATGGCCACGAAGCCGGCGACCGGGTGCTGCTGCAGATCGGGGAGATCCTCAAGCGCGTCTCGCGCAGCAGCGATCAGGTCGTGCGCTGGGGCGGCGATGAATTCCTGTTGCTGTGCCAGGGCGCCGACATGAACGCAGCGTCGGATCTGGCGGAGCGCATCCGGTCGGCGGTTTCCAAGCAGATCTTCCGCATCGGTGACGGCGTCGCCGCACGCACCAGCTGCTCGATCGGCTTCTCGGTCTATCCGTTGATTCCGAACTATCACGATCGCGGCTCGTTCGAGGAAACGCTGGCCGTTGCCGACGCAGCGCTCTACCGCGCCAAGCGGCAGCGCAACACCTGGGTCGGCTGGTGCTGCACGGATCGCGCGCTGGACCTGCTATCGGTGCACGAAGCCATCGAACGCGATGCGACCACCCTCGAGGAAGGCGGCTATCTCGATGTGCGGCGCCCGCTGATCAGCGGCACCGACACCGTCGACGAGTTGCGCATCCTGCAAGGCCCGTCAGATCGATGAGCGACGATTCGCTGATCGAGGCCATGCCGGATTTCGTCGCGTTCCTCGGCCGCGACGGCGTGGTGCTGCGGCATCTCGGCGGGCGCCTGCTGGGCGTGCGCTGCGCTGACCAGCCGCTCGCAGGCCGCAGCCCCGACGAGATCTGGGACGCCGAGACCGGCGCCCGGATTCGCCAGCTCGTGCGCCGCGCGATCAGCAACCGCGGCAGCGAATCGCTGAACTTTTCGCAACAGGGCCGCTCGTTCGAGGCGCGGATTTCCGCACACGGACGCGACCGCGTCGTATGCGTGATCCGCGAATCCAGCACGGCGGTCGTCGAGGGCGATCGCGAAGGCGTGCGCAGCGGGGCAGTCGAGCGTCGCGCGTTCTTCGCGCTGCTGCAGGACGAAATTGCCGATGCAATGCTGCGGGAGCGCCGCCTCGCGCTGTGCATGGTGCATGTCGATGGCATCAACGACATAGGCGGCATCATCGACTACGCGGTCGGCCAGCAGGTCGTCGACACGCTGCTGCAACGGCTCGCGCCCGACGGCGCGCCCAGCGACAACGAAGGCGTGTGGCGCGTTGCACGCATCGGTGAGAGTGTGTTTGGCCTGATCGTGCGTGAGTTCGACGAACGCGGCGCGCTGCGCGACCTCGCCGTCGAGTTCGCGCACCGGCTCCGGGAACCGGTCTCGGTGGGCGATGCCCAGTTCAGCGTCAAACCTGCCATCGGCATCGCCGTGCTCGGCGACGACGCCACCCAGACGAAGCCGCTGCTCGATCATGCCCAGACTGCGATGCTCGAGGCGCGCCGCAGCGAGGACGGCGGCGTGCACTTCTATTCCGACACGCTGAAGCTGCGCTCGCTCGCGCGCCTCGACTTCCAGCGCGAACTGCGCGATGCCATCGCCGGCGATGCGTTCGCGCTGCGATATGCGGCCCGCTGCGATCTTGCCGATGGGCGCCTCGCCTCGGTCAACGCCTACCTGCGCTGGCCCAGCGAGTTGCGCCACGACATCAAGCCCTCGGAGTTCCTGCCCGTCGCAGAGAGCACGGGGCTCGCGCTGGACCTGTCGCGCTGGGCGCTGCGCCGCCTGCGCCGCGATGCGCCGGCGCTGCGGGCCCTTGGGCGCGGCGACTTCCGGATCTCGTTCGGCGCGCTGCGCCAGCATCTTGCGTCCGAGGCGCTGCTGGACGACGTGCGCGAGTGGATCGACACCGGCGAGATCCAGCCGGGGCAGCTGGAGCTGCGCCTGTCCGAGCGCGTGCTGGCCGGCATCAGTTCAGCCGGAAAGGTGCTGCGCCCGTTCGCAGAACTCGGCGTCCGACTCGTCGTCGACGAGTTCGGGCGCGGCGTCAGTTCGCTGCCGCGACTGGCGCGCATGCCGCTGTGGGGTCTGCAGCTCGACCGCGGGCTCGCGATCGCGGCCCGCGACGACGCAGTCGCCGGGCGGGCCGCGGCCGCCGCGCTCGCCGTCGCGCGCGCGATCGAACTGACACCGATCGTCAGCGGCATCGACACCGCCGCAGACCTGCAGCGCTGGCAGCAGCTCGGCGCCACCCAAGGCCTGGGCGATCACTTCGGCGTCGCGCTGCGGAACGCGAGTGGCGAGATCGCGAAGCGCCCTGCAACGGGATCGGGGAAACGCGCCCGTCGCTGATAGGCGGGGTTCCATTTGACACCTCGAATATGTGGCCTGCGTCACAGTCTGCGACCCGCCTAGAGACGCCCGTCACAAAGCCACACCGGCCACGCTCTGGTTCAATCCGTGCATCAAGCAACAAGCGCATTGCCGGAACCCAGCCATGTTCAACGCACTCCGATACAAACTGACTCTGAGCCTGCTGTTCGGCTCGGCCGCCTCCCTGGGCGTGGCGGCGTCCGTCGCAGGCCCCACCGCCAGCGCGCCCCGCGCCGCCGTGCAGGAGAGTGCAAGCAGCTGGATCGTGCAGGCCGCCGACAGCACCGTGGCCGCGAGTCACGTGCGTGCGGCGGGGGGCGTTGTCATCAGTGAACTCAAGTTGATCGGCGCGGTTGGGGCGCAGCTGACGGCATCCCAGGCGGCAGCGTTGCGCGACGTTGCCGGACTCAAGCTGCACGCCGATCGCGCGCTAGCCATCAGCTCGAAGAAGAGCAGCCAGACGACGACATCGGCGTCTACATCTACGTCCACATCCCTGCCGCGGCAACAGGCCACCGATCGCTTCAACAGCCGCTTGACGTTCAGCGACGGCGACAGCACCAGGAACCATAACTTGCTGGAAACGCAGTACCCGAAGCATGTCGGCGCCTACGAACTACACGCACGGGGCATCAACGGCGCCGGCGTGACGATCGCCGTGGTCGACTCCGGCCTGTTCGAAAGCGCCGCAGACCGGTTCAGCGGTCGCATCGCGGCGCGCGTCGACTTCGTCGGTAGCGCCCGCGGTGGCGCCATCACCACCGACGGCAGCGGCCACGGCACCCATGTCACCGCGGTCGCTGCCAGCGGCGCGACCAGCCTCGCCGGCAACAGCTACGGCGTCGCGCCCGGCGCTGGCGTCGTCGTCGCGCGGGCCTTCGATTCGACCGGGCTTGGCAGCTATCTGGATGTGATCGAGAGCCTTGACTGGATCGCCGCCAACGCGCGCAACTTCAAGATCCGCGTCGTCAACCTGTCGTTCAGCGCACCGCCGCAGTCGTGGTACTGGGAAGACCCGCTGAACCAGGCGGTGATGAAATTGTGGCAGGCCGGCATCGTCGTCGTGACATCGGCGGGCAACTCCGGCCCGCAAGCCATGACGATCGGCGTGCCCGGCAACGTGCCGTATGTGATCACTGTCGGCGCACTGACCGACCACTACACGCCGACCGACAGCAGCGATGATCGACTCGCGTCGTTCTCGTCAACGGGTCCCACGTTCGAGGGCTTCGTGAAGCCGGAGCTGGTTGCACCGGGCGGTCACATGATTGCGACGATGCCCAGCGATTCGACCCTGGTGCGAAACTTCGGCACGCAGATGAAGTCGAAGGACACCCTGTTCACGATGAGCGGCACGTCGCAGTCCGCGGCAGTGACGTCCGGCGTCGTCGCACTGCTGCTGCAGGCGCATCCCCGGCTGACCCCCGATGAGGTCAAGTGCCGGCTGATGTCCGCCGCGCGGCCCGCCGTCACCGGCGAGAACCGGCTGGCCTACAGCGTGTTCCAGCAGGGCGCCGGCCTCGTGCATGCACCGACGGCGGTCACGACGACGGCAACGCGCTGCGCGAATCGCGGCCTCGACGTCGCCGCTGACCTTGCCGGCACGGCGCACTTCGGCGGGCCCGCCAATCAGGACACCGACGGCAGGTACTACGTGATGGACATGGGAGCAGGCGTCTGGGGCCTGCCCGCGAGCGCCGACGGCTACACCTGGAGCCAGGGCTATACCTGGAGCCAGGGATACACCTGGAGCCAGGGTTACACCTGGAGCCAGGGATACACGTGGTCGCAAGGTTACGTCTGGAGCCGCAGCTCGACCTGGACCCAGGGCTACACGTGGTCGCAGGGTTATGTCTGGAGCCGCAGTCTCGGCTGGGTCGATGGCTCGCCCGCAACCACTGAGCTGATGGGCCTGGCCTCCATCAATCATTGGGTGCCGCAGGAATAGCTCGCGCCGAAAGCGTCGTTGCACAGGATTGTGACGGCCCTGCTTAAGCCCCTGCGCCCGCGTGCCGATAGTACTGTTCCCGGCTCGCGACGCCCCGCATGACCCGACCCACTGCCCTGCTGTCCCGCTGCGCCCGTGCGGCGCTGCTCTGCGCGGCGCTGCTACTCGGCACGTCGTGGGCCAGCTCGCCGATGGTGTTCAAGCACATCGGTGCCGAGGATGGCCTGTCGCAGAGCACCGTGATGGCCACGGTGCAGGACGCCCGGGGTTTCATCTGGCTTGCCACCGAAGACGGTCTATATCGCTATGACGGCTATGAACTGCGCCGCTTTGGTCGCGATCGCGCCTCGCGCGACGGCCTCGCGAGCAGCTTCATCTGGCACATCGCCACGGACAAGGACGGGCAGCTGTGGCTGGCGGTCAAGAACGGCGGCGTAGCGCGGTTCGATCCGCGCACCGAGCGGATCCAGACGTGGCGCCACGATCCGGCGGATCCGGCAACCTTGTCGAGCGATTCGACCCGCACTCTGCTGATAGCGAGCGATGGACGAATCTGGATCGGCACCACGGGCGGCGGCCTCAACGTGCTCGACCCGCGCAGCGGCCGCATCACGCGATTCCGCCATGATCCGCTGACGCCCGACTCTCTCAGCAGCGACGTCGTCACCGCGCTGGCCGAGGACCGCAATGGCGTGATCTGGGTCGGCACCGACAACGGCCTGAACCGCCTGGCATCGCGGTCCGGGCGTTTCCGCCGCTTTCAGCACGACGCTTCGACACCGCAGTCGCTGCCGAGCGGTCGCGTCTCGACGCTGCATGTGTCGCGCAGCGGCGGACTCTGGGTTGGAAGCTTCGATCGCGGACTCGCGCGCTTCAACGGCGACGAACGCGGCTTCGAGGCGTTCGTCCCGGGCGCAGATGGCGCGCTGTCGAGCGGCGACGTGCGTGCGATTCTCGACGACGGTTCGGGCCAGCTCTGGGTGGGCACCGCGAACGGTCTGAACCTGCTGGATCAATCGAGCGGCCGCTTCGTGCGGTATGCGCACGATGCCTCGGACGTCACGACGCTGCGCGACAGCTATGTGATGTCGTTGTACAAGGACCGCTCCGGCCTGCTCTGGGTGGGCACGCGGGCCGGCGGCGCAAGCCGCTGGAATCCGCGCAGCTGGTCATTCGGCCATCGACGCCCCGAGACGCTGCGCACCGCGCACGCCATGGCGTTCGCGGGCGATGCCGCCGGGCGCCTGTGGATCGGCACGCACGGCTCGGGCTTGCTGCGCTATGACCCCGCGACCGGCGCGCTGGAGGCGGCGGAGTCCGTGCTGCGGCGCCCGGACCTGCTCGCGGATCGCCGCGTGATGTCACTGCTGAAGGATCGCCGCGGCGGCCTGTGGATTGGCACGATGAACGCGGGCCTGGTGCACGTCGCCGCGAACGGGGCCGTGCGCCGCTATCGCACTCGCCCTGACGACGCGGCCAGTCTCGGCGCCGACGGCATCATGGCGTTGCTGGAGGCGCGCGACCAACGCATCTGGGTCGGCACATTTGGCGGCGGCATCGCCATCATCGATCCGGATACGGGCCGCGTGACGCGCGTGTCGCACGATCCGCGCGACGACGCGTCGCTATCCAGTCCGCGCGCGACCTCGATCGCCCAGACACCCGACGGCACGCTGTGGGTTGGCACCGATGGTGGCGGTCTCAATGCCCTCAGCGAAGCTGGCGCGGTGCTCGCGCAGTGGCGCCACGACTCCAGCAACGCCAGCAGTCTTTCGTCCAACACCATCTATGTGCTGCACGTCGATCAGTCGGGCACGCTCTGGATAGGCACGGATGGCGGCGGACTCGATCGGTTCGACGGGGACGTCTCGAAGCCCGATGCCGTGACGTTCGCGAACATCTCCACGGATGACGGCCTCAGCAGCAACGCCGTCTATGGCGTGTTGTCCGATGAGCAGGGTACGCTTTGGTTGAGCGGCAACCAGGGGCTGGCGCGCCTGAAACCGAAGTCGGGGAAGGTCAAGCGCTTTCATCGCGAGCACGGCCTGCAGGGCGAGGAATTCAACTTCGGCGCCTTCCACCGCCTCGCCGACGGCAGGCTCGTGTTCGGTGGCGCAGGCGGCTTCAATCTCTACGATCCGCTCGTGATCGACGACACGCCTGCCGACGCGCCGCCCCTAGTGCTTACAGCCGTGCATCGCCTGGGCTCACAGCCCCTGCCTGCAGCCTCGCTGAGCGCGCTGCGATCCCTGCAGCTCGACCACCGCGACACCAGCGTCACTCTCGAGTTTGCGGCCCTGGACTTCACCGCACCGGCCCGCAACCTCTACGCCTACCGCGTGCGGGGGTTGTCGGACGAGTGGTCGCCTCCCAGCACGCAGCGCGACATCAACTTCACGAATCTAGCTTCAGGCAATTACGTGCTAGAGGTACGGGCCGAGAGTCCAGATGGCGCGTGGGGCGATGCCGCATTCGAGTTGCCGCTGTCGGTCCAGCCAGCGCCCTGGAAATCCCCGGCCGCAATCGTGCTGTATTCGATTCTGGCGTTGCTGGCGCTCGGCTCCTGGTACGCGGCACAGCAGCGCAAGCTGCGGCTCGCAACCGAAACGCGGGCACGCCTCGAGACGGAAGTGGCGCAGCGCACCAGCGAGCTGCGGCAACGCAATGCCGAACTCGATCGACTGGCCAGGGCGAAGGGCCAGTTCCTGGCGCGCATGAGCCATGAGATCCGCACGCCGATGAACGGAATCGTCGGCATGGTGCAGTTGCTGCGTCGCACCCGACTGAACGACCGGCAGGAACATCTCGCACGCAACCTGGCCACATCGTCCGACGCGCTGATGCTGGTGCTGAACGAGATCCTCGACATCAGCAAGGTCGAGTCGGGCAAGCTCACGCTCGATTCTGCACCGTTCGAGCTCGATACCCTGCTGTGCGAAGCGACCGGGGTGTTCGCTGCGCAGGCTCAGGCGCGCGGGCTGGAGCTGATCATCGCGCCGGCAAAGGTCGACGAAATGATGCTGCGCGGCGATGTGGGGCGGCTGCGACAGGTATTGATGAACCTGATCGGCAACGCGATCAAGTTCACCCAGAAGGGCGAGATCGTGGTTGGCGCCGACATCGACGCTGGCGCCAGCGGCCGCGCGGCGGTCACCCTGTTCGTTCGCGACACCGGCATCGGCATTCCACGCGCTGCGCTCGATCGGGTGTTCGAACCGTTTGCACAGGCCGAAGAATCGACGACGCGCCGCTTCGGCGGCACGGGGCTGGGCCTGTCTATCTGCCGCGAGATCGTCTCGCTGATGGGCGGACGAATCCAGGTCGACAGCGAGCTCGGCAAGGGCTCGGCGTTTACGGTCCACCTCGAACTGCTGCGCATGCCGAATCGCGCGGCACCGGTCCCGTTGCGCGCCAGAAGGCTGCGCGTCGTCTCGCGACGCGATGCGTTTGCCGACTCCGCGCGGCGCCTGTGCGCGCGCTGGGGCATCGAGTTCGAGTGGGATCCGGGCGCGAACTGGGTGCGCCGCGACAGCGATGCTGATGCTGCAACGCTCGTCGACGTCGACACCGCCGTCCCGGATCTGGCCGACCTCGTCGATTACATCACCGATCAACCGGTGCGCGCGCCACTGATGCTCGCTGCGGGTGGCCACATTGCCGCGATCCTGCGCGATGCGCCGTCCGCAGCCCAGGTCCACGTGCTCGACAAACCTGTTCGTCCCGCCTCCGTGCTTGATGCGATCGCGGGTGCGCGTCCGGCCGTTGCGGCGTCCTCGCCTCGCCTGGCGACCAGCGACGAATCAGGCGCTGCGCGCCGCAGTGGCGCGCCCCGGCCGCGGGTACTTGTGGCCGAGGACCACCCGGTCAATGCAGATGTCATCGGCGGCATGCTCGGACTGCTGGATTGCTCTTGGGAAATTTCCAGCCGGGGCGACGACGCGTTGCAACGCGCCACCGAACAGCGCTTCGACGTCATTCTCATGGACATGAACCTGCCGGAGCTCGACGGCCCGACCGTGACGCGTCGGATCCGCGCCGCGGAGCGCGATGGCCGGCGAACGCCGATCATCGCGCTGACCGCCCACAGCGACGCCGCGCACCGCGATGCCTGCTACCAGGCCGGCATGGACGATTTCCTCTGCAAGCCGCTGGCGCTCGAGGCGCTGGGAGAAGCGCTGCACCGATGGGTGCCGGCGATACCCGCCCTCCCCGGCGAAATGAGTCCCGATAACGACGCGCCGGCAGCGGCACCGCAGGCGCCGACGCTTGCCGCGAGGGTCAGCGACACAATCAGCGCCGATGCGCTGGCACGAATCGAAGCGCTGGAGCGCCCCGGATCGCGCGGGCTGCTGGAACGCGTTGGCCGCGCGTTCGTCGAGAAATCGACCGAACAGGTGCGTGTCATCACGGAGTACTACAGGTCGGGCGACCTCGCCGCGATCGCCGGCGAATGTCACCTGCTGAAAGCATCCGCCGCTTACTTCGGCGCGACGGGTCTGTCGAAACTGGCTCACGAGATCGAGGCGGCCTGCGAGGCAGGTTCGGACGGCGACCTGGGTGCGCAGATCGAGGCGCTGCGCGCAGCGCAACGCATCACGGTGGCTGAACTCGATGCCGCGCTGCTGCGGAGACATGCATGATGCCGTCAGCCGACCGCACAGTCCGCGTGCTCGTCGCAGACGACGATGAGATCAACCTGATGCTGCTGCGCGAAGCGCTCGAGGCAGAAGGCTTCGACGTGGATACGGTGACCGACGGCGCGACGGCCTTGCGCGCCGGCAGCATCGGCGACTACGACGTCGTGCTGCTCGATGTCGCGATGCCGCGGCTCGACGGCTACGCGGTCTGCCGCAAGCTGCGCGCCAGTGCCACGACGCGGCACCTGCCCATCATCATGATCACGAGTCGCGACGACTCCGCCTCCATCAACCGCGCCTACGATGCCGGCGCAACGGACTTCATCGCCAAGCCCGTCAACTGGCCCCTGATGCCGCATCGGCTGCGTTACGTCCTGCGCAGCGCCGAGAACGAGGCGCGCGCGCGCGAACTGGCCTACTTCGACGCCGTCACGGGCCTGCCGAACCGACGGTCCGCGATCAGCATGATCGCCGAGGCCATGAACTTCGCGGACCAGCAGCATGATCGCGGCGTTGCCGTGCTCAGCGTCGAGATCGGCGGCGTCGCGCGGATCTTCGAGAACTTCGGCATTCCGGTAGGCAACAGCGCGCTGGTGTCGATCGGACGCCGCCTGCCGGCCTTCCTCCAGTCGGCCCTGCTGTCGCGCGCCAGCATCGACGTCGCGCGCACCGGCGATTCCGAGTTTCTCGTCTGCGTGGGCGGATCGGACGTTCGCTCGCTGGCGCTCGAAGCGTCGAACGCGATCTCGCAGTGGTTCCGCAATCCGGTGCCGGTGCCGCCGCATGAGTTCTTCGTCGAACCCGTGATCGGGATTGCGCTGCACCGCGAGCACAGCGACGAGCCCGAGACCTTGATGATGCGGGCAGCGACGGCGCGGGATCGCGCCCGAGGGGACTCGCGAGTCGAGCCGGCTGTCTACACGGACGCGATAGGTGCCAGCGCCCGCGAACGAATCGCGCTCGACGCCGAGTTGCGGCGCGCGGTCCGCGACGAGGAATTGCTGCTGCACTACCAGCCGCGCATCCGCCTAGCGGACGGCGGGCTCGCTGGCGTCGAGGCGCTGCTGCGCTGGTTTCATCCGACTCGCGGCCCGGTTTCGCCTGCGTTGTTCGTGGCGCTCGCCGAGGAGTCCAGTCTGATCCTCGAGATCGATGCCTTCGTGATCCGCTCGGCCTGTCGCCAGGTGTACAACTGGCGGGCGGCCGGCCTCGATACTCGCGTCTCCGTGAACGTTTCCGGCAAGCACTTCCTGCATGGCGACCCGATCGCAACGATCCGCCGCGAACTCGAGGCTTCGCAGGTGGATCCGGGCAGCCTCGTCGTCGAGATCACCGAATCGGTGCTGATGCGGGACAGCTCGCGCGCGCAGAATCACCTGCACCAGCTGCGCGAGCTCGGCTGCCAGGTTGCAATCGACGATTTTGGCACCGGCTACTCGTCGCTTGCCTACCTGAAGAGCTTTCCGGCCGATTCGCTGAAAATCGATCGGGCGTTCATCCAGCATCTGCACGAGAATTCCGTCGACGCCGCGATCGTGCGGTCCGTGCTCGACCTGTCGCGCAGCCTAGGGATGTCCGTGACGGCCGAGGGAGTCGAAACCCAGGCACAGCTCGACTGGCTGCAGCGGCATGGCTGCGACGACGTGCAGGGCTACTTGACCGCGCGTTCCATGCCCGCGCACGAGATCCTGCAACGCTATGGCCCGCTGGCACGCGCGCTGCCGCAGGGCGCCAGCGCCTGATCGAGTCAGCCCTCTTCGCGCCGCGCCTCGCATAGCTGCAGGTCGACGCCGAACTCCGCGCCGAGGGCGGTGTCGATCACGCACCAGTCGTCGAGACCACGACGCGGCTCGGCCGACGTGCAGCCAACGCCACGCGCGGCCAGCGACGCGATCGCCGCATCGAGGTCTGCGACGCCGAACGAAATCAGGAACACGCCCTCGCCGCGTGCCGCGAGCCGCTGACCCGGCACGCCATGGGGATCGGTCGGCTGCACCAGCACCAGCCAGGTCGCACCGATCCGCGCGCGTGACGCAACGGCACCGCGCGCCGCGAGCGTCTCGAGGGCGCCGAACTCGACACCCATGGCCTGCACGAAGCGCGCCCGCGCGCGCTCAATGTCGCGCACCAGGATGTTGATGTGGTGCACCGAATCAAGCATCGCCTTCACCTCCGTCGCGCACTGATGCCCCACAGGGCGGCTGCTGTCAACGACGCCAGCAGCGACCAGGCCGACAAGGCGAGCAGCGAGCCCTGCAGCAGGGGCGCGACCACGCCGATCGTCGTCCCGCCGATCAGCAGCGCGACGAAAGACTGCACCGAAGCCACGGAACCGCGGGTCGTCGGGAACAGATCGAGCATGCGCAACGTGATCGGCGGGAAAGCGAGCTGCACGCCGAATGAAGTCGCCGTGATGACGAACTGCTCGGCCAGGCGCGGCGGTGATTCTGTCAGCAGCTGGAGCGCAAGCCCACTCGCCGCCGCAGTCGCTGACACCGCGAAGCCTGTCCAGACCTGTCGCGTCGGCTGCCAGCGCCCCGCCAGACGGCCGGACAGCGCCGCGCCCAGCACGAAGCCGGCCACGATGGGGATGAACAGCACCGCGAACTGCGTTTCCGACAGACCCCAA
The DNA here is from genome assembly GCA_964586725.1 of uncultured Steroidobacteraceae bacterium. Classification (GTDB taxonomy): domain Bacteria; phylum Pseudomonadota; class Gammaproteobacteria; order Steroidobacterales; family Steroidobacteraceae; genus UBA964. Next base: position 10,388 of record CAZPJE010000198.1, on the reverse strand, counting down.
TGGTCGAACACGAGCGCGGGCGCGGAGCCGACGTAGACGAGCGCCGCAGCGAAGCTGAGGCCGCAGGCAATCGCGAGCGGCAGGAACCGCGAATCGGCCAGAATGCGCCACGACGTCAGCGCCAACGCGCGGGCATCGAGCGGCACGCGACGCGCTGGCGGATGGCTCTCGGCCAGCAGGCGGAATCCGGCGAACCACAACGCCGCGCCGAACACCGCGAGGAAGGCGAACACGGTGCGCCAGCCCGCGAGCACGTGGATCCAGCCGCCGACGATCGGCGCGACGGCGGGCGCGACGCTGAAGACCATCGTCACGGCACTCATCAGGCGCTGCGCCTCGACGCCCTCGAAGCGATCGCGGATCACGGCGCGACCGACCGCCATGCCCACGCCAGCCGTCATGCCCTGCGCGGCGCGAAACAACAGCAGGGTCGCATAGCTCGGTGCGAACACGCAGGCGAGCGACGCCAGCGCATACGCGCCGATGCCCCACAGCACGACGGGCCTGCGACCCAGCGCGTCCGACAATGGCCCATGCACCAGCGACAGCAGCGCGAAGGGCACGAGATACGCCGTCAGCGATTGCTGCATCTCGAGCGGCCCGATGCCGAACTCGGACTGCATCGCGCGGAAGCTCGGGAAGAAAGTGTCGATCGAGAATGGACTGACCATCGACAGCGCGCCGAGCAGCACGGCGAGCCCGATGGGCACGGCGCGCGGCGACATCAGGCGCGCTTCCAGAACGACTGCATCTCGAGGAACGTGAACGACGCGGACCAGGTGATCAGCACGAAGCCCGCCAGCGCCTCGGGGCCTGCGAGCAGGCGAATCGCGCCATGCGGAACGATGTCGCCGAGACCCAGCGTCGTGAACACGACCGCAGAGAAATAGCCGCAGTTGACGAGCGTCAGGGCCTCGAGACCCGCGAGCGTGCCGTACGCCGGATCATGCAGCAGCACGAAGTACCCGAGCGCGAACAGCAGGATCTCGATGCTGTGGACCGCCAGGATCGCGAAGATCAGCAGCAGCACGCGCGGCCGGCGGTGGATGTGCAGCTTCGGCAGCGCCTGCGACAGCCAGGCCAACGCCTCGTAGTGGATCAGCACACAGGCCGACACGATGCCGATGGATACCAGCGTGACGATCAGATGCGCCTGCGTGAAGCCTTCCATGTCTCTTTCAGTGGCCGCGCAGGCTGCGCAGGAACGCCGCCGGATCGTCGCCGCGCTCCAGCACCTCGACGAGCGCGGAACCGACGATGACGCCGTCGACGGTGCCCGCGAGGCGCAGCACCTGCTCGCGCGAACGGATGCCGAAGCCGGCGCATAGCGGCACGTTCGCCGCGCGGCGCGCGGCGGCCAGGTAATGCAGCGCCGAATCCGGCACGGCAGCACTGCGCCCGGTCGTGCCGGTCATCGTCACCGCGTAGACGAAGCCCTCGCTCGCAGCGCAGACCCGCGCCATGCGTTCTGGCGTCGTGACAGGCGTGACCATCTGCACCATCGCCACGCCCGCGGAGGCGAGCGCCGCGCGCAGTTCGTCGCCCTCGTCGAACGGCAGATCGGGCACGATGAAGCCGCAGACTCCGGCACGCGCGGCGTCTGCGGCCAGTTGCGCGTAACCGTAGTTCAGCAGCGGATTCAGATAGCTCATCAGCACGAGTGGCGCGGCGGGGCGCTGCATCGCACCCAGCTCAGCGAGGATCCAGCGCAGGCTCACGCCCTGGCGCAGCGCCTCCTGGCTCGAGCGCTGAATCGTCACGCCGTCGGCCATCGGATCCGTGAACGGCACGCCGATCTCGACGACATCCGCCGCGGAAGCGACCGCGGTCAGGTGCTCGCGAAACCGCGCGGCGCTCGGATAGCCCGCCGTCAGGAATGCCACCAGCGCCGGCTCGCCGCGTGCCGCGGCAACGCGGATCGCAGTCGAAAGCCGCTCGCGCGGCAGCTGCGTCGCGACGCTCATCGCTCACCCGCCGCCGGCGACTTGGCAGCAGCGCGCGCATGGAGGTCGGCGAGGATCGTGCGCTGCAGGGTGGGCATGTCCTTGTCACCGCGACCGGACAGGCAGATCAGCGCGCTGCGCCCCGGATGCTGCTGCGCCCAGCGCTTGGCGCCGTGCAGCGCATGCGCGGTTTCGATCGCGGGCAGTATCCCCTCGAACTCGCAGCACTCGCGCAAGGCGTCGAGCGACTCGGCATCACCGGCTGCCTCATAACGCACGCGGCCGGCCGCCATCAGCAGCGCGTGTTCGGGGCCGACGCCCGGGTAATCGAGTCCGGCCGACACGGAATGCGTCTCCTGTATCTGGCCGTCGGCATCCTGCAGCAGCAGCGAGTAGCTGCCCTGCAGCACGCCGGGCCGGCCGAACGACAGGCTCGCCGCGTTGTCGCCCAATCCCGGCCCGCGTCCACCGGCTTCGATGCCGATGATCTCCACCTCGCGATCCGGCACGAACGCATGGAACATGCCGATCGAGTTCGAACCGCCGCCGACGCAGGCGAGCACCGCATCCGGCAGGCGTCCACAAGCATCGAGGTACTGCGCGCGTGCCTCGCGCCCGATCACCGCCTGCAGCTCGCGCACCAGCTGCGGATAGGGATGCGGGCCCACGGCCGAACCGAGCAGATAGAAGGTGTCTGTCGGGTCGGAGACCCAGTCGCGCAGCGCTTCGTCGATCGCCGCGCGCAGGGTCTTGTCGCCGCCGGTGACGGGGCGGACTTCGGCACCCAGCAGCCGCATACGCCCGACATTCGGGGCCTGCCGCTCCATGTCGATCGCGCCCATGTAGACGATGCAGGGCAGGCCCAATCGCGCGCAGGCCGCCGCGGTCGCGACGCCATGCTGTCCGGCACCTGTTTCGGCGACGATGCGCTTCGCGCCGAGACGCTGCGCGAGCAGCGCTTGCCCGAGCGCGTTGTTGATCTTGTGCGCGCCTGTGTGCGCCAGATCCTCGCGCTTGAACCAGATCTCGGCGCCCCAGCGCGCGGACAGTCGGGGCGCGTGGGTCAACGCCGTCGGTCGGCCGACCCAGGTGCGCAGTTCATGCACCAGCCGCGCCTGGAACTCGGCGCTGTGCAGATGTTCACGCATGCCTTGCTCGAGCCGCTCGAGTGCCGGGATCAGCGTCTCCGGCACATAGCGGCCGCCGTACGGACCGAAGCGACCGCGCGCATCCGGAAAGCCACCCGCGATTTCGGTCGCGAGCCACTGGGCGCGCTCGCTGCTGCTGACGGCATTCATCGCGACTTCCTCATGACTGCAACTCCTCGAAGGCGGCGCGCGCCGCCCGCACGAACTCCATGATCTTTGCCGGCGACTTGACCCCCGGCGACAGCTCGACGCCGCTCGACACATCTACGCCCCAGGGCCGCACGCGCCGTATCGCTGCGGCGACATTCGCGGCGGTCAGACCGCCGGCGAGCACCAGCTGCGTGCGCTGCGCCAGCCGCGCGGCTTCGTCCCAGTCACCGACCTGCCCCGTGCCCGACACCGGCCCTTCGAACAGCGCGCTAGCAGGCAACGGTTCCGGCCAGGGTCGTCCGGCACGCAGCACTGGCAAGCGCAGTGCGTGCGGCAGCTGCGCCGCGATGTCCGCGGCGACGAGATCTGCGACATCGCTCTGCCAGAAATCCGGCAACCATTCTGCGTCGATCTCCTGCAGCAGCGCGAGATCGGGATGCTTCGTGACCGCGACGCAGCTCGCGCGCCCCAAGGCCGGCGCGGCAAGTTCAGCGGCGCGCGCCGGCGTCACGCGCCGCACCGATTCGGCGCAGACGAAGCCGATCGCGTCGGCACCCGCAGCCAGCGCGGCGTCGACGGCCTCGGGCGTGGTCAGCCCGCAGATCTTGATCCAACCATTCGCGGGCAGTTCGCTCATCCGCGCACCCGCTGCGCCACTGCAATCCGCGCGGCATCGAGCATGGCCACCACGAGGGTGCGCGGATCCTCGCCCGTCATCAGCGCGCTGCCGACCAGCGCGAGGTCGTAGCCGACAGCAGCGACGCGCGCAGCGTCCGCCGCCGACGCCACGCCGCTCTCGGCAACCCGTGCCACCGTGCGCGGCAATCGATCCACCAGCGCCTCGAGCCGACCCGGCACGACTTCGAGCGTCGCGAGGTCGCGGCAGTTCACGCCGACCAGCAGCAGCTCGCGCTGCGCGGCGCGGGCCGCGACCAGCTCGGCGGCGAGTTCGATGTCGGCCTCGTCGAAAGCCTCGAGCAGCACGAACAGGCCCTGCGCCAGCGCCTCGTCGACCAGCGCTTCGAGTTCGGCGCGTGGCAGCATGCGCAGGATCACCAGCACGCCGCCCGCCCCGGCCGCACGCGCCTCGAGCACCTGATACGGCGCCACCAGGAAATCCTTGCGCATCGCAGGCACGACCGTCGCCCGCGCTGCCAAAGCGCGGGCCGCCTGCTCCAGATGCCGCATCGAGCCATCGAAGCGGCTCGGTTCGGTCAGCACGGATACCGCCGCAGCGCCTGCATCGGCATAGGCGAGCACGCGTGCCGCGACATCCTCGCTCGCCGCGGCGCGCAGCTGGCCCATCGCCGGCGAGCGCAGCTTGAGCTCGGCGATCAGGTCGAAGCCGCCCACGGAGCGCTGCAGCCGCGGCGCCGGCGGCAGGGTCGCCACATGCGCGCGCAGCGCTGCCTCGCTGCGCAGCTGCAGCGCGCGCGCGACCCGCGCCGCGCTGGCGACACGCATCGATTCGAGGAAATCCTGGCTCATGGCGCGACTCCGCCGACCGCGGCGCCAAAGCGCGCCAGCTCGTCCAGCGTCCGCGCGGCAGTGCCGTCGTCGATGACGCGCGCCGCCCGCGCCAGCGCCGCGCGCGGCTGCGCCTCGACGCCCGCGACCTCGAGCGCGAGCGCTGCGCCGAGCAGCAGCGCGTCGCGATGCGCGCCGCGATCCTGGCCGCGCAGCACCGCGGCGAGCGCAGCGGCGTTCGCCGCGGCCGTGCCACCCGCCAGCGCCGCAGGCTCGCAGGCCGGCAAGCCATAGTCCGCCGCGCTGCGCCGCCCGACAGCGACGCGTCCCTCGCGCACATCGTGCAGCGTGAACGGCGCTGCCGGAGTCGGCTCATCCCAACCGTTGTCGCTGTGCACGACGAAGGCGCGCTGCGCGGCGAGTCCCGCCAGCGAATCCGCCATCAGCGTCGCGACGTCCGGCGCATAGGCACCGATCAGATGAAACGCCGGTTGCGCGGGATTCGTCAGCGGACCCAGGATGTTGAACACCGTGCGCACGCCGAGGGCCTGGCGGATCGGCGCGATCGCCTTCATCGCCGGGTGGTAGTGCGGCGCGAACAGGAACGTGAACCCGGTCGCCGCGAGGCACTCGCCCGCCGCAGTTTCGTCGAGTGGCAGCCGCAAGCCCAGCTGTTCGAGCACGTCGGCACTGCCACTCTGGCTCGAGATCGAGCGGTTGCCATGCTTGATGACCGGCACGCCGCAGGCGGCGACCAGCAGCGCAGTCCCGGTCGACAGGTTGAAGCTGCGCGACGCATCGCCACCGGTGCCGACGATGTCGATCGCGCGACTCGCGATGTCGGCGCCGCCCGGTGGCGCGGCGGGCAGCTGCGGCCGCCGCGCCAGCGCGCGCATGCCGCGCGCGAAGCCGCGCAATTCCGACGCGACCACGCCCTTGCTGCGCAGGGCGGCGAGCACGGCGCCACCCATCGCCGGCGGCAACTGCGGATCCGCGAGAGCGCGCAGCACGGACTCGGCTTCCTCGGCATCGAGATCGCCGCGCTCGAGCAGACGCTCGAGCAGTGCGCGCAGCGTCGCCGCGCTCACGCGCGCACCCCGCCCTGCTGCCGCAGGAAGTTCGCCATCAGCGCGGGACCATCCGGCGTCAGCACGCTCTCCGGATGGAACTGCACGCCTTCGACCATCAGGCGCCGGTGCCGCACGCCCATGATCTCGCCCTCGGGCGTGCGCGCCGTCACGAGCAGATCCGGCGGCAGCGATTCGGGTTGCGCGATCAGCGAGTGGTAGCGCCCGACTTCGCAGGGTTGCGGCAGGCCGGCGAACAGGCCAGCGCTATCGTGCTCGATCGACGACGTCTTGCCGTGCATGAGGCGCCCGGCGCGCACGACCTTGCCGCCGAACACCTCGACGATGGACTGGTGACCGAGGCAGACGCCGAACACGGGCACGCGTCCCGCGAACGCGCGGATCATGTCCATCGAGACGCCGGCGTCGTACGGCGTGCCCGGGCCCGGCGAGATGCACAAGTGCGTCGGCGCGAGCGCCAGCGCAGCCGCGACGCTGATTTCGTCGTTGCGGCGCACGTCGACGGCTGCGCCCAGCACGAGGAAGGCCTGCACCAGGTTGTAGGTAAAGGAGTCGTAATTGTCGACCAGCAGCAGTCGCGGTGCGTCGCCCGTCATCACAGTCCCTCCGCGGCGATCTCGAGCGCCCGTGCCGCAGACCCGCTCTTTGCACCCACTTCGTCGTACTCGGCCGTCGGGTCGCTGTCCGCGACGATGCCGGCGCCCGCCTGGTAGCTGTACTCGTCGCCACGGAACACCAGCGTGCGGATCGTGATCGCCTGGTCCATCGCGCCGCGCGCGCCGAAGTAGCCGACCGTGCCGCCGTACAGGTTGCGGCGCACCGGCTCGAGTTCGTCGATGATCTCCATCGCGCGCACCTTCGGCGCACCGACCAGCGTGCCGGCCGGGAAGGTCGCCGCGAACAGGTCGAACGCATCGCGGCCCGGTGCGAGCTCGCCCTTGACGCCGCTGACGATGTGCATGACGTGGCTGTAGCGCTCGATCGAACGATAGGGGTCGACATGCACGCTGCCGGCGCGCGCGACCCGACCGAGATCGTTGCGGGCGAGATCGACCAGCATCACGTGCTCGGCATTCTCCTTCGGATCCGCCAGCAGTTCGGCTTCGCGCTGCCGGTCGAGGTGCGGATCGGCGCCGCGCGGCCGAGTGCCCGCGATCGGGCGCAGTTCGGCGCGGCCATTCGACAGTTTCACCAGCGCCTCCGGCGAGGAACCGACGACGGTGACATCGTCCATCGCGCAGTAGTACATGTACGGCGACGGGTTGATCAGGCGCAGCGCGCGGTAGGCCTGGAACGGATCGAGCTCATGCCGGCCACCGAAGCGCACCGACAGCACCAGCTGGTAGACATCGCCGGCGGCGATGTACTCCTTCGTGCGCGCGACGCCCGCGAGGAACTGCTCGCGCGACATCGACGCCGTGGCCGCGCCGTATCGGCCGCCGCCCGGGGCTCGCGGCAGCGCGCCGCGCAGCGCGGCAACCACTTCCCGGCGCAGCGACTGCCGCTCGGCCTCGCTGCCGGCGTGCAGCAGCGCGATGCCGCGCGTCAGGTGGTCGAACACGAGCAGTGACTGCGGCGCGCGGTAGTGCAGCAACGGGAACGGTTCCGCATCCGCGGCGCGGTTCGGCAGTCGCTCGAAAAAGCGCACGAGATCGTACGACGAGTAGCCGACGAGGCCGCCCGCCAGCGGCAGTTGGATGTCGTCAGCGCCCGCCGCAACCGGTCGCGGCGCCGCGGCCAGCGCACTTCGCAGCGTCGCGAGCAGCGCGGCTTGGTCGACTGGCATGCCGCTGCGCTGCCCGCCCACGTTGAAACCACCGGCGTTCAGCTTGACGTCGAGCGCGTCGCCGAATCCGATGAACGAGTAGCGCGCGAGGCGCTCGCCGCCCTCGACGCTCTCGAGCAGGAAGGCGGGCTTGAACGCCGCAAGCTTCATGAATGCGGACACGGGCGTGTCGAGATCGCCGGCAATGTCAAAAGGCGGTTTCACGCATCAACTCCGCGCTCGATCAAAAAAAAACCCATCGCCGGTATCCGGGGATGGGTTCTGGAAAATGGCTGTCGAATCGGACTAGCGAACAGGGACCAGCGCCCACCTCTTCAGTTGGGTCGCCACCACCAGCGATTGACCACGTCACGATTCATCATGCGTTGGAGTATGGGCGTGGGTTCGCGCAGCCGTCAAGAAAGCAGCGCCCGCCACGCGCCGAACACCGAAAGGGCCATCACGACCAACCCCACAGCGGTCATCGCGATCCGCGCCGGAATGTGCCGCGCGACCCACGCGCCCAGTGGCGCCGCGATGACGCCGCCGCCCAGCAGCGCGATGACCAGGTCGAAGCGCCGCCAGTCGAAGGTCAGCAGGAAGGTGATCGAGATCGACAGCGTGACGAAGAACTCGGCGGCATTGGCTGTGCCGATGGCGTAACGCGGCGGCACGCCGCGCGCGATCAGCGTTGGTGTCGTCACGGTCCCCCAGCCGCCGCCGCCGATCGCATCGAGAAATCCGGCCGCGCCGCCAAACGCGTAGCTCGGCGCGCGCGCGAGCTCCGGCTCGGCACGCCGAAACGCGCGCCGCAGCACCAGCACGCCGGCGACGAACAGATAGGCCCAGACGAACGGACGGATCACGTCTCCATCGATCTCGGTCAGCAGGTAGGCGCCGAGCGCACCGCCCACCATGCCGGGCAGCACGAGCTTCATGAACACGCGCCGGTCGAGGTTGCGAAACCACGCATGCGACAGGCCCGATGCTCCCGTCGTCACCACTTCAGCGGCATGCACGGTGGCGCTGACGAACGCCGGCGGGTGCCCCAGTGTCGCCAGGAACGCGCTGGCGGTCAGGCCATAGGCCATGCCGAGCGCGCCGTCGATCAGCTGCGCGGCAAATCCAACGGCGACCAGTTGCCAGAACTCCGGACTCAGCGTCTCCATCCACACATCCTAACGGGACGCGAGCAGGTCACTGCGGCCGGGATTTCTAATAGACAACTTCTATTGGTATGCAGATACCAATCGATTGGATGCCGACCGCGCCAGCGCCCGTGGATGCACGCCCCGCCGCCGCTCTCTACAATGTCGGCGCACGCTGAACGGATCGCCCATCGCAGAGCGCGGGCGCAGCCGGCGCATCAGATCAGGGGGCGGTGCATGTCGATCGACTACGAGAAGCTGGGCGTCTTTTACCTGGGCCGCAAGTTCGACCCCGCAGCCAACGCGCTGAAAGACGACCTCGTCCTCTATGACGCGAAGGACCTGACCACGCACGCCGTCTGCGTCGGCATGACGGGCAGCGGCAAGACGGGCCTGTGCCTGTCGCTGCTCGAGGAAGCCGCGATCGACGGCATCCCGGCGATCTGCATCGATCCGAAAGGCGACCTCGGCAACCTGCTGCTCGCGTTCCCGAACCTCGCGCCCGCTGATTTCGAGCCCTGGGTCGACCCGGCCGAAGCGCAGCGCAAGGGCGTGACGCCGGCGCAGTTTGCCGCGAAGACCGCCGAGACCTGGAAGAACGGCCTCGCTGAATGGGGCCAGCCGCCGGACCGCATCGCGAAGTTCCGCGATGCCGTCGATGTCGCGATCTACACGCCCGGCGCCGAGACCGGCCTGCCGCTGTCGGTGCTGCGCTCGTTCGCGCCGCCGCCGCCGGAGCAGCTCGCCGATGCCGGCGCGCTGCGCGACCGCATCGGCGCCGTCGTCGCCGGCCTGCTGTCGCTGCTGGGGCGCAATGCCGATCCGCTGCAGAGCCGCGAGCACATCCTGCTCGCGAACATCATCGAGACCACCTGGCGCGGCGGCACGGGCCTCGACATGGCGGGCCTGATCAACGCCGTGCAGAAACCGCCGTTCGACAAGATCGGCGCCTTCGATCTCGAGACCTTCTTCCCCGCGAAGGAGCGGCTCGCGCTCGCGATGGCGATCAACAACCTGCTCGCGTCGCCGGGCTTCTCGACCTGGATGAACGGCGAGCCGCTCGATGCGCAGCGCCTGCTGTACACGCCGGAAGGCAAGCCGCGCCTGTCGATCATTTCCATCGGCCACCTCGGCGACGCCGAGCGCATGTTTATCGTCACGCTGCTGCTGAACGAAGTGATCGGCTGGATGCGCAACCAGCCGGGCACGTCGAGCCTGCGCGCGATCCTCTACATGGACGAGATCTTCGGCTACTTCCCGCCGAGCGCGAATCCGCCGTCGAAGACCCCGATGCTGACGCTGCTGAAGCAGGCGCGCGCCTTCGGCCTCGGCTGCGTGCTCGCGACGCAGAATCCCGTCGACCTCGACTACAAGGGCCTCGCGAACTGCGGCACCTGGCTGATCGGCCGGCTGCAGACCGAGCGCGACAAGGCACGGCTGATCGAAGGCCTCGAGGGCGCGCTCGGCGGCGGCTACGACCGCGCCGAACTGGATCGCATGATGTCGGCGCTGACGCAGCGCGTATTCCTGATGCGCAACATCCACGACGACGCGCCGATGCTGATGAAGAGCCGCTGGGCGCTGTCGTACCTGCGCGGACCGATGACGGGACCCGAGATCACGCGCGTGATGGCGCCGCGCAAGGCGGCGCGCGCCGCGGCCGCTGCCGTGACAGCCGC
>CAZPJE010000197.1:0-11717 GCA_964586725.1 uncultured Steroidobacteraceae bacterium | reverse complement strand
TCGCCAGCGCGTTCGATGGCCTCGTCAATCTCGACGCCCTGCTCGCGCAACTGGTTCGTGAAATCGACCAGCAGGATCGAGTTCTTGATCTCGATGCCGATCAGCGCGATGAAGCCGATGCTGGCCGTGAACGAGATGTTGTTGCCGGTGACCAGCAGCATCAGCAGGCCGCCGAGCACGCCGAGCGGCACGACCGTCAGCACGATCAGCGTCGACTTGAAGCTGCCGAACTCGAGCACGAGGATCGCGAAGATGCCGAATATCGCGACCAGGATGGCCGTGCCGATGCCGCCGAAGGCTTCGGCGCCGGCCTGCGCGTCGCCGCCGAGCACATACCGGTAACCGCGCGGCCATTCGAGCGCGTCGAGGCCGCGGGTCGCCTCGGCGGTCACCTTGGCGGTGTTGTAGCCGCTCTGGATCTGCGCGTTGACCGTCACCGCGCGCTGGCGGTCATAGCGCGCGATCTGCACCGGCGCGCGTTCGAACACCAGCGTGCCGAGCTGCGACAGCGGCAGCGAAGCGCCGGTCACGGTCGGGATGCGCAGGTTGTCGAGCGCCTCGAGATCCGCGCGCCCCGCGAGTGGCGTGCGCACGGTGATCGGGTACTGCTCGCCGGAGTCGTCCTTGAACGTGCCCGCCTCGATGCCCGAAATCGCGAGGCGGACGGTGCGGTCGAAGTCGACCATGGGCACGCCGAGCAGCGCCGCCTTCTGCGGATCGACGGCGATGCGCAGGTTGGTGCGCGACACGGCGAGCGGGTTCTCGACGTCGCGCGTGCCCGGGATGCGCTCGAGCAGCCGCTCGACGTCGGCCGCGATGCGCTCGATCACGGCGAGGTCCGGGCCCACGACGCGCACTTCGATCGGCGCGCTGACCGGCGGCCCGTTCGAGAACTCGCGCACCGTGAAGCGGGCGTTCGGGTAGCCATCGAGTTCGGCGCGAAGTTCATCGAGCCGCCGCGGCGTCCGGCGGGTGTCGAACTCCCGCAGGCGCACGAACAGCTCGCCGTAGTTGGTGGCGTCGTTGCGCATGAAGATGTTGTAGTAGATGCGCGGGTTGCCATGTCCGACGTTCGCGAACCAGGACTCCACCTCGGGCATCGCCGCCAGCCGCTGCTCCGCGAAGCGCACGGCGGCGTCCGTCTGCGCGAGGCTGGCGCCGTCCGGCGCATCGACCGAGATCACGAACTGCGGCGTATCCGCCTTGGGAAACAGGCTCGAGCCGATCACCGGGACGATGGCCGCCGACAGCAGCAGCGAGCCGCCGATCGCGACGAAGGTGGTCGCGCGCGGCCGCGCGAGGCAGTAGTGCAGCGCGGGGCGGTAGTATCGATGGATGCCGTCCATCACCCGTTGCAGCAGCGGGCTGCCGCGCTCGTCCTTCTCCTCCCGCAGCAGGCGGCTCGCCAGGAACGGGATGATGAACAGCGCGATCAGCAGCGAACCGATTATGGTCGCGATGACCGTGCTCGGCAGCACGCGGATGAACTTGCCGGCGGTGCCGGGCAGCGCGATCAGCGGCAGGAACGCGAACACCAGCGTTGCTGTGCAGCCGAGCACCGCGACGAAGATCTGCTTCGTGCCGGCGATGGCTGCCTGCACCCGCGTATAGCCCATGCGCAGGTGTCGGGCGATGTTCTCGACGACGACGATGGAGTCATCGACCAGCAGGCCGAGCGCGACCACGAAGCCGGCGATCGACAGCTGGTTCAGCGAGAAGCCGAGGAAGTACAGCACGATCATGCCGAAGGCGAGCGACAGCGGGATCGCGATCATCACGATGCTCGCGGCACGCCAGCCCAGCGGCAGCAGGGTCAGGATAACGAGGCCGATCGCGATCGCGAAATCGATGTACAGGCGATCGAGTCGCGACGCGACGTTCAGCGACTGGTCGAAGCCCTCCTCGAGCGCGATGCGCGCCGGCAGCGCCTCGCGGAACGTGTCGACCGTGGCGTCGATGCGCTGCTTGACCTGCAGCACGTTGAAGCCCTGCTTCATGTTGGCCGTGACGAACACGGCGCGCTTGCCGTTGTATCGGCCGACGTGCGTCAGCTGCTGCGCGTCCCAGCGGACCTCGGCTACATCGCGCACCCGCACCGTGCGCCCGCCCGCCGAACTGACGACGGTATCGCGGACTTCGTCGAGGTCCGAGTAGGCGCCTGAGGTCTTGAGGCTGAAGCTGCGGGCGCCCAGGTCGAGCGACCCCGCCGGAATGTTGGCGTTCTCGCTCTGCACGGCCTGCACGACCTGGAACGGCGACAGTCGCAGCTCGCCGAGCCGCTGCAGGTCGACCTCCACGCGCAGCTCGCGGCGCGGATACGCCCAGGTTTCGCTCGTCAGCACGCCGTCCACGGCCTTCAGCGCGTCCTTGAGGTCGCGCGCCTCGTCTTCGAGTTCGCGATAGGGCGCATCCTCCGAGACCAGCGCGAACTGCACGATGTTGACGAGCCCCGGGCTGAACTTGCGGATGATGATGTCGCGCAGTTCGTCGGGCAGGCTCGGGCGCAGCGCGTTGATTTCGCGCGTCACCTCGTCGTACTTCTTGTCGGCGTCCGTCGTGGCCTCGAACTCGATGACGGTGAAGGCGAGGCCGTCGACGATCGACGACTCGAGTTGCCGCACGTCGTCGAGTTCGGCGAGGCGGTCCTCGATCGGCTTGGCGACCAGACGTTCGAGGTCTTTCGGGTCGCCGCCCGGCATCACGGACGCGATCGTGAACGCGGAGATCTTGAACGACGGATCTTCCTCGCGCGGCATCTGCATGAACGTGAACCAGCCGAGCGCGACGAGGCAGAAGAACAGCACCATCGTGAACTGGTAGCGCCGGATCGGGAACTCGAGCAGCTGCATGGCGAACCCTCAGCGCGCGGCGGCAGTGGCGGCCTCGGGCGCGAGCACCCGCACCGCGTCGCCGTCGTTGAGGTACGGCGCGCCCTCCGTGACGATCTGGTCGCCGGCGGCGAGCCCGGTGGCCAGCGCGGCGGCGCCGTTCGTGATGAACGCGATGCGCACCTCCTGCCTTCTGGCGCGTCCCGCTTCGACCTTGAACACGCTGGCGCGGTCGCCGTCGCCCTCGACGAGCGCAGACAGCGGCGCATACACGAGCGTCTCGGTGCGTGAGCGCGCCGGCTGGATCGCGAGCTTCGCGACGAGGCCAGAGGCGAGCGGCAGCGGCGTGCTGTCGATGCGCACCTCGATCGGGAACAGGCCGCTGCGCTCATCGGCCGCGCGCGAGACTTCCGCGACCGTGCCGGGCAGCGTGCGACCCGCGAATGCATCGAGGCGCACCTCGACGGTGTCGCCGAGCGCGACCTGCACGATCTCGCGATCCGCCAGCGCGGCCTTGACGACATAGCCGCCAGCGCGCGCGCCGAGCGCGACGGCCGGCTGGCCGGCCGGCACGAGTTCACGCTCCTCGACGAAGCGGCGCAGCACCACGCCGTCGCGCGGCGCCGTGATCACCGAATAGCCGAGGTTGAACTGCGCGCCCGCGAGCTGCGCGCCCGCGACGCGGGCCTGGGTGCGCAGATCCTGCAGCTGCTCGAGGCTGATTACCTGGTCGGCGTACAGGCTTTCGCCGCGCGCGAGGTCGCGCTGCGCCTTGGCGGCCGCTTCGCGTGCCTGCTCGACCGTCGCGCCGATCTCGCCGAGCTCGATCTCGGCGAGCACCTGGCCGCGCTTGACGTCCTCGCCTTCGCGCACTGCGATGCGGCGCACGATGCCCGCGGTCTTGAACGACAGACGCATTTCGTCGCGCGACGCGACCAGGCCGCTGGCGAGAATGGCGGGCGATGCGGGCCCGGTGCTGACTGGCGTCGTGCGCACCGGCTGCGGCGCTGGCGTCGATTCGGTCGCGGCGGTGCCGCAGCCGGCCAGCAGCAGCGCGGCGGCGGCCAGGGCGGCGGTCAGGGTGGCGGGGATCATGGCGTGGCAACTCCGGAGTCGAGGGGCAGGGTGCCGGCGGCGGTGGCGTAGTCGAGATCGGCCTGGCGCGCGAGCAGCTGGAAGCGGGTGACGTTCAGGTTCAGTTCGGCGCCGGTCAGCGTGCTGCGCGCGTCGATGAACTCGACCTGGTTGATCACGCCTTCGTCGCGCTTGCGGCTGGCGATCCGGAACGCGGCGCGGGCCGCGTCGGCGCGCGCGGTGGCGGTGCGCAGCGAGCTCGCGGTCGTCTCGAGCTGCTCGAGGCTCTGGCGGACCTCGAGCTCGATCTGCTGCGCGAGTTCGTCGCGCTGCGTGCGGGCGCGACGCTCGCTGGCGCGCGCGGCGCCGAGCTCGCTGGCCCGGGCGCCGCCGTCGAACAGCGTCCAGTTCAGCAGCAGCGACACCGTCGCGAAGTTGCGGCCGCGGCCGAACTCGTAGCGTTCGCCCTGGGTGCCCGCATCGACGCCGAGCGACAGCGTCGGGCGGCGCGCGCTGCGCGCGAGATCCGTCTGCGCCGTCGCGACGTCGATCGCGCGCTGTGCCTGCTCGAGCTCCGGGCGCGCGGCGAGGGCGCGGCTGCGCAGGCTGTCGACATCGGTCAGCGCCAGCGCGACGTCATGGTCGAGCGCGGCGGTCTCGAGCGGCGCATCGAGCGGTCGCCCTAGCAGGAAGTTCACGTAGCGCGCGGCCTGCTCGCGACCCGCGCGCGCTTCGAGCAGCTGCTGCTCGACCGCGAGCAGTTCGGCGTTGGCGCGCAGTACCTGATCCTGCGTGATCTTGCCGTTGCGGAACAGCGATTCGTTGACGCGCAGGTTCTCGGCCAGCAGCAGCCGGCTGGCGTCGACGATCTCGACTGCCTTGCTGGCCTGCAACCAGCCCAGATAGCCCGCGCTGATGTCGCGCTTCAGGCGCCGTGCGAGCGCTTCGCGCGCGTACTCGCTGGCTTCGAGGCCAGCGCGATTTGCGCGCACGGCTGCGGGTATCGCGGGCGCATACAGCGGCTGCCGCAGCGTCAGCCGCGTGTCCTGCTCGCGCTCGCGCAGCAGCGGAAAGCTCGGGTCGGTGATCGTGCCGAACGACGCTGGCCGGCCGGCGGCCGTCAGCAGTTCGTTCAGCGACTGGTAGATCGGATTGACGAGCCCGCCGACCGGCAGCTCGATCTCGCGACCGCCCTCCGCGCGCGTGTAGCGCGCATCGAACGCGACCTCGGGCAGGAAGCGCGCGCGGGCCGCATCCAGCAGCAGCACGCCGCGTTCGACGTCGAGGCGACTCGCCTGCAGCGCGCGATTGCCGCCCAGGCCCTCTCGCACGTAGTCGTCGATGACCGCGGCGACCGGGCGCGACGTGGGCTGCAGTGGCGACACCGGCGTTGGCACCGCCGTCACCTGCACCGGCGGCGGCGCGGCGGCAGCGCCGGCGGCGGTCGCGATGGCGAGCATGCTTGCGAGGGCCAGCGCGCCGGCAGCGCCCCGGGCAAAGTGCGCTGCCGGGTTGGGGTTGGGCAGGCGTGTACTCGTTAGACACGTGTCAGATTCATGACGAAGTACGGGCATGGTGGGCTCGCAACTCGAATCAGGAGGGTGCGCGCAGCGCGTGAGCGCTCATGGCCAGCGCATGTTCGATCAGCTGCTGGGTGCTGGTGCCGTACTGCGCAAACATGTTGGCTTTGGTCGTGCCGAGCTGGAGGATGCCGTGCAGGTTGCCCCACAGCGTGAACGACACGAGCAGCGGCGGCCCGACATCGGCGCGGATCGAGCCATCGGCGATGCCGCGCTCGATGCACTCGCTCATGACGGCATGCACCTTGTCGCCGCGCAGCATGCACTCGGTTTCGTTGTTGGCCGCGCTGTCGGCTGACGGATCAACGACGGGCGAGTGCGCCTCGAAGCGCGCGAGCGCATCGAAATACACCGGCAATTCCCGCGAGAACTCGACGTAGGCACGACCGCAGGCGACGATCTGGTCGAGTCCGCGCTCGTGACGCGCGACGGCTGCGACGAAGCGCTGGTGCAACTGCTCGAGGCCGCGCCCGCAGAGTCCGAACAGCAGGTCTGACTTGTCCTGGAAGTAGACGTACAGCAGCGCGCGCGACAGGCGCGCGGTGCGTGCGACTTCATCCATGGTCATCGCCTCGATGCCGACCGAGGCCGCGACCTGTTCGGCCGCATCGAGGATGTCCGCGCGCCGGCGTTCCTTTTCCTCGTGTCGGCGTTCGGTCACGTAGTTCATGGGCGCGATGCTAGCCGCGCTTCTGACACAGTGTCAATCTCTGATCATGCGTCTAATGGCGAGGTCCGGCAGGTACTTCAGGCGAGCCACTGCACCAACCAGAAAACCACCATTCCGCCGATTATTGTGCCGAAAGTGTTCCTAAAAGCGACGAAAATGGCCGCTCCGGCGACCCCGGCGAGCAAGCGGTGATTGTCCAGCGTCCAGGCCGGCACACCGCCCTGCAGCAACAGATCCGGCACGATGATGGCGGCCAGCGCGCAGGCGGGCGCGAAGCGCAGCGCCGACTCCAGCGCGGGCGGCAGCTGCAGCGTGCTGCCGAACAGCAGCAAGGCCGAACGGGTGACCATCGTCGCGAACGCGAGGCCGGCGATTGCGCCCAGGATGTACCACTCGATCATCGCGCGCTCCGCCGCAGCAGTTGGTCGACCGCGAGCGCTGCGCCGATCCCCGCGAGGATGCCGAGCAGCATGCCGAGCTTGAGCGGCAGCGCATGCGCGAACGAGGCGACGAGCGCGGCGACGATGACGCCGGCCAGCGCGGGCCTCTGCGCGCACAGCGGCACGATCAGCGCGACGAGCGCGAGCGTGCCGGCGAGCTCGAGGCCCCAGGCCGCGGGAATCGACGCGGCGGCGAAGATGCCGATCACGGACGACAGCTGCCAGGTCAGCCAGTTGCAAGTCGCCGCGCCGCGGTAGTACGCGAGCAGATGCGGATCATCGGGCTGGCTCTGCGCGCGCGTGACGAACTTGACGAACATGACGTCGCCGACGAAGTAGCCGAGCCACAGACGCTGCCAGGGCGTGGTGCCGCGGAAGTACGCGCGCGTGACGAAGGCGTAGACGACGAAGCGCAGGTTCACGACGATGGCGGTCAGCGTGATCAGCCACAGCGGCGCCTGGGCCGCGATCAGCGGCAGTGCCGCCAGCTGCGCAGAGCCCGCGTAGGCGCTGAAGGTCAGCAGCAGCGCCGCGGGCGTCGACAGGCCCGATTTCACCATCGCGACGCCGGTCACGAGGCCCCAGGCGAACACGCCCGGCGCCGGACCGTACAGATCGCGAAAGCCCTCGCGGAAGGCGGCGCGTCGCGCGAGGTCTGCGGGCGACGGCGCCGGTTTCGCGGTGCTCAGGTCAGGTCCACGGCATGCGCCTTCAACGCCGCGAGATCGATGATCTCGAGCGCGCGACGATGCGTGGCCTTCAGACGTACGCGCGGCGCGACGCCGCCCTGCCAGGCTTCGAGCCAGCGCGCGGCGCACAGGCACCAGTGATCGCCGGGAGCGAGACCGGGGAAGCCGTACTCGGGGCGTGGCGTCGACAGGTCATTGCCGCGCGCGCGGGAGAACTCGAGGAACTCGGCGGTCATGACGGCACAGACTGTGTGTGAACCCATGTCCTGGGCATCGGTCTCGCAACAACCATTGCGTGTCCAGCCCGTGAGCGGGCGCTCGCTGCACAGCACGAGCGGCTCGCCGAACACGTTCAACTGGGCGGGTCGTCCGCCACCACCGCTGCTGCCATCCATGGCGGCAAGATATCAGAACCGGTACTCGAACCCGAGCTGCAGCTGGCGCGGCGTGCCGGGGATCAGGCCGCGGCTCATGTCGGCGACGTACAGCTTGTCGGTCAGATTCTTCAGGCTCGCGAACGCGGTCACGTTCGCGCCAAAGTTGCGCGCGACCGTGGCATTGACGATGCCGTAGCCGCCGATGCGGCCGCGCTGGCCGTTCGCCGAGACCGCGACGCTGTTCAGATCGTCCGTGTACGCACTGCTGGTGTGGAACAGCTCGACTTCGGCAACCAGGCCCTGCGCCGCTTCGACGCCGAGCGTCAGCGTGGCGGACTGCTCGGGCGCATACGGCAGGCGGTTGCCCGTGACGCTGACGGTCGCGAATCCGGGCACGCTCGAGAAGCGCGCGCCGCGATATTCGGCGACGCCGACCCAGGTCAACGCAGCCTGCGCGTAGAAGTTGTGGGTCGTGCCGAGCGCCGCGCGCGAGTCGAAGCGGCCCGAGAACTCGACGCCGCGATGCGCCGTGCGCCCGGCGCTGGTCAGCGTCGCGCCCGCGCCGCCCGCGACGCTGGCGGGCACGATCTGGTTCGAGAAGTCCATGTTGAAGGCGGTCAACTCGAGCGTGACGCCGGCGCGCGGCGCGCTGCGCAGCCCGAGCTCCGAGTTCCACGAATGCTCGGCGTCGAGATCGACGCTGCCGCCGCTCGTGCCGATGATGTCCTCGACCCGCGGCGGCGCGAAGCCGCGATGCACGCCGGCATACAGCGTGTGGCCTGTGCCCAGTTCGACGGTCAGGCCGAGACCAGGGATCCACTGCTCCAGCGCGATCGCGCCGACGGTGCCGTTGAGGAAGTTGCGGCGTTCGAAGTCGATGCGCTCGTAGC
Organism: uncultured Steroidobacteraceae bacterium; assembly: GCA_964586725.1. GTDB lineage: Bacteria > Pseudomonadota > Gammaproteobacteria > Steroidobacterales > Steroidobacteraceae > UBA964. Next base: position 3,169 of record CAZPJE010000197.1, on the reverse strand, counting down.
GCACGCCCGGCTTCAGCCGCCAGCGCCCGCTGCCGAGGCTCGCTTCGATGAAGCCGGAGGCCGCGGCTACGTCGCGCTGGTTGTCTTCGCGCACGCCCGCGTTGATGCTGGTGCCCGCGGTGCGCGCGGTCGGCGTATCGCCGTTGACCTGCACGCGGTACTGCTTTTCCACGTGCCAGCGCAGGCCGGCATTCCACTCGCCGTTCAATCCGCCGAACGCGACCGGCTGGTTCCAGCGCGTTTCCGCGCCGGCCGTGTAGTACTGGCGCAGCCGACCCTCGTTGCCGCAGCGCGTGCCGAGGTTCGCCATGCTCGCGCAGGCCGGATCGCTCGCGTCGTTCGGGCGCTGGCCGCTGTTGCTGGACTGGCGCCACCAGTCGCGATCCAGATAAGTGTAGTAGACGGAGGTGCGCAATTCGCCCGCCGCGTCGAAGCGCTGGCCGAGCGTCGCCGCGAACGACCAGCGGTCGATCTCGAAATGGTCGTCGACGAAGGCGTTGGCGCGGGGATCGGCGCGCCACTCGGCCAGCGTCAGGCCGGAGTAGGGGACTTGTGAATCCTCGCGGAACAGGCTCGTGCGGATCGTCAGCGAGCGCGATTCGCCGAGCGGCTGCTCGAGCCGCAGCGCCAGATCGTCGATGCGCAGGTCCATGTTGTCGCGCGCGCCGGCGCTGCGCTTGTGCGTGGCGTTCAGCAGCCAGCCCGTGTCGGTCGCATCGAACCGGTCGCCGACGCGCAACTGCGCATCGCGCAGGCCGCGATTGCCGCCGCGAAATTCGAGCGCGCCGCTGAAGTCATCCGGCGCGCGTCGCGTGATGTAGTTGATGACACCGCCGATGGTCTGCGGCCCGAACGCGATCTGGCTGGCGCCCTTCAACAGCTCGATGCGCTCGAAGCGCTCGATCGGCGGATGGAAATACGACGCGTTGTCGCCATAGGGCGCGAAGGTCAGCGGCAGGCCGTCTTCGAGCAGCAGCACCTTGGTCGAACGCGTCGGGTTGAGGCCGCGGATGCCGATGTTGGGCCGCAGCCCGAGGCCCTCTTCGTCGCGGGCAACGACGCCCGGGACTTTGCGCAGCGCCTCGTTGACGGTCAGCACCCGCGAGCGTTCGAGCGTTTCGGCCTCGAGCAGGCTGCCCGCGCCGGCGATGGTCTGCAGACGCGCACGCGACCCCAGCACCGTGATCTCGGCCAGCTCGGTGGGCCGCGCTGTGGCCGTGGAGTTGGAGTCATTGGCTTGGGCGGGAAAGGCGCAAACCGCCAGCAGGGCGCCCGTGAGGCGCCGGCCAGTTCGGAACAAGCGTTTGTTTTTAAACATATTTCAAGACGCCCTGGGGGTTTGCCGAGACCCTGGGTACAGATGATAATGATTTGCATTCAATAGTAAATGCGAATTAACCGCAATTGCCAGTAAGGTCATTGCGGTCCGATACTGGGATCCGGGGTCGAGCAGGAATTACCACGGTGACAGCAGGGTCCATGACGACGCTGGCGGCGCTGCGGCGCGGCGAGCGCGCCGTTGTCGACAGCGTCGCGGACGACGGCGAGCGCTTCGGCGACACGCGTGAGTCGACGATCGCGCGGCGCCTGCTCGAACTCGGGTTCGTGCCGGGCGCGAGCCTCGAGGTGATCGCGAGCATGTGGCCGGGCGACGACCCGCTCGCCGTGCGCATCGGTGGCGCGACCTTCGCGCTGCGACAGCACGAAGCACGCGCGGTGCGCGTGCGGCGCGCCGCGACCTGAGCATGGACGCCGCCGTCGACAGCCCTGCCTCGCTGCGACTCGCGCTGATCGGCCTGCCGAACTGTGGCAAGACGGCGCTGTTCAACCGGCTGACGGGCAGCCGGCAGAAGGTCGCGAACTACCCCGGCGTGACCGTCGAGCGCAAGGAAGGCAGCTTCACTGCGCCCGATTCAGGCCGACGTTATCGCGTGCTCGATCTGCCGGGCACCTACAGCCTGAATCCGACGACGCTCGATGAGGCGATCACGCGGGATCTCGCGCTCGGCCGGCTCGCCGGCGAGCCGCAGCCGCAGCTGATCGTGCTGGTCGCCGATGCGACGCATCTGCCACTGTCGTTGCGGCTGATCCTCGACGTGCAACGGCTCGGCGTGCCGATGATCGTCGCGCTGAACATGAGCGACCTCGCGAAGCGGCGCGGATATGCACTGGATCGCGAGCGGCTCGCGGAAGAACTCGGCGTGCCGGTCGTCGACACGGTCGCGGTCGCGGGCGGCGGCGCAAACGAATTGATCGCACAGATCGAGCGACTGGCACCGACCCTGGACGCTGCTGCGGATACCGCTGCGGCGCCCGCTGCACCGGCGGCTGCGTCGCGGACCTGGGTGGAACTGACGGCCGCGGACGTCGCGCAGACGCACGAGCGCGCGTCGCGGATCCTCGCGGCGGCGGGCCACCGCGAACCGCTGCGCAGCCGGCTCGCTGCGAAGGCGGATCGCGTGATCATGCATCCGCTCGCGGGCATGCTGGTGCTCGCCGCGTTGCTGTTCGTGATTTTCCAGGCGGTGTTCAGCTGGGCCGCGACGCCGATGGACTGGATCGACGCGGGCGTCGGCGCGCTCGGGGAGGCGGTCGCCAGCGCGCTGCCGGACGGCCTGCTGCGCTCGCTGCTCGTCGACGGCGTCATCGCCGGGCTCGGCAGCGTCGTGATCTTCCTGCCGCAGATCCTGGTGCTGTTCCTGTTCATCCTCGCACTCGAGGACAGCGGCTACCTGCCGCGCGCCGCCTACCTGCTCGATCGCGTGATGGGCAGCGTCGGCTTGTCGGGTCGCGCCTTCATCCCGCTGCTGTCGTCGTTCGCCTGCGCGATCCCGGGCATCATGGCGACGCGCACGATCCCGCACCTGCGCGATCGCATCGCCACCATCATGATCGCGCCGCTGATGACCTGCTCGGCGCGCCTGCCGGTGTACGCGCTGCTGATCGCGGCGTTCATCCCCGCGAGCGCGGTCGGCCCGTTCAACCTGCAGGGCATCGTGCTGTTCGCGCTGTACTTCGCCGGCATCGTCGCTGCGATGGCGGTCGGCTGGGTCATGAAGCGCGCGACCGGCGGCGGCGACTATCGGCCGCTGCTGCTGGAGCTGCCCGACTACCAGTGGCCGAACCTGCGCAACCTGCTGTTCGGGCTGTGGGAGCGGGCGCAGATCTT
>CAZPJE010000196.1:0-1520 GCA_964586725.1 uncultured Steroidobacteraceae bacterium | reverse complement strand
CAATGTTCGTGACCCCTTTTGTCGGCCCCCTATTATTAATCATCCACTGGAAATAGATGGACCGAAGCGGGAGCTTCTCGATCAGCAGTTCTCCCTGCGTTGAGAAATCGACCTCACGGCCTTTCCTTTTTTCGAGTGCCGTGCGCAAGGCGTTGCCCGTAGCTTGAGCAAAACTTAAAGGAGTATCTAAAATGTTAAAAACTCCAGTCGTGGTTTTTGTTGCACTGCTTGAATCCTTCGTGGCAGCAGTTGCTTTTTTAGCTGTCTTCTTAGTTGTAGTTTTCTTTGCGGCCATAAGTAAAATAGGGGCGCCCCGCGTGGGACGCCCCCGGGTGGTTGGTGTTTGTTACTGTAATCCGGACAAGGCCCCGGCGGTGCTAAGCCGGGCGATTCCATCTACGTCAAGCGTGCCTGCTATCAATTGCGACGTGAGCGAGTCCACTAAGGCCAGCAGCTCACGCTGTGACAACCCGCCCAGTTCATTATAGAACGGCAACGATTCTTTCCCCGTACCGCCTGTGGGCGCTGGGGTGGGTGCTCCTGCACTCCAAGGCGCTTCCGCTGTTACCGGCGGTGCTGGGGGCGTGGCAGGTGCTGGCGGTGCTGGCGGTGCCGGTGGTGCTGGCGGTGCCGGTGCGGCCGGCGTTACAACGAAGCCCAGCTGGGATGCCGATTTCCAACCCCCCACTTGATCCTCTCGCATCACCTGCGGGTCATCATGTGCTACGCGCATCAGTGCTTGAATCTCGCTTCGAGGCTTAAGTAGGACTCCCTGAGGGCCATTGTGCCAATACATGCTGTCCTGCATGGGAATCGTATCCGAGGTATCCCCTTGGAGGGCCGGAGCCGCAGGAGGAACTGTTACCATAGGAGCCGTTTGCGGTGTGGACTGAGCCGGGGGGGTCTGTTGGATAGGCGGCTGCGCGTTAACAGTGGACTGGGCCGCCATCATTGTAGGCATGCCTGTATGCTGCACGCCTCCGCCAACGTTGGCCTTATACCCGCAAGCCTGTTTCACAAGTTCCGCGGGGTACCAGCTTTCCGCTAAAATACGATCTACTAGCTCTTGATATCCCACGATGTTATAGATCTGTGGATCAAAGATATTCAAGCGCTGAAGCAACGCCTCGCTCGGAACAACCGGAGCGTTTCGTGCGCCCATCAGGCTGACCTCGTTTGTGCTGAACATCCAACCTTGGAAGCGCTGGCTGTCGTTGGTCGGATTCGTACGCTGAATGGTCGTCACCTCCAACGGTCGGTTGGGGTTAGTTACATCACCGTATAGATAATCAGGCCACTCGGGATCCCGTGGAACGGGAACCTGCCCGTTCATGCGAGGCACATTCATCAAACGGACGAATTCAGCTTGCGCAGCTTTCGGCATCAATAAGATACCTTGGCGAGTTGGCGCGCCCGCATCCTTTGCGTTAACCCCAATGAAGTTAAACACACAGCGTGTCGAAGGATACGACAAGAGGGCGTATCCGTTTTTCCCGGAACCGTCCTTTGTCAGATGAACG
>CAZPJE010000195.1:0-14789 GCA_964586725.1 uncultured Steroidobacteraceae bacterium | reverse complement strand
GAATCGCGAGTAGGTGCCGCGAAGATAGAGCTTCGTGTCGTCAGTCGGCCGCCACTCCGCAGCGCCGGTGAACGCCATGCGTTCGCGCTTGGTGTCGTAGTCCTTGAACAAGGTCTCCACGAGCCCGAACACTTCGCCGCCTTCGGGACGCGTCAACCGATCCCAGCCCGCTTCCACGTTGTCGACCTGGCGGTCCGTCTCCGAGTAGCTGCCCGACAGCAGCAGCCCGAAGCGCGAGTCATCGCCCCACTGATTGCCGACCGTGAACGCGCCGCGCACATCATTGGTGCCGCCGAACTCATTGTAGGAACCGCCCAGCGAGCCCCGCACGCTGAAGCCTTCGCGGTCGAACGGCGAGTTCGTCCTGATGTTGATCTGGCCGGTGATCGAATCCGCCTCCTGATCAGGCCGCAGCGTCTTGCTGATCTCCAGGGACTGAACGATGTCGGACGGCACCGTGTCGAGGTCGATGGCCCGGGTGGTCGGGTCGGGCGCCGCGATCGTCACACCATCGATCGTGGTGGCCGAGAACTCCGACGGGCCGCCGCGCACGTTGACATAGCGCCCCTCGCCTTGGTCACGCGCGATCGCAATGCCCGTGACGCGCTGCAGCGCTTCAGCGATGTTTGGGTCCGGGAACCGGCCGATCGAATCCGACGACACGACGTTGGTCAGGTTGCGGGCGTTCTTCTGGGCCTCAGACGCCCTGGCCGCGGCATCGACAATCGCAGTGATGACGACCTCCTCGAGGCCGTCGTTTGCCGCAGGCGGCGTGGGTGACTGCGCTACGGCATGGCTGGACGCGATAGCGGCAGCGACGAAGACCGCAACCCGGGAGCGGCGAATGAATTGCATTGGAGCCTCGGCGCATTCTTGTTGTTACAGAATGCGCGGAGTCTCTGCGGCCCTCCTTGCAGTCAGGTTGCGACGAGGTTTCATTGACGTGACAGCGGCTGCCGGAAACACAGCCGCTGGCCTTCCGTGCGCCAGGCGGACACGCCGCCGCAATCCAGCACGCAAGGAAACGCGGGCTCTAGCCGCGCCAGAGCGTGCGGCTGGCGATCTCGGCGCCCTCGGTCAACGAACGCAGCTTCAGATAGGCGATGTCGGGGTCGACCGGACCGAACCCTGCAAACGTGCCGAACCCACAGTCGGTGCCGGCGATCACGCGATCACGACCGACGATGTCCGCGAACTTGACCAGCCGCTCCGCGACGAGCTGCGGATGTTCGACGTAGTTGGTAGTCGTGCTCAGCACGCCCGGCACCAGGATCTTGTCATCCGGCACTGGTTGATCGCGGAACACGATCCACTCGTGCGCATGGCGCGGGTTCGCCGCCTCGAACAGCAAGGCCTGGGGCTTGGCCTTCATCAGCACGGGCAGCAACTGCTCCATGGGCACGTCGTGGTGATGCGGCCCTTCATAGTTGCCCCAGCAGGCATGCATGCGGACGCGATCCGCCGGCACGTTGCGCAGCGCGTGGTTCAGCACCTCGATATGGCGCTCGGCGAGTTTCAGGAACTCGGGCACGCTGCGGTCGCGGTACATGGTGTGCCTGCCCATGGCCAGGTCAGGCGCATCGATCTGCAGCAGCAGGCCGGCCGCGACGATCGCCTCGTACTCCGCGCGCATGGCCTCGCCCACGGCTTCAAGGTAGGCATCCTGCGTCGGGTAGAAATCGTTCGGCTGGAACAGCGCAATCGTGCCCGGCGACGCCGCGTTCATGAACGCCTCGGTCGGCGCACCCGCGGTCGCCGCAGCGGCGAGGTTGCGCAAGTCCTCGTGCAGCGGCTCCAGATCCTTGACGCGAATCTCGCTGACGCAGCGCGGGCGGCGATACTTGGCGGTGGCGCCACCCGAGGCCAGCTTCTGCAGCAGCCTCGGGAACTCGACCAGATCCTGGCCCGGCTCGCGCGGCGTGTCGCCATCGAAGCCGGAAAGTCGATCCTTGATGTACGTCGAGTAGCTGATCTTGTTCATCTCGCCGTCACTGACGACGTCGACGCCGACCGCCACCTGCTTGGCGACGACGTCGGTGACGGCATCCGCGATCGTGCGGGTCGCGCCCGCCGGCAACGGCTGGCCGTTCTCTCGCGCGAACAGCACATCGGTGACAGCCTGCGAGCGCGGCAGGCTGCCCACATGCGTGGTCAGGATCCTATCGACGCTGCGCTTCATGCTTCGCTGCGGAACATGTTGTTCGAGCGATGATCGCCAGCCAGCCAGCGCTTCAGCTCGCTGTGCGCATCCGCCAGCCGCTTCGCATTGATCTTCTCGGCTTCCGGATGATCGAGCGTGAACTCGACGATCATGCCGTTCGGATCCGTCACGTAGACCGAGCGGCAGTAGCCGTGCTCGAGCACGAAGGTCTGCGGCTCCTGGTAGCCCGCGGCGCGGATGCGCTGCTCGATCTCGCGCTGCGTCGCTGCATCGACGTTGAGCGCGATGTGATGGAACGGCGTGAACGGCATCGTCGGGCCGAACTGCGCCGCATCATCGGCGTCCGCGAACTGGAAGAACGCCAGCGCGCCGCCGTCGCCGAGCCCGAAGAACACATGGCAGTAGGTGCGCAGCTTGCCGAACAGTTCATCGGACTCGCACCAGGTCGCCAGCAGCGGCAACCCGATCACGTCTTCATAGAAGCGCCGCGTGGCTTCGAGATCCTTGGATACGTAAGCCGTGTGGTGCAGCCGCGAAGGCAGCTTCGCATTGATCGCCATGTGTTCCACCCTCAGAACTTGTAGGACAAATCCACGCCCCAGACGCGAGGCATCGCCTTGAAGACAAAGTTATTGCTGTTGCCCGGATTTGGGAAGAACTGCGGACCCGGCGACCACTCGGCGTTGTATTCCTCGTCGGTCAGGTTCTTGGCCCAGGCCGTCACCGCCCAGGTCTCCGTGCCGATGCCAATGCGCAGGTTCAGCAGGTTCACCGGATCGCGCACGGTGAAGTTGTCCGGATACCAGTAGGTATCGCCGAGGATCTGGAAATCCGGCCGGAACGTGAACGCGAGGCCGTTGTCGCCGACGACGCGGCGGTACATCGCACCGACGTTCAGCGTGCTCTTCGTGACCAGCGGCGCCTGGTTGCCGACATCACTGGCGGCGCGGCGCGACGCCTTGATCTCGCTGTCCGTCAGGCCAGCGCGCAGATACAGCTCGAGCGAGTCGGTCACGCGACCCTGAATCTCGGCTTCTAGGCCCTGGTAGACCACTTCGTCGAGGTTGCCGAGGTTCTGCGTGCTCGTGTTCGGGTCGAACACGAAGAAGTAGGACCCTTCGGCCTTCGTGCGGTACGCGGTGATGGTGGCCGACGCGCGCCGGTCGAGGAAGCGGGTCTTGAAGCCCACTTCGAAGGTATCCGCAGTTTCCTGGTCGAACAGGTCTTCCACGCCCGCGATGCCCGCCGCGCCGACACCCGTCTGGTTGAAGCCACCGCTGCGGAAGCCGCGGCTGTAGCTCGCGTACAGCGTCTTGTCGTCATCGGGCTTGTAGCGCAGCGAGAAGCGCGGCTGCAGGTCATCCCACTTCTTCTCGCGAACCTGACCAGGGAATGCGACGCCCTGCAGGGGCGCCGGGATGAACCCCGCCGGCGTGCGCGTCGTGTTCTCGCGGGTGTCGCTGTCGTAGCGCAGCGAGACCGTGCCTTCGAGCCGATCCGTGATGTCGAAGCCGACGTCGCCGAACAGCGCCCAAGCGCGATTGTCCTGTTCATCAGCAAGGAAAGTGAACTGCGGCGCGAACAGCGGCAGCGGCGTGCGCTTGACGGCCGGCACGATGCCGTTGCCGAGGTCGAACACGTTGCCAGTCGAGATGAAGCGGTCGGTCGCGATGTAGTACGCGCCGACGATCCAGCGCACGCGCTGCTCGGCCGGCGACGCGAAGCGGATCTCCTGGCTCAGCGCGCTGACGTCGAGGAACTGGTGCTGGGCCTGGTCGGCACCGAAGAACCGGAACAGCACGGACTGCGGGATCGGCAGGAAGTTGAACTGGTCGCCGGTCAGCAGCTCTTCGACGGTGTCATACGACGTGATCGAAGTCAGCGTGCCGGCGTCGGTGTTCCATTCGAGCTTGACTGAAGCGCCCGTCAGGTCGCGCTCGTTGACGCCCCGGTTGTTGACGCTGACCGGCAGGCTCGTGTCGTTCACGCTGCCGGTAATGTTGAAGTACAGCGCCTGCGTGTCGACCTGCGACACATAGGCGCGCAGATCGGCGCTGAAGCGTTCGCTGGGTTCCCAGATCAGGCGCGCCCGCGCCGAAACGTCGCGGAACGGATCCGCCTCTTCGTTCAGGAAGGCGTTGTCGATGTAGCCATCGGTATCGAAATAGGACATCGACGCCGCGAACTTGAGCGTCTCGGAGCCTGCCAGCGGCCCGCTCAGGCCCGCACGCACCTTGTAGCCAGGACCGGAGTCGTAGCCGACCGTGATGTTGCCCGCGAGTTCGTCGCCGGGCTGGCGCGTGCGGATGATGACCGCGCCGCCGATCGCGTTGCGGCCGTAGAGCGCACCTTGCGGCCCCTTCAGCACTTCGATGCCTTCGATGTCGAACAGCTCCTGGTTGAACTGCGACGGGTTCGCCATCAGCACGCCGTCGATCAGCACCGCGACCGAAGGTTCGCTGTTGCGCGCCTGCGAAATGCCGCGGACGACGATGAACGAAGTGCCCTGGTTCTGCGTCTGGACCATCTGCATGTTCGGCGTCAGCGCGATGAAGTCCTGCGGCCGCAGGATGCCGGCCGACTCGATCTCCTCGGCACTGAAGGCGTTGATGGTCAGCGGCGCGTCGATCAGCGATTCATCACGCTTGCGGGCCGTGACGGTCACTTCCTCGAGCATGCCGTCGTCGGCAGCCGGTTCCTGCGCGGACGCGGTCGCGGCGAACCCCGCGGTCAGCGAACCCGCCGCCGCCAGAGACAGAGCCTTCATCCAGTGCAACTTCATCATGTCCCCCTCCCAGAAGTTCGTTACAACGCCGGCCAGCGCAGCCCGCGCGCGACCTGATCCCGAATCATGGCACCGTGCTCGTCCAGCAGCGGCGCGGGCCGCACGCTGGTCTCGCGCTGGCCGTCGAACTGCACCGCAGGACGCACCGACTGCTTCGCCGCGTGCGGCGGATCGACCGGCACGATCAACCCGAGGTGCTTGACCTGCGGGTCTTCGACCACCGCGTCCACCTTGTTGATGGGCGCGAATGGCACGTCATTGCTGCGCAGCCGCTCCACCCACTCCGCGGTCGGCCGCGTGCGGAACGCCGCATCGAGGGCTGCACCCAGAGCCTCGTAATGTTCGATGCGCGACAGGCGCGCCGTGAAGCGCGGATCGGCACTGATCTGCGGCGCTGCCACCGCCGTCATCAGGCCCTGCCAGAACTTCTCGAGCGAGGACAGGTGGATCGCGATCAAGCCATCATCCGCGGTCCGCAGGATGTAGGCCTGGGCAAGGCGCGGTCGGTCACTCGACTTCGGCACCTCGCCGAGCGCGAAAAACGCCGCGAACGGCTCCACCGCGAAGTGCGCCATCGCTTCGAGCATCGACACTTCGACGACGCGACCCTTGCCCGTCCGGGTGCGCTCGAACAGCGCGCCCAGCACGCCGTAGGCGGCGTACATGCCGGTGATCGCATCCGCGAGCGCCGGACCCAGGAAACGCGGCCGCTCGGCGTCGACGACGACGCTCAGGAAGCCGGAGAGCGCCTGCGCCACCGAGTCGTAGCTTGGGCGATCGACATAGGGACCGCTCGATCCGAAGCCGCTGATCGAGCAGTACAGCAGCCGCGGATTCAACGCGTGCAGCTGGGTCGGGCCCGCGCCGAGGCGCTCCGCGGTGCCAGGGCGAAAATTCTGGATGTAGACATCAGCCTCGCCGATCAAGCCGGTGAACAGATCGCGATCCGCAGCCTGCTTCAGGTCGAGCGCGATACTGCGCTTGTTGCGGTTGTACGCCTGAAAGTGCGGCGAGTAAGCACCACCCTGATACGCGCGGTACGGGTCGCCCTCCGGGCTTTCGACCTTGATCACGTCGGCGCCGAGGTCGGCCAGCATCATCCCCGCGCAGGGACCGGTGATGAACGTGCCCTGCTCGACGACACGGATGCCCTGCAGCACCTTCATTTGGCGCCCCCCTGCACGGGCACGAAGCCCGGCGGCACGGTGCCGTCATACTCAACGGCCTCTGCCGCCGCGCCCGACAGCACGAAGCCGAGCGGTCGCGACTGCTCTTCGACCAGGTGCGCGATCAGGCTCGCGGTGCGCGCGAGCAGCGGCGCGCCCTTCAGGGCCGCAAGCGGGAATCCCGCATCGAGCAGCACGGCCGGAATCGCCGCGGACACGTTCATCTTCAGCGGCTTGCCGACCAGCTCGGGCAACAGGCTTTCGATGACGCGTGCCGCTTCGACATGCGGGCCACTGAGTTGCGCTTCGGCCGCCACGGCGAACAAGCGGTGCGCGCGCGGATCGAAATCCTTGTGCTGCGGGTGGCCATAGCCCGGGATCGCACGCCGCGCCGCCCGATACTCCGCAACGACCGTGCGGGCGGCCGCTTCGAGCGAACCACCGTCCGCGCGCTTGACGACCGCAGACAGGAACTGGCCCGCGGCTTCCGAGGACCCAAGAATCACCGAACCGCAGCCCAACAGACCCGCCGCGACGGCGCCCTGGATCGCTTCCGGCGCAGCCGCGAGCGTCATGCGACTCACCTGCACGCTCGGCACGAAGCCATGCTCCGCGATCGCGACCAGCGTCGCATCGAGCACCCGGCGCTGCGAGTTCGTCGGCAGGGTTCCGACGATCAGCAGCCAGACATGATCCGTGAAGCTGATCCGACCGATCAGCTCCTCGCACAGATCACGGCCGCGCACGACGATGGTCTCCGGATTCGAGGTCGAGATCGACGATTGACGTTCGGTCTGGCGGCCGATCTTCACAGTCAGGGCTCCGGGATTATTTCGCTATGCGAAGTCGCTTTCGCAGGCCGAATAGATTGCGCAGGACCGATCACCTTGTCAATATTGCGACAGCCTTTCGCATACCGAAATTTCTCATCGCAATTTCATGCCAGCAGCAAAACGACCCGCAGCGCCGAGGCGCGAAGTCATGGGCGGCCTCGCCAAGGGCCTCGAGGTGATCCGCGCGTTCACGCGCGAGCAGCCGGCGCTGACGCTGAGCGAAGTCGCTGCTGCGACGACGTTGCCGGCCGCGACGGCGCGGCGCTGCCTGCACACGCTCGAAGAACTCGGGTATGTCGCCCGCCGCGGGCGCCAGTTCCTGTTGCGGCCTCGCGTGCTGGAACTCGGCGCTGCCTACCTGCAGTCGATGAACATCGAGTCCGTGACCCGCAACTACCTCGAGGATCTCGCGCGCGAGACCGGCGATTCCGCGGCCCTCAGCGTGCTCGATGGCACGGAGATCGCGTATGTCGCGCGCGCGTCCGTGCGCACGCTGATGCGCCTCGAGGCCCATGTAGGCAGCCGCTTGCCGGCCTACCCCACCTCGATGGGACGCGTGCTGCTCGCTGGCCTGCCGCCCGCCCGGCTCGCGGAGTATTTCGCGCGCGCGCGGTTCGAGAAACTGACCGAGAAGACCGTCACTGAACGGCCCCGGCTCGAACGCCTGCTGCAGGAAGCGCGGCGCAACGGCTACGCCGCAGTCGAAGACGAACTCGCTTATGGCGTCGTTTCTGTCGCAGTGCCCGTCACCGACACGGCCGGCAGGGTCGTCGCGGCGCTGAACAGTTCCAGCCATTCCAAGAAGACGACCAAGGCTCGCCTGGTCCGCGAACGCGTCGAGCGGCTGCGCGAGATCAGCGCCGAGATCAGTCGCGAAGTCGCGCACCTGCCCGGTTTGTCGCTCGGCGCGCAGGTCTGATCTGCGACCGGCTGACGCGCCCGCCTTGACGGCACCCTCGGTGGCCTCATAGCCTGTTAGCGAAATGTTTTTCGCTATTCGAAACTAAGTGGAGCCGCCGATGCCTGTCCTGGCGGTCGCCGACGCACTGTTGAGTTATCTCGACGAGGCGACCGGTCCGCCCGTCGTGCTGGTGCATGGCTGGGCGCTCGACGCATCGATGTGGGAGCCGCAGGTCGCCGCGTTGCGGGCGCGTCATCGTGTGATCCGCTATGACCGGCGCGGCTTCGGCGCCTCTACGGGCGCGCCCGACCCGGATCAGGACGTCGGCGACCTGCTGGCGCTGTTCGATGCGCTGGGGATTCGCGCGGCGGCACTCGTCGGCATGTCGCAAGGCGCGCGCGTCGCGCTGTCGTTCGCGGCACGACATCCGCTGCGCGTGACACGACTCGTCGTCGATGGCGCCCCGCCCGATACGCCGGAACTGCCGCTGGACCAGCTGCGCGCCACCTTCCGACACGGCGGCATGGCAGCCGTGCGCGCCCAGCTGCTCGCGCAGCCACTGATGCGCCTGCAGCGCAACGACGCCGATACGCAGCAGCGCCTGCGGGCGATGATCGATGCTTACCGCGGCACCGATCTGCAGGGCGCGTCGCCAGCGGCGACTCAATCGAGTGCAGTGCCGGCGCTGCAATGTCCCGTCCTGATCCTGACCGGCGAGTTCGACACCGCCGCGCGACTGCAGCAAGCCGACCGCCTGCATCGGGCCATCGCCGGTTCGACGCGCAGCATCATCCCAAATGCCGGGCATCTGGCGGCGATCGACAACCCCGATGCCTACAACGCCGCGCTGCTCGAGTTCATCGATCCACCGCCACCGTGATGGACCGCAACCCAGGACCGCCAGAATCCGGCGCCATCCACTACCGGCTCATCAGAGGTTCGAGCCCCCATTCGCGACGAGCAGCTGGCCCGTGACCCAGCGCGCATCGTCGCTGGCCACGAATGCGACGACATCAGCGATGTCCCTGGGCTGGCCGATCCGCCCGAGCGTCGTGTTGCGCGCCACCGCCTCGCGAATCGCCGGCGTGTAGTCGCTGATCATGTCCGTGTCAGTGAGCCCCGGGATCACCGCGTTGACCGTGACTCCGCGCGGTCCGAGTTCGCGCGACAGCGAGCGCGTGAACTGCTCGATCGCCATCTTTGACCCCGCGTAGATCGAATAGCCCGGCGACCAGCCGCGCGTCGTGCTGCTCGAAAGATTGATGATCCGACCACCGTCCGACACCAGTCGCGCCGCCTCCTGCATCGAGAAATACGTGCCCTTCAGCAGCGCGAACACGGCGTCGTAGGTCTTTTCCGCCTCATCCTTGACGGGCGTCGGCGGCGGCAGGATGCCGGCATTGTTGACGACGATGTCGAGGCGGCCGAAGCGCTCCTTGATCTGGGCATAGAGCCTGCGCACGTCAGCGACGTTGGCCATGTCCGCCGGAATGGCGACGGCCCGACCACCCGCTGCCTCGATGGCGGCCACGGCGGGCGCGGCCGACTCCAAGGTGCGCGAGTTGATCACGACCGTCGCGCCATCGGCCGCGAGGCGCTCGGCGATCGCGCGACCGATGCCGCGCGAACTGCCCGTCACGAGTGCGATCTTCCCTTCAAGCCGGCGCGCCGGCACGGCAGCGGCCGCGGGCGCAGCTGCCTTGGATGGCTTCGCCGCTTCGGACACCGCGGGGGCCAGCAGCGCCAGCAGCGTCAACGCGACTGAAAGGGTGCACAGGGAACGCAGACGAATGCAGGCGCGAAACATGAGGAGACTCCTGGAGATCGGCAGACCGCGCGATGATGTGCCCTGGCCAGGGTGCGACGCAATCAGCAACGCACATACGCCCGCTTTCAGCTGCGCAACAGTCGCAGCGGGCGACTGCCATCCCAATCCTGCGCGGCGCGGCGCACGAAAGCATAGAACCGGGTCAGGTCAGAGCTCGGCTCGTACAGCTCGAGCATGTGGCCGCGCTCCGCGACGACATCCAGCATCGCGAACTCGACACCCGTCGCCGTGCACGCATCCAGCGCAACGGCGACACTGCGCTGCCGGAAGTCGGCCAGTGCCTGCGCGAGATCAGGCACGAAGCAAGCCACATGGTGGATGCCCGACTGAGTCGGCGCATACATGTCGCGCAGCGCGGAGGGCGCATCGTTGTGCTGCGTGATCAGCTCTATCATCAGGTCGCCGGCCTGACCGTAGGCAGAGCTGTGATCGAACTCCGCCGGCGCATCCCGATACAGCGACCGCGACAGCGGAATGTGCTCCATCAGGTAGAACGGTCCCCAGCCATGCTCGTGCGCCAGTCGTTCCGCAGCGGCAACGGGATCCGGCACGTGATACGCCATCTGCACCGGCCGAAGATTCGCGCTCGCCATGGCGCGCCTACAGACGCCGGACCGGGTCGCTGCCATCCCAACCATGCGCGGCGCTGCGCACGAGGGCAAAGAACTCGTTGATCGCCGGCCCCGACTCGATCAGCTCGACCATGCTGCCGGGCATCGCGTCCGTATCGAGGTAGGCGAAGCGAATGCCGTTCGCCGTCGCGCCCCACTGCACCGGCTCGATGCCGTGCGGCGCAAGGCGCGCCAGATGCGCATCGAGCGATTCCGTCATGACGCCGACGTGCTGCAGGCCGCCGAGCGCGCGACCGGGATAGTCCTGGTAGATCGACGGCGAATCGTTGAGCTGCTGGATCAGCTCGACCTGCACCGCGCCCCATTGCGCGAGCGCCACGGCCATCTGTACTTCGGTGTGCTGACCGCGGTAGCGAAGCTCGGCGAACTCCACGCCCGACAGCACGAAGAAGGGCCCGAGGCCGATCCGGCGACGCCAGTGCTCGATCGCAGCTTCGAGATCGGGCACGACGAAGCCCAGCTGCATGACCGGACCGAACAGCGTTGTTGTCATGGGCACTCCGTCTGAAACACGTCGACCTGAATCGACCTAACTGCTGGGCGGGGCGGAAATCCGTGAGCACGCGGCGTGCGTGGCTGCCCCGTCCTCAGTAATTTAACCTAACGCCTGGTGGCCAGAGGCGATGGATCCACCACTGCGCCAGAGCCGCCCTGGATTACACTCGGCGGAGGTACCGGAGAACAAGAATGCAGAAACGTACCTTCCTGCTGGCTGCCGTATTGGCGGGTTCCACGGCCGCGCTGGCCGCAACGTTCCTGCCAGCTCGACTGGCGGTCGACGTAAACACCGTCCCCATCCCGGCGAGTCCGGGGCTGCTGCCCGTGTGCCGCGGAGCGGGCTTCGCCGATTTCACCGGGTCCGCCGATGAACGGACGCAGTCGATCTGGCGAACGGACGCGACGCCAGCCGGTACCCGCAAACTCGCAGATCTGGGCACGACCACGGATCCGGTCGCCGTGGAGTGCCTGGCGATCCATGGGGCGCTGACGTACTTCCAGTACCTGGGTAGCGACGGAGTGGGCGAGTTGTGGCGCACTGACGGCACGGCCGCCGGAACGTTGCGCCTGATCCGCCAGCCCAACGGTGACGCGGGGCCGGTTCGCTTCGCTGGCACGCTCACCAACCCCGTCTTCATTGCCAGCATCAATGGCCGCGGCAACGAGCTCGTGACGACCGACGGCACGACGCAGGGTACGCGCGTCGTTGCCGACATCGTGGTCGGCTCCGACGGACCCAACTTCGGCAACGGCTTCGCCGCACTAGGTGGCCGACTGTACTTCTCGGTGAACATGGAGCTCTGGAGCACTGACGGCACCGAGTCAGGCACCGCCCGCATCACATCGCTCGAAAGGACGCCAGATCCCTTCGCCGTAATCAACGAGGTCCAGGCGTTCGATGGCGCGCTCTTTGCGCTTGTTGCGGAGGGCGACGGCTGGACCATCTGGCGCAGCAACGGCACTGCGACCGGCACGACGACTGTCTATACGGGCATTGCCGCGGCAGATGGTTTCCTCGGTGGTTCGCTGCAGCGTGCCCCGAACGGGCTGCTGCTCTTCAACACCTTCGGCCAGGGCACCGGAGACGGCGCGCTCTGGCGCACCGACGGCACGACGGCAGGCACGGTAGTCATCAGCGCGACTGAGCCTGACCTGACGCCGATCTTCGGACTGCAACCGCTCGCGGATGGGCGCTTCGTGTTCGTCGGGCGCACGCAGCGATACGGCAACGAGCTGTGGATCACCGATGGCACGGATTCAGGCACTCGACTGGTCATCGATCTCGAACCCGGTGACGGCGGATCGAACATTCTGCTGTGGCCGACGCCGATCGGTAACGGCCTGATGTTCTCGGCGATCAACTCGGACAGTCCGTCACGCGCGCCTTGGTTCACCGACGGAACCGCGGCCGGCACGTTTCATCTCGCCACGCTGGACACGCGCCTCGACACGTCCAATATCGGCGTTTCGGATCCCACCATGCTTGGCCAGAACGCCTTCTTCTGGACCAAGCCGATCGGGTTCACGGGCGAGGTTCAGCCAGCGACACTCTGGCGATTCAACCCAGCCAACCGGTCTGTCGGCGCAGCGGCAGAACTGTCCAGCATCGGCATCACGCCCACTCCCGAAGCGCTGAACGGTCGCCTGCTATTCCTGAATGAAGACCCGCAGTTGGGGCGTGAATTGTGGGCCAGCGATGGCAGCCAGTCGGGCACGCGACTAGTAGCGGACCTCGCGCCGCAAACCGCGAATGGCGACGCATCGCCAGGCCGGCTCCTCGCTCTGGGGGATGCCGTGCTGTTCGCGGCCACCGATGGAATTCGCGCGCGCGGTCTGTGGCGCACCGACGGCACCACGGCCGGTACCGTGCGCATCTCTGATGGTGCACCCTCCGACCGCTCCGGCTTTCCAACGCCGGAGGCAGCTCGACTCGGCAACAGGATCGTCTACTCCGGTGAAGCCACGCCCAACGACCACGAGGTCTGGGTGACGGATGGCACCACCGCTGGCACTGCCCGACTGACCGACTTTACACGAGCGGACAGCTTCGTCAGCGGCGGCTTCGTGGACGCGGCACCAGGTGGCTGCGGCAAGGGCTTCCTGGAGCTGAACGGGCGTGTGTTCTTCGGCGCGACCGTGGGTCGGATTGGCAGGCTGTATCGAACCGATGGTAGTGCCAGCGGAACCGTGGAACTGGGCGAGTTCCCGTTCTCGCCAAGCCGCCTCTTCAACCAGAGTTCGCGCGTGTGCGTGTTGAGCAGCCTTTCCGACTGGGTGTTTTTCGCTGCATCGGTGTCGGTGGATGCAGGCGAGTTCCTGTGGCGCAGCAACGACGCCGGCGGCAACGCCGAGCGGGTGCGATCTGCCGCAGGTCGACCGCTGGCCGCGCCCATAGAGATCGCGCGCGTCGGCACGGCGCTGTGGTTCTATACCGGGGACGGCCTGCAACGTGGCTGGTGGCGCATCAGCGCTGCCACCGCCAATGCGGAACTGGTGGTCGAAGACACAACGAACGTCGGGCTGCAACGCGTGGTCGCGGCCGTCGGACCGTTGTTGTACTTCGAAGCCTGCAACGGCAACGGGTTGTGCAACCTGTCGCGAACGGATGGCACGACAGCCGGCACGTTCGCACTTGCGCCGGCAATCATCTCAGCGAGCCTCGGCGGCAAGCCGCCGACGGGAGTGCTTGGCGAACGCGTGCTCTTCCAGAGCGCCACCGATGGCGAACTGTGGATCACGGACGGCACCGCGGCCGGCACGCGCCAGCTGCGCGACATACTGCCCGGTGCCCAGCGTAGCGAGCCGACCCAGTTCGTGGACTTTCGTGGACTGACGTACTTCATCGTGAAGATCGACAACGGCGTCACCACGACCGTCGAACTGTGGCGCACGGATGGTACTACCGCCAACACAGAGCGAACGAACGCCCTGCCGGTACAGAGCGCGGAGTTCAACACCGTGTCGTACCCCTTCGGCATGCTCGCAGCAGGAAACCGCCTTTTCCTGCCGCTTTACACGGTGGCTAACGGCCAAGAGCTGTGGAACGTCGAGAATCTTGCGCCAGTAGCGCGGGCAGACAGCGCCACCACGCCTGCCGGCGCCAACGTCTCAGTGGACGTACTTGCGAACGACGCTGATGAAGACGGCCTCCTCAATCGCGGCAGCGTTCGCATCGCGCAGGCCCCGGCGTCCGGCACGACACAAATCGATCCGGCCACCGGCGCGATTGGCTACTCACCGCCGGCCGGATTCAGCGGCACAGTCACCTTCAGCTACGCCGTCTCCGACAATCAGCAACGCGAATCCGCGCCAGCGATCGTCACTGTCACGGTCAACGCGCCGCCGCCCCCACCCGCGCCGCCGCCCAGCGGTGGCGGCGGTGCATGGGACTGGTTGTCGTTGTTGATGCTCGCGGGTTGCGTGGCGGGCTCGCTGCTGCGGATCAAGCGGAGTCCCTGCACGCGCCGACCGAAGGGCCATTCGTATCGCGCATTGACTGCGAGCGCCAGCGCCAGCCAAATCCGCAGCGCCAGAGATATGTCGAACCTTGCCCATAGCTCCCCCTGAAGCGCGCGCAGGCTGCCTTTCATGGAAGCTAGAGTGAGCCGCTAACCTGTGAACACCGCCGTCACGGCGGGAAAAGCGCGTTCAACACGACCCGGCACTTGGTCGCCGTTGGATCTGTGGTTGCGTGACTGCACCGCTGATGAATCAGGGATCGAGCGGAACGCAGCAGCGGTGACGGTCCGTGAGTTGCCCGGTGCACCAACGTAATCGGAGAGCGGCGGCGGTGGAAAATTGATCCGGCTGACGCTGTCATTGCCGGCGTCGCTCACGGCGCCCTTGGTGTATTCGAGACAATGGCTCTCGAAACTGAAAAGTCCCGCACTCGTGCTGCTGCGAAAGAAGGTTGGGCCGGCGCGAGGCCTAACTGGCTGAAAAAGCTAAGGATTAATGGCGCGCCCGAAGAGATTCGAACTCCTGA
>CAZPJE010000194.1:0-3276 GCA_964586725.1 uncultured Steroidobacteraceae bacterium | reverse complement strand
CCGGGTCGAGAGGCGATCAGCTTGAAGGCGCTCTTGCATTCGATGACTAGGAACTCCGCGGTCCCGGACGCATCACTGAGCGATTCGCAGTGGTGGACCCGGCGGCCCAGTTTCTCCGCCGCAGCCGACAATGTCTGCAGGTAGTACCTCGTGGCGTCGTTGATTTGTTCCCGCGGTGCGTAAAGAATTAGGTCGCTCAATCGATATCTCTGGCAGCTGGTGTCTTGTGAGGGCGCGTGTCTGGAACAAAGAAATGTCGGCAAGTGGCGACAATCGAGACTTCAACCACCCAGGAATGGCACGCTGATTCGACAATCACTGCGCCGTTTTGTGACGCCGCACGTGTGTAAGTGTACCCAAAATGCCTTAACATAAAAAAAGAGTTGGGTCTCATCTGGCTCAGAGGTTTCGGTGATCCTGTTTCTATTGGCATTTGCCGCGTGCTTCGTAGTGACGCTGCTTGCGATGCTGGCGCTCCGTCCGCTGGCCATTGCCGTCAAACTTCTCGACCGTCCGGGTGGCCGCAAGACCCATCACGGCGACGTTCCCATCGTCGGCGGGTTGGCAATGTTCATCGGTTTGGCATTCGGTGTGGGTTTTGTGTCTTTCCCCGGCCAGTCAGGGGTCGCAGTGCTTTCGGCCGCGGCACTTCTTGTGGTCGTCGGTCTCTTGGACGACCGCTTCGATCTATCGCCGTGGGCTCGCCTCCCGCTGCAACTCGTCGCCCCGCTGATCGTGCTGGGGTCCAACTCAACTGCGATTGGGCTTTCTCTCGGGAACCCTCTAGGGATCGGAGAGATCGTGTTTGCGGGTTGGACTGCGGCCGCTGTCCTCGTGGTCCTGGTGACTGGTGCCGTCAACGCGTTCAACATGATGGACGGAATGGATGGCTTGGCTGGCGCGGTTGCCCTCGTTGCCTGTCTCGGCATTACGTGCCTCGCTGCCGCCACCGACCAGCAAGCACTGTTCAAGCTCGTAATCGTTGTCTCAGCAACGATATGCGGATTCCTCGTGTTCAACGTGCCGATACAGGCGAATCGCTCGATTCGGTGCTTCATGGGCGATGCAGGAAGCACGCTTCTGGGCTTCTTGCTGGGCCTGATGTGTCTGGGGCTCACCCAGATGCCAGTAGACCGTGCCGTGTCGCCGATGTCTGTGCTCTGGATCGTCGCAATGCCGATTTACGAGTTGCTCTGGACCATCATCCGACGTGTGAGTCGCGGCCAGTCGCCGTTCCGCCCTGATCGGGAGCACCTGCACCATCTGTTGTTGGATTCAGGCATCTCTGTGCGTGCGACGTTTGTCGTCTACGTATCGATCAGCGCTGCCTTGGCGAGCGTGGGCATCGTCGTGGATGCGTTTGGCGTGGCGGATGCCACGAGCTTCGCCTCATTCGTGGTCATGGGCTTGGTGACTGTTTTCTTGCTGTACCGCGCCCCGGCTTTGGCTCGTGCGCTGCCCACGCGCATGCAGCGCTCGCCAGATCGCTCTGACGTGAAATAATCCGTCACTCCGGTCCTCGGTACAGGCTTCAATGCTCACCCCCATCATCCTCTCCGGCGGCGCCGGTACCCGGCTTTGGCCGCTGTCGCGCGAACTGCACCCGAAGCAGCTCCTGGCGCTTACGTCCTCCCGCACCATGCTGCAGGAAACGGCTGCACGCCTCGCCGGCATGCCGGCTGTGGCGGGCCCGGTGGTGGTCTGCAATGAATCCCACCGCTTTCTGGTCGCCGAACAGATGCGGCAGCTGGGTACGAAGCCGGCGGCCATCGTCCTTGAGCCGGTCGGGCGCAACACGGCGCCGGCGATCGCACTGGCTGCGCATGCGGCGCTGGCGTCGGCGGGTGAGGGCGCTGTGATGCTCGTGCTCCCGGCGGACCATGTGATCCGCGATGTCGCGGCCTTCCAGGCGGCGGTGTGGGCAGCGCTGCCGGCGGCGCGCGAGGGCAAGCTGGTGACCTTCGGCATCGTCGCGCGCACGCCGGAGACGGGCTACGGCTATATCCGTCGTGGCGCGGGTGCGGGTCCGATATATGCGATCGCGCAGTTCGTCGAGAAGCCGGACCTCGAGCGCGCGAAGGGCTTCATCGCGGCGGGCGATTACTACTGGAACAGCGGCATGTTCCTGTTCAAGGCGCGCCGCTATCTCGATGAGCTCGCGCGGTTTGCACCAGAGATCGATGCGGTCTGTCGGAAGGCCTTTGAGACTGCAACACGCGACCTGGATTTCACGCGCGTCGATGCGGCGCAGTTCGAAGCCTGCCCGAGCGATTCGATCGACTACGCGGTCATGGAAAAGACGGCGGATGCGGTCGTCGTGCCGCTGGATGCGGGCTGGTCGGATGTTGGCTCCTGGTCGTCGCTGTACGAGGCGCTGCCTGCGAACGCGGAAGGCAACGTCACCCACGGCGACGTGCTTGCCGAGGACACGAACGGTTGCTACCTCTACGCCGAGAGTCGCCTGATCGGCACGGTGGGCCTCAAGGACCATGTTGTCGTCGAGACCAAGGACGCGGTGCTGGTGGCCCACAAGGACCGCGTGCAGGACGTCAAGAAGCTCGTCACGAAGCTTAAGGCGCAGGGCCGCTACGAGCACTCGCTGCATCGCGAAGTGTTCCGTCCCTGGGGCAGCTACGACAGCATCGACGCCGGGGACCGGTTCCAGGTCAAGCGCCTGACGGTGAATCCGGGCGCGTCGATGTCGCTGCAGTTGCATCACCATCGCGCCGAGCATTGGATCGTGGTCGAGGGCACTGCGCGCATCACGCGCAACGACGAGGTGTTCCTGCTCGAGGAAAACCAGTCGACCTATATTCCGGTGGGCGCGAAGCACCGCATCGAGAACCCCGGCAAGATCACGCTGCAGATGATCGAAGTGCAGTCGGGCTCCTACCTCGGCGAGGACGACATCGTCCGCTTCGAGGACCGCTACGGGCGGGAAGGGAAGAAGGGCTGAGTCGGACTTGGCGGCACCGGGTTGCTAGCGGCGCTGCGGGCCATTTCTTCGAATTCGCCTCGCTTGTGCGACGCGACTGACGGGCGCGGGCGGGGAATACTGCGGCCAAGACATCTGCGTGGCTGCATCCCCGGGAACTCCAAGCTCACCCTGTACGATGCTCTGGTCAGCATCAACGATCCCGGCGATCAGGCCCGGGCCGTGGTGGAGGCGCTTGAGCACGAGATGTACACCGCGCTTGCAACCAAGGCCGATCTCGCCCACCAGGCGCAGCTGTTCAGCGAGCGCCTCGAGCGGCTGCGTCTCGAGATCCGGGCGGA
>CAZPJE010000193.1:0-28704 GCA_964586725.1 uncultured Steroidobacteraceae bacterium | reverse complement strand
CGGAACGAGGCGCCACAGCAGGGGGATCCATGAAGAAGCTCGCCGTCTACTCGGTGCAGGCCGCTGCAGCCTGCGCGGCCTCGATGTTCGCCGTACCCGCTGTCCTCGCGCAGGACGCGCCGTCCGCCAAGGCCGGCGGCCTGGAGGAGATCACGGTCACCGCCCGGCGCCGCGAGGAGTCGCTGCAGGACGTGCCGATCGCCGTCACGGCGTTCACCGCCGAGCAGCTCGCGCAGAGCGGCGCGCTCGACATCACCGCGCTGCAGCAGAGCACGCCGAACCTGACGCTGCAGGTCGCGCGCGGCAGCAACTCGACGCTCATCGCATTCATCCGCGGCGTCGGCCAGCAGGATCCGCTGTGGGGCTTCGAGCCCGGCGTCGGCCTGTACGTCGACGACGTCTACGTCGCGCGCCCGCAGGGCGCCGTGCTCGACATCTACGACATCGAGCGCGTCGAAGTGCTGCGCGGACCGCAGGGCACCCTGTACGGCCGCAACACCGTCGGCGGCGCCGTCAAATACGTCACGCGCAGGCTCGGGCAGGAATCCGATCTGAATGCCCGCGTCAACCTCGGCAGCTACAACCAGCGTGACGTCATCATCAGCGGCGACACGCCGGTGACCGACACCTTCTCGATCGGCGGCGCGGCCGCGATCTACCAGCGAGATGGCTTCGGCGAGAACCTGCTGACGGGCGCCGAGCACTACGACAAGGACGTCCAGGCGTTCCGCATGTCGGCGGAATGGACTCCCTCCGAGAACCTGTTCTTCCGCCTGGCCGGCGATGTGCTCAACGACGACTCCGCGCCGCGGCATGGGCATCGCGAAGCGCCCGGCCTGGGCCTCGCGACGGGCGAGGGCATCCTGCCCGACGTCTACGACACGCGTGGCGGCGTCGGCGACCTGAATGCCGTCGAAACCAAGGGCCTGTCGCTGCTGGCGGAATGGAACATCAGCGACGTACTGACGTTCAAGTCGATCACGGCCTGGCGTGAGGGCGACACCAATACGGTTATCGACTTCGACACCGGCCCGGCGCCCGCGCTCGACGTGCCGGCCTACTACGACGACAACCAGCTGACGCAGGAATTCCAGCTGTTGTACGAGGGCGAGCGGCTGTCCGCGGTCGGCGGCGTGTTCTATCTCGACGGCTCCGCGTCGGGCGCCTTCGATACCATCGTGGGCATCGCGAACCTGACGATTGCGACGGCGGGCAGCGTCGATACTGAAAGCTATGCCGCATTCGCGGACGTCAGCTACAAGCTCACCGATACGTTCTCGGCGTCGGTCGGTGGCCGCTACACGAGCGACGACAAGACGGGCCAGGTCTACCGGCAGAACTTCACCGGCCTGCGCAGCCGGCTGTTCGGCAACCCGAACGCGATTCCCGGCCTGCTGCGCACGAACTACAGGAACTCGCGCAGCTTCTCCGAGTTCACGCCGCGCGTCAGCCTGACGTGGCAGCCCACCGATGACTGGACCTGGTACGCCTCGTGGAGCCAGGGCTTCAAGTCGGGCGGCTTCGACATGCGCGGCGATGCCTTCCTTTTTGCACCGACCACTCAGGGCTATGAACCCGAGACCGTCGAGTCGACCGAGCTCGGCGTCAAGACGTCGCTGCTCGATGACCGCCTGCGGCTGAACGCCGCGGTGTTCCGTTCCGACTACGAAGACCAGCAGATCACCTCGCAGGTGGCGATCGGCGCGGCGATCGCGAGCTTCGTCGACAACGCGGGCAGTTCCGAGATCCAGGGCTTCGAACTTGAGGGC
Organism: uncultured Steroidobacteraceae bacterium; assembly: GCA_964586725.1. Taxonomy (GTDB): domain Bacteria; phylum Pseudomonadota; class Gammaproteobacteria; order Steroidobacterales; family Steroidobacteraceae; genus UBA964. Next base: position 26,935 of record CAZPJE010000193.1, on the reverse strand, counting down.
GCGGTGGCGTTCACCGAGTCGCTGTCGGCCACGTTCCAGCTCGGCTACATCGATGCAGCGTTCAACGAGTTCATCACGTTCGATCCGGCGACGGGCACGCGCCGCAATCGGGCCGCCGAGTTCGACTTCCAGAACACGCCGGAGTGGACGGCCGCCGTCGCGCTGACCTATCGCCGCGACTTCGGCGATCGCGGTTCGCTGACCGTGATCCCCGCGCTGTCCTTCCGCGATGACTACCAGCTGTTCGAGGCGCGCAATCCTGCAATCGACCAGCAGAACTACACGCTGCTCGACCTCAGCGCGACCTGGATGTCGGCCAGCGAGAAGCTGACGGTCGGCGTGTACGGCCGCAACCTCAACGACGAGCGCTACCGCATCGGCGGCTACGTGTTCCCGGGCGCGACTTTCGGCAATGTGGTCAGTGGCTTCTACGGGCCGCCGCGGACCTGGACGCTGGGCCTCGGCTACAAGTTCGACTGATCCGGACGCCATGAGCGGGTTCGACGCACCCGCGCCGCTGCTGCCGGATCTGATCGACCGGCAGTCGCGGTGGCTCGGGTCCAAGCCGGCGCTGGTCTGCGGCGAGCGTGAACTGAGCTGGCGCGAGTTCGGCGTGCGGCTGCGCCAGGTGGCGGGTGCGCTGCAGGCGGCCGGCGTCCAGCCAGGCGATCGCGTCGTCGTGCTGATGGCGAACGGCATCGAGATGGTCGAGGCGTTGTTCGGCGTGCTGCGCGCCGGCGCCTGCGTCGTGCCGCTCAACGTGTCGATCAGCGACGACGCGGTCGACGCGATGCTCGCGGACTGCGGCGCGACGGCCGTCATCGCGACGGTAGCGCATGCGGCGCGCTTCCGCGCCGCGCGCGCGACGCAGGTCCGAGTGTGGGTCTGTGTCGATGCACCGACTGCCGCGCCGCTGCCCTGGCAGGACTACGCCGCCTGGAGTGGGCGAGCGACGGAGATGGCAACGCCCGCGCCGATCGATGCCGACTCGCTGTGCAACATCATCTACAGCAGCGGCACGACTGGCTTGCCCAAGGGCATCGTCCACACGCATCGGCGCCGTGTCGACTGGGCCTTCACGCTGGCGATCGCGCTGCGTTACGACAGCCGCGCCGTCACGCTGTGCCCGATCGGGCTGTACTCCAACATCAGCTGGGTCAGCCTGCTGTGCACGCTGGTGGCTGGCGGCACGCTGGTCATCGAGCCGGCGTTCGACGTGGCGCGCTGCTTCGAGCGCATCGCGCAACGACGCATCACGCACACATCGATCGTGCCGGTCATGGTGCAACGGCTGCTCGAGTCGCCGCTGCGCGCGGCGACCGACCTCAGTTCGATGCGCAGCATCATGTGCTGCGGTTCGCCGCTGGCGCTCGACCTGAAGCGCCGCGCGCTGACGGAGCTGGGTGGCCAGTTAATCGAGCTCTACGGCCTGACCGAAGGCCTGATCACGACGCTGGCGCCCGAGGATGCGGTGATGCACCCCGCGTCGGTCGGCAAGCCGGTGCCCGGCACGGACCTGCGCCTGATCGGCGACGACAACCGCGAGGTCGCCCCGGGCGAGCCCGGCGAGATCGTCGGCCGCGGCCAGATCACGATGGCGGGCTACTGGAATCGCCCGGAGGCCGATGCCGACTCGACGTGGACCGACCCCGCCGGCGAGCGCTGGCTGCGCACGGGGGATGTCGGTCGCCTCGACGAGGACGGCTTCCTGTACCTGGTCGATCGCAAGAAGGACATGATCATCTCGGGTGGCCAGAACGTGTTCCCGGCCGACATCGAAGCGGTACTCGTCGCGCACCCGGCGGTTGGCGAAGTCGCCGTGATTGGCGTGCCGAGCGCGCGCTGGGGCGAAACGCCGCTCGCCATCGTCGTGCCGCGCGCGGCCCCGGCGGCCGACGCGCCTGCCGCTACGCCGGAGCTCGCGCTCGAACTGCGCGACTGGGTCAACGCGCGTGTCGGTCGGCAGCAGCGACTCGCCGGCGTACGTTTCGTCACCGACCTGCCGCGCAATCCGAACGGCAAGATTCTCAAACGTGAACTGCGACGGCAGTATCCTGAGCCCCTTCCCTGAGGCATCGAAGGAACCGACGGCATGCAGATTCATGATCACCGACTGCGCGCCGCCGACGGCCTCGAACTGTTCGTGCGCGAGTACCGACCAGACGCCGACCCCATCGGGCCGCCCGTGCTGTGCGTGCCGGGACTGACGCGCAATCACCGCGATTTCGCGCCGCTGGCCGAATCGCTCGCGGCCACGCATCGCGTGCTGACACCCGACCTGCGGGGCCGCGGCCAGTCCGGCTGGGATGCGAATCCAGCCAATTACCAGCCGCTGGTCTATGTCGGAGATCTCGTGACGGTGCTGGCGGCGCTCGGTGTCCCGCGCGTGTTCTGGATCGGCACGTCGCTGGGAGGGCTGCTCGCGATGATGGCTGCCGCGATGCGACCGGGTTTGCTGGCCGGCGCTGTGCTCAACGACATCGGGCCTGAGATCGACCCGGCGGGCGCGGCGCGCATCGCCAGCTACGTCGGTCAGTTGCCGCCGGTGCGCAGCTGGGCGGATGCGGCGGCACAGGCGCGTCTCGTCAACGGTGCGGCACTGCCGGACTTCACGGATGACGACTGGTTGCGCTTCGCGCGCTGCGCCTACCGCGAGGATGGCAGCGGCGTGCCCGTGCCGGACATGGACCCGCGCATCGGCGACGCGATGCGCGGCGCTGCGGCACCAGTGCCTGACCTGTGGCCGTTCTTCCGTGCACTGGCCGCGGTACCCACGCTCGCGATCCGAGGTGCGCTGTCCGACATCCTCAGCGCGGCGACGCTGGCGCGGATGCAGCACGAGAAGCCGGATCTCGAGGCCCTCGTGCTGGCCGGTCGCGGTCACGCGCCGACGCTGGACGAACCTGCCTCGCGCGTCGCGATCCGGCGCCTGCTCGATCGGGTCAGCGTGACATGACGGGCGACCGCGGCGCCTCGCGGACTGCGCCACGCCGCGCCCTGCCGCGCGTCGTCGCGCTGCTGCTCGCGGCGACGTCGGCAGCGGGTGCTGCGGGCGTCGCCGGCGCGCGCGGCTTCGAGCTGATCGGCGAGCCGCTGCGCGAGGTGTATGACGGTCGCAGCGACGACCTGCTGACCGCCGGTCTGGGCGGCGAGGGCCTGCGCGGCGCCGCGCCGGAGTTCGCCGACCCGCTGCAGCCGCGCTGGCGCGAGCTACGCCGCCGTGCGATTTACTTCAACACGCGCGCGCTCCTCGACGTGCGCGAACAGGGCGGCTACGGCAGCCGCTACGGCGCGCGCGCGGGCGAGCGCATCGCCGGCGTCGAGTACCTCGCGGCCTTGCGCGGCCCGGCAGGTCGCGGCAGCACCACCGCGCTGCTGCAGATCCCGCAGGGCTTCGACCCGCGCCAGCCCTGCCTGGTGGTCGTGGCGTCATCCGGCTCGCGCGGCATCTACGGCGCGCTGCCGACCGCGGGGGAGTGGGGGCTGCGCCGCGGCTGCGCCGTCGCGCACACCGACAAGGGCACCGGCGTCGGCATCCATGACGTCGACCGCCAGCTCGCGATCACGTTCGACGGGCGGGTCGTGCCGGCTGCGCAAGCCGCCGCGGGGACCGCCTTCGTCGCGTCGGCGAACGACATGGCCGGCCTGCCGCCGCAGTCGCTGCTGTTCAGGCACGCGCACTCGCGCCTCAATCCGGAAGCCGACTGGGGTCGCCATGTGCTGCAGGCCGGGCACTTTGGCCTCGCGATGCTGAACCGCGAGTACGCTGCTGCGCTGCGCGGACCCTTGACGCCGCGCAACACGCTGATCATCGCCGCCGGCATTTCGAATGGCGGCGGTGCCGTGCTGCGCGCGCTCGAAGTCGATCGCGACGGCTTCTTCGACGGTGCCGTCGCGGCCGAACCGAACGTCGCGGTCGAAGCGGTGGTCGGCGAGTTCCTGCTGCGCGAACCCGGCGAGGCCACGCCGGCGAACGACGCTCGCGAAATCGACGACGCCGCGAGCGCCCGGCGCGTCATCGTGCGCGGGCTGTACGACTACGCGAGCCTGCACGCGCTGCTGCAGCCCTGTGCTGCACTGGCCGAGGATGCGGCGCGCATCCCGCTCGGCGCGGTGCTCGCGTTGAATCCGGCGCTTGGGCCCTGGTGCGATTCACTCGCGCGCGATGGCCTGGTCGCAGGCATGACGCGCGCGGCGCAGGCCGCCGATGCGCGGCGCCAGCTGCTCGAGGCCGGCGTGCATGCCGATGCGCTGCGGCTCGGCGCCATCAACCTGCAGTTCGGCTTGTGGCCGTCGATCACGTCGACCTACGTCGCGGCGTACGCGCACGCGCCGGCGAACGCGCATCCTTGTGGCCTGTCTTTCGCGGCCGTCGATCCGCTCGGCCAGCCACGACTGCTGTCCGACGCAGAGCTCGCGCGCGCCTTCAGCGACTTCAACGGAATTGCGCCGGGTGGCGGCGTCGCGATCCTGCGCGCCGCCGCGGATGGCAGTCGCAGTGTCGGCTCCGCCGCCACGCTCGATGCGCAGCGTTGCCTGCGCGCGCAGCTGCCCCTGCTCGCTGGCGGGCTCGCCGCGATCCAGATGCGCGCCGCCGCCGGGCGGCGCCCCGTCATCGTGCTGCATGGCCGCGACGATTCGCTGGTCGCCGTCAACCACAGCTCGCGCGCCTATGTCATGGCGCACGCGCGCGCGACCCGCGGCCGCGGCGAGCTGCGCTACTACGAACTGCCGGGGGTGCAGCACTTCGACGCCTTCCTGGCGCTGCCCGGCATCGATGGCCGCTACCGGCCGATGCAGCCGCCGCTCAACGCCGCGCTCGACCTGCTGCATGCGCGGCTGGTGCAGCGCGCGCCCTTGCCGCCCAGCCAGGTGGTGCGCGAGGGCATCGTCGCCGAGCCGGGTGCGGACACGATCACCTGGCGCGACGGTATCCTGACCGTGCCGCGCTGAGTCAAAGCCTCGCCGCCGACATGGAGCCTGCATGCTGAGCCTGCTCGGATTGCTGTTCGGTCTCGCCCTGCTCGTCTGGCTGACGATGCGCGGTGTGGAGTTGCTGATCGCCGCGCCGTTGTGCGCACTGTTGGTCGCAGCGACCAGCGGCTTCGCGCTGTTCCCGCAGCTCGCCGCCGAAGGCGCGCCGAGTTTCACGGGCGCCTACATGAGCGGCTTCGTCGGTTTCGTGCAGACCTGGTTCTTCATGTTCCTGCTGGGGTCGTTGTTCGGCAAGGTCATGGAAGCCAGCGGCGCGGCCGACAGCGTCGCGCGCTGGATCGTCGAGCGCCTCGGGGCGCGCCATGCGGTGCTCGCCGTCGTCGTGGCCTGCGCCGTGCTGACCTACGGCGGCGTCAGCCTGTTCGTGGTCGCGTTCTCGGTGTATCCGATGGCGCTGTCGCTGTTCCGCGTGGCCGATGTGCCGCGCCGCTTCGTGCCCGCCGCGCTGGCGTTCGGCTCCGTGACCTTCACGATGACCTCGGCCGGCTCGCCCGAGATCCAGAACTGGATTCCGACCAAGTTCCTCGGCACCACGCCCTATGCTGGCTGGGAGGTCAGCCTGGTCGTTGCGCTGGCGATGGCGTTCGCCGGCCACCTGTGGCTGCAGTGGATGATCCGGCGCGCCGTGGCGGCGGGCGAGCACTATCAATCGCGCGCGGACGATCCCTCGACCGAAGAGCGTGAGCTGCCGGCGGTCTGGCGCGGCGCGCTGCCGCTGCTCGCCGTGCTGGTCGTGTCGTTCATCTGGCATGACTCGCTGAAGGAGTCGGCACTGATCGTCGCGCTCGGCGCCGGCGTCGTGGCCGGCCTGCTGCTGAACATCCGCTTCCTTGCCGGCCGCATGGGCGCTGCGGCCACCGGTGGCGCACTCGGCGCGCTGATCGCGATCGCCAATACGGCCGCGGTCGTCGGCTTCGGTGGCGTTGCGAAGCTGACTGCCGGATTCCAGTCGGCCGTCGATGTCATGACGCACCTGCCGGGCGAACCGCTGATCGGCGCCGCGCTCGCGGTCAGCGTGATCGCCGGGCTCACCGGTTCCGCGTCGGGTGGCCAGAGCATTGCGCTGCCGCTGATCGCGCCGCACTACCTCGACCAGGGCGTCGACCCCGAAGCCCTGCATCGCGTCGTGGCGATCGCATCGGGCGGGCTCGATTCCCTGCCGCACAACGGCTACGTCGTGACGACGCTGCGCTCGATCTGCCGCGAGAGTTACTCGGCGGCGTATCCGGCGGTTGCCGCATTGACGGTCGTCGTGCCGGTGCTCGGCACCGCGCTCGCGGTCGCGCTGTTCGGCCTGTTCGGCTGACCGGCGCGCTCGTGTAAGCTCGCGGCGTGAACGACAGGTTCGCGCAACGGAAGGGCTGACATGGCGAAGGCGAGCAAGCGGGTCGCGCGGCGCGGCACCGACACCTCCTGGGATGTCATCGTGATCGGCGCAGGGTCGGCGGGCCTGCCGCTGGCGATCCGCGCGGCGGAGCGCGGCGCGCGCGTGCTGCAGCTCGAGGCCGATTACCGCGTGGGCGGCACGCTGTACTGGTCCTCGGGGCAGATCGCGGCCGCCGGCACCCGGCTGCAGCGACAGCAGGGCATCGACGACAGCCCGGACGAGCACTATCGCGATGCGCAGCGCATCGCCGGCGGCAGCATCGACCCGGTCGTGCTGCGGCTCGCGGTCGACAACGGCGCGGCCACGATCGACTGGTTGATGGATCTCGGCTTCCAGCCTGCCCCGGGCACGCCGGTCGCCGGCGAAGCGCACGAGGCGTATTCGACGCGCCGCTATCTGTGGGGCACGAACAAAGCCGTGTCCATCCTCGACACGCTCAAACCCGTGCACGATCGCCTCGTGCAGGCGGGCCAGATCGATCTGCGCCTGCAGCACCGGATGACCCGCCTGATCACGAATGCGCGCGGTGCCGTCATCGGTGTCGCGGCCAGCACGCCCGGCGGCGAGGTTGAGTTCTTCGGCAAGAACGTCGTGCTCGCCTCGGGCGGCTATGCCGCCAGCCCGCAGCTCTGGGCGAAGCTGACGCCGAAGGTTCCGCTGTGCTCGCATGTGAACCCCTACTCGCGCGGCGACGGCCTCGCCGCGGCGCAGGCGCTGGGCGCGGCGGTCGACGGCGGCGACAAGTTCCTGTGCACGTTCGCGGGCTTCCTCGAGAACCCGCGCGATCCGCGCAGCGGCAACTTCCTGCTGCTGTCGCCCAAGGCGCGTTCGATCTGGGAGATCTTCGTCGACGACAAGGGTCGCCGCTTCATGCAGGAAGACCATCCGAGCATCGATTACCGCGAGCGCGCGCTGCTGGCGCGGCGCGGGATGGCGATGCATATCGTGTTCGATGCCGGCATCCTGCAGAACGCCTCGACGCTGACGCTCGACACCGCCGCCGCGTACCGCGCGCGCTTCGGTCGCCATCCCGCGTTCGTCAAGGCGAAGACGCTGGCTGAACTCGCGCGCAAGCTGGGCGTGCCGGCGGCCAACCTGCGCCGCACGGTCGCTGAGTACAACCGCGCGGTCGATGCCGGCAGCGACTCGCGCCACGGCAAGCACTTCCTGATCCGGCGCATCGAGCAGGCGCCGTTCTACGCGATTCGCGCGCAGGGCATCACGGTGCTGAGTCCGGCTGGCCTCAAGGTCGACAAGCAACTGCGCGTGCTCGGCCGCACGGGGCGTCCGATCCGCAACCTGTATGCCGCCGGCGAGGTGCTCGGCTTCGGCCGCACGTCCGGCAACGCCTATGTCGGCGGCTTGTCGCTGACGCCCGCTCTGACGTTCGGCAGGCTGCTGGGCGAGCGCCTGCTGCAGTGGTGAGGCCACCGCTGCGCGGGCGCGTGTCAGGCATAACCTGACCGACCCGCGGCGCGTCGAATACGCATGTGGCGGCGGATGCGGGAGGGCATACTCAGGATAGTTTTTGCCACTGCAGGCCTGCGCCGCCACCCCGTCTGGCCGCGCCCGGACGCGATTGACCAAGCCACGAGGTCAGAAGTCTGCGCCGCCGCGTCGCCGTTCCGCGGCGAAGACGGGCAGCTTCGACTCCAGCCAGATTCCCGTCGTCGGCATCGGGGCGTCCGCCGGTGGGCTGGAAGCGCTCGAGTTGCTCCTGCGGGCGCTGCCGCCGAAGACCGGCATGGCGTTCGTCGTGATCCAGCACCTCGATCCGACCCGGCCCAGCGCCCTCGCGGAACTGCTGCAGCGCGTGACGGCCTTGCCGGTTCGCGAAGTCGGTGCCCGCACGGCCGTCCAGGCCAATCATGTCTACGTGGTGCCGCCGGGCAAATCGGTGTCCCTCGAGGCGGGCCGTCTCGTGCTGCGCCGGCCGCAGCAGGCCCGCGGTCAACGGCTACCGATCGACGATTTCTTCGCGTCGCTGGCCGATGCGATGGGCGCTGCGGCGAGCGGCGTGGTGCTGTCGGGCATGGGGAAGGACGGGACGCTCGGCCTGCGCTGCATCCGCGAAGTCGCGGGTCGCACGCTGGCGCAGTTGCCCGCGACCGCCGCCTTCGACGAAATGCCGCGCAGCGCGATCGAAGCCGGTGTGGTCGACGCCGCAGCGGCGCCCGCCGAGCTGCCGGCCCTGCTGCTGCGCGACGCCGCATCGGTACCGAAAGACAATCGTGAAGCCGCGACGCTGCAGGCGATCCTCGCGCGGCTGCGCCAGGGCGTGGGCACCGACTTCACAGGCTACAAGACCGCCACGGTGCGCCGCCGCATCGCCGTGCGTATGGCACATCACAAGCTCGCCTCGCTGCCGGCCTACCTGGATCTGCTGGAACGCGAACCGGCCGAGCTGGCTGATCTCGCCAAGGGGTTGCTGATCGGCGTGACCGCGTTCTTCAGGGATCCCGCCGCGTGGGAGCAGCTCGAGCGCCAGGCGCTGCCGGCGCTGCTCGCCGCAACGGCTCCGGGTGCGGAACTGCGGGTCTGGGTGCCGGCATGCTCGACGGGGGAAGAGGCCTACAGTCTCGCCATCGTGCTGCTCGAGGCGCTCGATCGAATCGATCCGCAGCGGCGACCCAAGCTGCGCATCTTCGCGACCGACATCGACGCGAGCGCAATCGAGACTGCCCGCCGGGGCGAATTTCCGCAGCGGATCACGGCCGAAATGTCCGCGGCACGACTGCGCCGCTTCTTCACTGCGGAGGCGACGCGCTATCGCGTGCGCAAGTCCGTGCGCGACCTGATCGTGTTCGCGACGCACGACATCATCAGCGACCCGCCGTTCACCCGCGTCGACCTGTTGAGTTGCCGCAACCTGCTGATCTACCTCGCGCCCGAGTTGCAGCAGCGGCTGGTGCGGCTGTTCCTCTACAGCCTGCGGCCGGGCGGCGTGCTGTTCCTGGGCACGGCAGAGACACTCGGCCCCAAGCCGAAGGGATTCAAGACCCTCGATGCCGCCAGTCGGCTCTATCGCCGCAGCGACGCGCCGCCGACTGCGCGCGCGACCGAGGCGCTGCCAGCGGCGCCGCTGGCGCCCGCGGCCCTGGCGGTGCAGCCGCCACGGCCCCGCAGCACTGAGCGCGGCGCGACCGCCCAGCAGGCGCTGCTGCGGATGCTCGCGCCCGCGGGTGTCGTCATCGACGACGAAGGCTTGATCCTGCACTGGTTGGGCCCGACGTCCAAGTATCTGGATGTGCCGCCCAACACCCCTCGCCAGCGCCTGCTCTCGGTCGTGAAACCGCGCTTGAAGCGTGCCGTCAGCGCGTTGCTGGCGGCGCCTCCGGGCGGCTGGAGCGGCGAGGTTGCCAAGCAGTTGCCGCCCGCGCGCGGAGCACGCGTCACGATCCGCATCACCGCCAAGCGCCTGTTTGCACCGGCATCGCTGCGCGGGCTGCTGCTGCTGTCATTCGAGGAAATCCAGTCGGCACCGCTGGCGCCCGGCAAGAAGGCCGGCCTGAAGGCCATGCGAGACGCCCTGGCGCGCGCGCAGGCCGAGAATGCGGCGATGCGCCGGGGCGTGCTGCGCACGCGCGAACAGCTCGGCGCCGCCAACCAGGAATTGCAGTCCATGAACGAGGAGCTGCAGTCCGCGAACGAAGAGCTGATGACGTCGAAGGAAGAAACGCAGTCGATGAACGAGGAGTTGCAGACCGTCAATGCGGAGCTGCAGTCCAAGCTCGCGAGCCTGTCGCTGGTCAATGATGACATCAAGAACCTGCTCGAGAGCACCGATATCGCGATCATGTTCCTGGACCCGAGGCTCACCGTGCGCCGCTTCACGCGCGCGGTCACGGCGATCGCGCGGCTGATCCCGGCAGACGTCGGACGACCCTTTGGCGACATCCGCAACGATCTCGATTATCCGGATTTCGATGCCGACATCCGGTCGGTGCTGCAGAGCGCGGTGCCGATCGAAAAGGAAGTGGTCGCGACCGGCGGGCACTGGTATCGCGTGCGCATCATGCCGTACCAGACCATCGACGGCGTCATGGATGGCGCCGTCATCACCTTCACTGACGTCTCGGCCGCGAAGCAGCTCGAGCATGAGCTTCGCAGCATTCGCTGAGATACCCATGGACAGCAAGCGAAACCCTAGTCGCGGCAAGACCCCCACTGCCGCGGTGCGCACCGGGCGACGGTCGAAGTTCGTCGGGGCGCGACACGTGGACACGCAGATCAAGGAGCTGCTGCAACAGTTGCAGTTGCACCAAGCCGAGCTGGAAACGCAGAACGAGGAGCTGCGCCGCGTCCAGGCCGAGCTGGCCGCGACGCTGGCTCGCTATACCGAACTCTACGAGCAGGCGCCCGTCGGCTACCTGACCCTCGACGCCCGCCTGCGGATCACGCAACTGAACCGTGCCGCTGCGACCCTGCTCGGCATCCCTGTGGATGCACCATTGCCGATCCCGCTATCCCGCTTCCTGTTGCGCGGCGCGCTGGCAGAGTGGCAGGCCCGGATCGCGTCGGCCGCCGGCAACGCGCGCCCCACCTCCTTCGAGCTGCAGATCCGACCGGTCGGCGCCGGGCAACTGCTGAACGTGCATGTCGACGTCGCGGCGGACAAGGACTCGAAATCGACGCGCGTGGCCCTGGCCGATGTGTCCGAGCTGCGGGCCCTGGAGCTGGCCGCCCAGAACGCAGCCCTGATGGAGCATGAGCGCATCAGCGCCGATATCCACGATGGGCTCGGCCAGGAGCTGGCCGGTCTCAGCCTGTTGCTGCGCGCGCTGCGCACGAAGACCCAATCGGGGCAGCCGGCGACCGCCGCCGAGTTCGAGCAGTTGAACGAGATTGCGACGCAGGCGATCGCCAGCTGCCGCAGCATCGTGCGCGGACTGTCGCCCGTCGGCGAGAACGAAGGCGGCTTGCTGACGGCGTTGCAGAGTCTCGTCGAGCGCGTCAATGCGACGGGCGGTGCGCCCGTCCAGTTCGAGACCACCGGCCGTGCCGAGGTCTGCGTGCCGCTCGGGACCGCCGATCACCTGTTCAGGATCGCGCAGGAGGGGCTGACGAACGCGCGCAAGCACAGCGACGCGAACCACATCAAGCTGTCGCTGGACGTTCAGCGCAGTGCGATCACCCTCCAGGTCTTCGACGACGGCAAGGGTTGCGGCGCGCGTGCCGGCGCCACGCAGGGATTCGGGTTGCGACTGATGGGATTCCGCGCCTCTTCGATCCATGCGAATCTGACGATCGACGACGCGCCGACTGGCGGCACGCGGCTGCGCTGCGTCTGTCCCCAGCCCGAAGCGAACGCGTGACGGGCGCCGGCGCGGGCGACCGCGCTCAGTCGTCGGCTCGCGTGCGGCCCTTTTCGAGTTCAGCGACCCGGCGGCGCAGTTCCGGCGCGGCGCGGACCACGGCCGTGCTCTTCAGGTAGTCGTCGAGCGGCTGGGCTGGCAGCGCGGCATGGACGCCGGGCTCGCGGATGCTCTTGATGACGCCCGCGCGGTGCACCAGCACGACATCGTCGCAGATCTCGACATGGTCGATGATGCCGGTCTGGCCGCTGGTGATGACGCGGTTGCCGATGCGGCTCGAGCCGGCGACGCACAGCATGGCGGTCAGCAGGCAGTCTTCGCCGATCGTGACGTTGTGCGCGACGTGGCACAGGTTGTCGAACTTCGTGCCCGTGCCGATCCGCGTGACCTGATAAGTGGCGCGGTCTATGCAGTTGTTGGCGCCGATGCGGACGCGGTCGGCGATCATGACGATGCCGGTCTGCGGGATCGCGTGGCTGTGCCGCTCGGCATCCTGCGCGAAGCCGAAGCCCTGCGAGCCGATCACGCTGCCCGATTCGACGACCACATCCGCACCCAGGATGCAGCCGTAGCCGATCACGACGAGCGGATGGATGACGCTGCGCTCGCCGATCATGACGTCGTTCTCGATGACGGCGCCCGCCATGATGCGGCAGTGCGCGCCGACACGGCTGCGCGCGCCGATCACGACTCGCGGTTCGATCGTCGCCGTGGGGTCGACGATGGCGCTGGGGTGGATCACCGCGGTCGGATGCTGCCCCAGCCAGCCCGAGGCGGCGAGGTCACGCGCGCCGTGGCGCTGCTTCATCAGCGCATGGGCCAGCGACAGGTTGGGCACCCGCAGCACGGCTGCCGAGGTCTGCGTCGCGGCGAGTTCGGCATGACGGTTCGACGTCACGAGCGCGGTCGGCTCGCGCTCGCGCACGTGGCACAGGCGCTCCGGCTTGTCGACGAACACCAGATCACCCGGGCCGCACTGTTCGACCGCGGCGATGCGATGCACGACCCGTTCGCCCTGGTCGGGTGACTGCGGCTGCAGGTCGATGTGCGCGAATTCGCGCACGAGTTCCGTCAGCGTGACATTCATGCGCGGCGCCTCGGGCGGTGTCTGACGGAACGTCGAACGCCACACTAGCACCTTCGGCGTCACCGGTGGCCGCAAGTCGGGCCGGTGGCGCGCCGGCCGGGTCAGGCCGCTGCCGCGCGGATCGCCTCAGGCCGCGTTGTCACCGCCGCGACCGACCACGCGGTTGTAGGCCAGCGAGACCAGGATCGACACGCCCAAGATGGCGCCGATGAAGCTCAGCGAGTAGCCGATCGGGAACTTGCCGCCGAACGCATCATTGAGCCAGACCATCTTGAGGCCGACGAAGATCAGGATCACGCCCAGGCCGTACTTCAGGAACTGGAAGGCCTTGACCATGTGCTGCAGCACGAAGAACAGCGAGCGCAGGCCGAGGATTGCGAAAATGTTCGACGTGAACACGATCAGCGGTTCGTTGGTCAGCGCGAAGATCGCCGGCACCGAGTCGATCGCGAAGATGATGTCGCTGAACTCGATGAACACCAGCGCGACGAACAGCGGCGTGACCCACTGTTTGCCTTCGATTTCGACCCAGAAGCGGTCGCCGTGATACCCCGGGGTGACCGACCAGACCCGACGCACGAGCTTCAGGATCGGGTTGCGTTCCGGGTCGATCGGCTTCTCGGGCAGGAACAGGATCTTGACGCCGGTGGCGAGCAGGAACACGCCGAAGATGATCACGACCCAGTGGTACTGCATCAGGATCGAGCCGAGCGAGATGAACAGCGCGCGGAACGCGATCGCGCCAAGGATGCCGTAGAACAGCACCTTCTGCTGGTACTGCACCGGCACCGCGAAGTAGGCAAAGATCGCGACGAACACGAACACGTTGTCGACCGCCAGCGCGTACTCGACCACATAGCCGGCGAGGAACTCGAGCGCGGTCGTCTGTGCCAGCGCGGCGTGGTCCATGCCGGCGAGGTCGGGCCGGTCCGGGAACGACTGCAGCATGTAGGCATACAGGCCGGCGTTGAACGCCAGCGCCAGCAGGATGTAGGCGACGCTGCGGATGGCGGCCTCGCGCACCGTGGGCTCATGCGAGTGACGCGCGAATACCCCGAGGTCGAACGCCAGAATCGCCGCGATCAAGGCAACGAACAGCCCGTAGACCCACCAGTAATCGGCGAACGGAAACAGCAATACGTCCTGCATGAGCGGCGGTTCCAGCTGGGGCTTGGGGGGAAAGGCGCGGATGCTAGCCGGTCCGCAGTCGTTCGTTCCCCTGAAAAACCGGACTTATTGTTCGGTTAAACCGAACTGTCAGACGGCCGAACTGTCAGGTGGGCGAGGCGGGCGGCCGCCGGTCTCCCGCTGCAGCACCGCGCGCACCAGCAGGTGGGCGCTGACGGGCGCAGTGATGAACAGGAACAGTGCGACCAGAATCTGTTCACTGCCGCCCTGGCCAGCCGCCGCGAAGTAGATGCAGGAGGCGAGCAGCACGCCGCCGACGCCGAGCGTCGTTGCCTTGGTCGGGCCGTGCAGCCGCTTGTAGAAGTCACTGAGCTTCGCGAGGCCGTAAGAGCCGATAAACGCAAAGCCGGCGCCGCCGAGCAGCAGCGCCGCGATCAGCCAGTCGACCCAGGTGGCGTCACTCAATGATGTCTCCCCGCAGCATGAACTTCGCGAGCGCCACGGTGCCGACGAAGCCGAGCATGCCGATGACGATGGCCGCATCGAAAAAAGTGGGATCGGACAGCCGCACGCCAGCAACCATCAGGCCTGCGAGCGCGTTGATGTACAGCGTGTCCAGGGCGAGCACCCGATCCGCCGTCGAGGGCCCGCGGATCAGCCGCCACAGGCACAGCAGCATCGCGAGCGCCAGCATCGCGAGCGCGATGTCCGCCGCGGTTTGCACGACCAGGCTCACGTGAAGATCTCCATCAGCGGTCGCTCGTAGCGCTGCTGGACTTCCTTGACCAGCGCCGCTTCGTCGTCGACGTTGAATGCGTGCACGAGCAACCAGCGGCGATCTTCCGACACATCGACCGACAGCGTGCCCGGCGTCATCGTGATCATCGAGGCGAACACGGCGATGCCCTGGGGGTTGGCGATGCGCAGCGGCACCCAGACGAAGCGCGGCCGGATCGCGCTCTCGGGCCCGAGGATGCGCCGCGCGACTTCGATGTTCGCGATGATGATGTCGCCGATGAACACGGCGAGCAGCCGCAACGCGAGACCGGTTCGGCGCAGCGTCGTGACGCGCGGCGTCAGTGCGGCCAGGGCCGGCGCCAGCACGAGCCCGATGAGTGCCCCGAGCACCCAGTGGGCCGGGTGCAGCGACTGGTTCAGGGCCAGCCAGCACAGCAGCAGCGCGATGCTGCGCAACGGGTACGGGATCAGCCGCTTCATGTGCCCCCCAGTGCGCCAGCGGCGTCGAGCGCGAACTGGTGCAGCGGACGCGCGAGCAGCACGAGCGCCACGCCCCAGGCCACGAGCCACCAGGCTGCCGCCCGCAGGCCGTTGCCGGGCGGAGCGCTGTCGGTCCACCCCTCGGGCGCGGCTTGCGACACGGGTTTCCAGAACACCGCGCTCGCGACGCGCGCCAGCGCGACCAGCGTCACGAGACTGCCGCCGAGGATCACGGCCCAGATCCATGCATGCGCCGTGTCGGACTGCGCCGCGGCCAGCAGCAGTGATTTGGCGATGAAGCCGGAGCCCGGCGGCAGGCCGGCAATGACCAGCGCGATGATGAAGAACAGCGCGCCGATCCAGGCCGCGCCGCGCGTGCGCAGCGGCGAGGTCACCCGGTAATGCTCAGGCTGCGGCTGGTTGTCGCCCGCCCGGCCGCGCGCGATCAGTTCGACGACCAGGAAAGCCGCGCCGGCGGCCAGGGTCGAGTGCGGCAGATAGAACAGGGCCGCGGCGCCTGCCGCCGGCGTGCCCAGGCCCAGCGCCGTCAGCAGCGTTCCGGCCGAGCCGACCACGAGCCAGGCCACCAGCACGCGCAGGTCGCGGGCCGCGAGCGCGCCGACCGCGCCGAACAGCACGGTGGCGAGGCCCGCCGCGAGCAACCACGGCAGCGCGAGTCCTGCCAGCGGCTCGGGCGTCAGCGACGGTGTGGCCGCCGGTTCGAACAGCGCGCCATGCACGCGCGCGATCGCATAGATGCCGACCTTCGTCATGATCGCGAACAGCGCCGCGACATGCGCCCGCGCGGCGCCGTACGCGCCCGGCAACCACAGGCCCAGCGGCAGCGCCGCCGCCTTGATCGTGAACACGATCAACAGCAGCAGGCCCGCCGTCTGCGCGAGCGCGAGGTCGGCCGCGGGCAGCAGCGCGAGCCGCGCATCCAGGTCGGCGATGTTGAGCGTGCCGGCGACGCCGTAAAACATCGCCGCCGCGATCAGGAACAGGCCCGACCCCAGCAGGTTGATGGTCACGTAGTGCAGGCCGCGCCGCAGCCGCTCGCCGTCCTCGCGATCGAGCAGCAAGGCGTACGAGGCAGCCAGCAGCACCTCGAAGAACACGAACAGGTTGAACAGGTCGGCGGTCAGGAAGGCGCCATTGAGGCCCGCGAGCTGGAACTGCAGCAGTGCCGGGAAGCGCGATCCCGTGTCGCGGCCGGCGGCGAGATGACAGGCGAAGCCCATCACGGCGGTCAAGGTCAGCATCAGCGCGGTCAGTCGGTCGACGGCGGTGGCGATGCCGAAAGGCGCCGGCCAGTCGCCGATCGCATAGTGGATGGTCGCGCCGCCCGCCGTGTGCAGCAGCAGCACGATGGCCGCGGCGAGCAGGGACGAAATGCCCAGCAGCGCGAGCGCGTTGGTGAGGCGCTGGTGGCGGCGCAGCAGCAGCAACGCACAGCCAAGCAGCAGCGGCACGATGACGGGCAGCGCCGCGAGGTGCGGCAGCAGCCCCTGCACCGGGCCGCTCATGGCGCGCTCCCGGGTGGTGCGCCGTCGACGTGATCGGTGCCGCTGGCTTCGCGTTGCTTCAGCGCGATGACGATCAGCACGGCCGTCATCGCGAAGCTGATGACGATTGCGGTGAGGACCAGCGCCTGCGGCAGCGGGTCCGTGTAGTACTCGAGCGTCGTCGGCACGCCCTCACGCAGGATCGGCGCGCGCCCCGCCACCGGCCGACCCATCGCGAAGATGAACAGATTCACCGCGTAGGAGAGCAAGGTCAGGCCGAGCACGAGCTCGAACGTGCGCGAGCGCAGCGCGAGGTAGATGCCGGCGGCCGTCAGCGCGCCGATGCCGGTGGCGAGCAGCAGTTCCATCAGGCTGCGCCTCCCGCCGCTTCGCGCTGCGACATCCGGCCGAGTCGCGTCAGCGCCAGCATGGCCGCGCCGGCGACAGTCAGGAACACGCCGAAGTCGAAGAACATCGCCGACGCGATCGAGACCTTGTCGATGACCGGCAGCACCGGCGCGAAATAGGTGCTGGTCAGGAACGGATAGCCCAGGCCGAGGCTGACGATGCCGGTGATCGTGGCGCAGGCCACGCCCCAGCCGATCCAGGCCTCGAAGCTCGGCCGCGAGCGCTGCTCGACCCAATTCGTGCCGCTGCCGAGATAGGGCAGCAGCAGGCCGATCGCCAGCACCAGCCCGCCGATGAAGCCACCGCCAGGCAGGTTGTGGCCGCGGAGGAAGAACCACACGGCCACGATCGCCGTCAGCGGGATCATGACCCGCGACGTGACTTCGAGCAGCAGCGAGCGAGCGGCATCGGCGTCGGACGGCGCGGCCTGCGCCGCCGTCGTCGCGGCGCGCGGCAGCAGCGCCGCGACCAGCAGCGCGGCGAGCCCGAGCACGGTGATCTCGCCGAGCGTGTCGAACGCGCGGAAGTCGACCAGGATCACGTTGACGGCGTTGGTGCCGAATGCGCCGGGCAGCGCGTTCTCGAGGAACCACGGCGCCAGCGAATCCGGGCGCGGTCGCGTCAGCACGGCATGCACGATGGCGCTGATCCCGATGCCGCCGGCGAGCGCGATGACGGCATCGCGCCCGCGGCGCCGGTTGCTGTCGGTGGGTTCGGAGCGGCGCGGCAGGAAGTTCAGCGCCAGCAGCATCAGCAGGATGGACGCGACCTCGACCAGCAGCTGCGTCAGCAGCAGATCCGGCGCCGACAGCGCGCCGAAGGTCAGGCTCACCACGAGCCCAATGACGCCGAGGTAGATCAGCGCTTCGATGCGCTCGCGATAGCGCGCGAGCAGCGCCGCCAGCGCCACCAGCGCGAGCAGCCACAGCGTCCAGCCGACGGGCCCTGCCGCCGTGGCCGCGGTGCGAGTTGCCGCGGGCACCGCGTCGCCCGTCAGCCACGGCCAGCCGCCGAGCAGCAGCGCCGCGCCGCAGATCAGCAGCACCGAGCGTTGCAGGCTGCCGTTGGCGATGCGGGCGATGGCGGCGCGCGCGAGCCGGACCGTGGCCGCGACGGTGAAGTCGAAGATCTCGCGGCCGCCGCGCCGCAGGTGCACGAGATCATGCAGCTTGAAGATCCGCTGCAGCATGAAGTAGATCGCGGTGCCCGCGACGAGCGCGATGACGCTCATCAGCAGCGGCAGGTTCAGGCCATGCCAGATCGCCAGCGAGTAGGTCGGCAGCGGGGCGCCGACCACGGGCGCTGCGGTCACGGCAAGCAGCGGGCCCACCGTCAGCGCGGGCAGGATGCCAACCAGCACGCACAGCAGCGCGAGCGCGCCGACCGGCACCAGCATCCAGAACGGCGGATCGTGCGGCGTGCGCGGCAGGTCCTTCGGCTCGCCGTTCCAGAACACGTCGTGGATGAAGCGCACCGAGTATGCGACCGAGAACGCCGCCGCGACCGTGGCGAGCACAGGGATCGCCAGCGTCAGCAGCGGCGTGGTGTGCAGGTGCAGGGTCTCGGCGAAGAACATCTCCTTCGACAGGAAGCCGTTCAGCAACGGCACGCCCGCCATGGCCGACGACGCGACGATGGCCAGCACGGCGGTCATCGGCATGAACTTCCACAGGCCGCCGAGCGGGCGCATGTCGCGCGAGCCGGTCTCGTGATCGATGATGCCCGCTGCCATGAACAGCGACGCCTTGAAGGTCGCGTGATTGAGGATGTGGAACACGCCCGCGACCGTCGCCATCGGCGTGGACAGGCCGAACAGTAACGTGATCAGGCCCAGGTGGCTGATGGTCGAATAGGCCAGCAGGCCCTTGAGATCGTGCTGGAACACCGCGATGTACGCGCCGACGACCAGCGTCGCGAGGCCGGTCAGCGAGACGACGTAGAACCACAGTTCCGAGCCGGCCAGCGTCGGGTGCAGGCGCGCGAGCAGGAACACGCCCGCCTTGACCAGCGTCGCCGAGTGCAGGTACGCCGAGACCGGCGTGGGCGCTGCCATCGCCTGCGGCAGCCAGAAATGCAGCGGGAACTGCGCCGACTTCGAGAACGCGCCCAGCAGGATCAGCAGCAGCGTCGGCGCGTACCAGGGGTGGGCGCGCACGGTTTCGCCCGCGGCAAGCACGGCGTCGAGCTTGAAGCTGCCGACGATCTCGCCGAGCAGCAGCACGCCCGCGAGCAGCGCCAGGCCACCCAGCGCGGTGATGGTCAGCGACAGCCGCGCGCCCTGCCGCGCATCGGCGCGGCCCTGCCAGTAGCCGATCAGCAGGAACGACGCGATGCTGGTCAGCTCCCAGAACACCACCAGCAGCAGCAGGTTGTCCGCGAGCACGATGCCCAGCATCGCGCCCATGAACAGCATGAAGAACGCGTAGAAGCGCGCCATCGGATCGGACTCCGACAGGTAGTAGCGCGCATACAGCACGACCAGCGCGCCGATGGCGAGCACGAGCATGCCGAACGTCCAGGCGAGGCCGTCGGCGCGCAGGCCGAAGTCGGCACCCTCGAACGGCAGCCAGGCCCAGGCAATGCGCAGCACGCCGCCGTCGAACACCGTCGGACCGGCGGCGCCGAGCAGCGCGAGCGCGGCCAGTGTCGCGCCGCCGGCCACGGCGGCAGCGGTGTTGCGCCGCGCGTTCGGGAGCGCGAACAGGGCCAGCGCAGCCAGCCATGGCAGCGCCAGCGCAGCGAGCAGAAGGGCGGGCGTGCTGCCGCCGGTCATGCGGAGTTGCGTGCCCGCCAGGCCCGCACGGAGACCACCAGCAGCGTCAGCACCGTCAGCGGCAGCACCACTGTCTGCATCGCGAGCGCGAAGGTCGCGCGCGCTTCGTGCTGCTGTGCCGTCAGCACGAGGAACGTGACATAGGCGACGTAGTAGCCGAGGAACACGGCGCCTTCCCAGCGCGCGATCGTGGCGCCCGTGAAGAACACCGGCAGGCAGGCGAACGCGACGGCCAGCATGACGAGCATGTCGAACTCGAGCAGCGACTGTGGCACGGCAAGCGGCAGCGGCGCGACCAGGCCCGACAGGCCGAGCACGCCGAGGATGTTGAAGGTGTTGCTGCCGATCACGTTGCCGACAGCGATGTCGCGCTGGCCACGGATCGCGGCGGTGACCGAGGCGGCGACTTCGGGCAGCGACGTGCCCGCCGCGACGATGGTCAGGCCGATCACGAGTTCGGACACGCCGAACGACTGCGCGATGGCGACCGCGGCGGAGACCAGCCAGCGCGAGCCGAACACGAGCAGCACGAGGCCCGCGACGATCAGCAGCAGCTGCACCGGCAACCGGTCATCCCAGGCGCGCTGCGCGCCGAGGTGCGCTTCGCCAGCGTACTCGGCCTGGATGGCCTGCGATTCGCGGCGGCTCTGGATGATCAGGAACGCCGTGTAGGCCACGAGCAACGCGAACAGCAGCGCGGCTTCCCAGCGCACGATGCTGCCATCGAGCGCGAATGCGCCGAGCAGCAGCGACGCGCCGATCATGATCGGCACTTCCTGGCGCACGATCTGCGCCGACACGATCAGCGGCACGATCAGCGCGGAGAGGCCGAGGATGAACAGCACATTGAAGATGTTGCTGCCGACGACGTTGCCGAGCGCGATGTCCACCTGCTCTGACAACGCAGCCTGTATCGACACCGCGAACTCGGGCGAGCTGGTGCCGAAGGCGACGACCGTCAGGCCGACCACGAGCGGTGAAATCCCGAGTGACACGGCCAGCTTCGAGGCGCCGCGCACGAGCAGTTCGCCGCCGGCCACGAGCAGCACGAGGCCTGCCACAAGCATCAGAATGGTCACCGTATCGCCTCCTTGCGAAACTGGATGTTCACCATGGCGCGCATTCTAGCGGGTCGCATCCGGCCGGGTCAGGTCGATGCTGCGGGCGACCAGCCGTTGCCACAGCCGTTCCTGCCGGGTGGCGGGTTCCGCCAGCCCCAGCCGGCGCAGCAGCGCGATGTGTTCGGCCTGCGGGCGGCTCAGCAGCGCAAGCGCGGCGGTCAGCGCCTGGCCCGCGGGGCTCGCGGTCGCGCCGCGCAGGTGGCGCAGCGCGCGCGCCAGCACGACTTCCTCGTCGTTGAGGTCGGTGCCGAACGGGTACTCGCTGAACAGGCCGCCGCGCTGATGCGATGCCAGCGCGCGCGCGATCCGCTCCGGGCGGTTCTGGCGCTGCGCGTCCGGAAGGCGCCAGTCCCGCGGCAGTTTGCCGGCCCGCACCGCCGCGGCCTGCAACTCGGGCTGGAAGCGCGAATCGCAGATGCCGAGCAGCGCCTGCACGCACTCGACGTCGGTGCGCCCGCGCAGGTCGGCGATGCCGTACTCGGTGACGACGATATCGCGCAGCTGGCGCGGGATCGTCGTATGGCCGTAGCTCCACAGCAGGTTCGAGCGGGTGCGGCCGTCGCTCGTGCGGGTCGCGCGCAGGCACAGGATGGAGCGCGCATCCGGCAGCGCGCGCGCCATCGCGACGAAGTCGTGCTGGCCGCCGACACCGCTGACGACCCGGCCGTCGTCGAGGCCATCTGAGACGGCGGCGCCGAGGCCCGTCACCATCATCGTCGTGTTGATGTAGCGGGCCCGCCGCCGTTGCAGCACGCGCAGTTCGTGCGCCGGATCGCCGAGCCGGTTGATCCAGCCGATGCCGCGCAGGTCGAACTCGCGCCGGTCCGCATCGGGCAGGTCGCGCAGCGCCGCGTAGAAGCCGCGCGGACCGAGCAGGAAGCCCGCCTGCACGACGACACCATTGCGCAGTTCCCGGCCGATGCAGCGCTGCGCCAGCTCGAACACCGCTTCGCGGTTGGCCAGGTCCGCGTCGATCCAGTCACCTTCGGGCGCCCGGATCCGGCCGCGGTCGAACGCGCAATCGGCGCGGAACACGCCGAAGTGGCGCAGTTCCTCGAACTGCGCGGCGGTCAGCTTCGGGCCGACGCCGACGTGCAGCAGGTCGTCGAGGATGCGGGCATCGAAGCGATCGGCCTGCGCGGCGCCTGCCGCGCCGTCGACTGCCGCGCCGATGTGGCCAGTCGCGATCAGGCGCGACAGCGGCAGCGAATCGTAGACCCGTCGGCGCAGCACGCCGGCGCGCCACAGGTCCAGCATCTGGTCGACGAACATCTCGGTCGCGGCGAACAGCCCTTCGCGCAGCGGCTCCCGGCCGCCGACCGCATCGATCAGCGCCGCGGCGCGCTCGCTGTCGACGTCGCGCAGCGCCTGGCGCCAGGCGGCGTTCTGCTGCTGCCGCAACAGCAGCGCATAGCAGATCGCGTCGCCGAGCTCGCCGATGCCGACCTGCAGAGTGCCGCCATCGGCGATCAGCGCGCTGACATGCAGGCCAATGGCGTGGTCGACGCTGCCGAGCGCCGGATTCGGCGGGCAGAACAGCCGCTGCTCATGCCGTTTGTCCTCGAGCACGAAATCGAAGGTGTCGGCAGGCACGACGGCCTGGCCCAGCATGAACGGCATCTCGGCGTGCGGCTGCGCGATGCAGGCGATGGCCCGACCGGCCTGACGGGCGGCCTGCACGCCGGGCAGCAGGTCCAGCGTGACATCCGGGTTCGAGCCCAGCGAGTACTGCAGCTCGCCGCCGACGCGGCGCTGCGCGACCAGTTGCGCGATCACGTTGACGCCGCGCCGCTCGATCTCGCGCGCGATGTCGGTGTAGTTCGCGCACAGGAACTGCTGCTGCCGCGCGGGTGAGCCGAGCGCGGTGCCGGGCTCGACGAAGAACTCGATGACGCGTGCATTCGGCGGCACGGCGCCGTCGCGCAGCGCGCGCAGGTAATGGGGTTCGTCGTAGTCGCCGAACACGCGTTCGACGAGCGGGCCCAGGAAGCGGCGCTCGAGTTCGCTGCGCGCCGCGGGCCGCGCCAGCGTCAGCGCGGTGATGATGGTCAGGTCGAGGTCGGGCTCGCGCAGCGCGCGCCGCCAGAATTCGTTGGCGATCGCGACCGGCTTGCCGATGCCGAGCGGCAGCGCGAGCACGATGCGGCGCCCGACGCGGCGAATCGCGGCGTCGACGCACTCCGTAACATCGTTGAAGCTCTCGCTCATTGGCTAGACTGTAGCGGAACAGCTGGCGCAGGGGAGCCGCATGGACGACCAGACCGTCACGATCGCGACGATGACGCTGTACATGGGCATCTGCCTGTGGCTGGGCGTGCTCGCGTGGCGGCGTACCCGCGACCTCGGCGACTACATCCTCGGCGGTCGCAGCCTCGGCAGCTGGGTCACGGCGCTCAGTGCCCAGGCCACCGACATGAGCGGCTGGTTGCTGATGGGCCTGCCGGGCCTCGCCTATGCGTCGGGCTTCGATTCGGTCTGGTTGCTCGGCGGCCTCGCGGCCGGCACCTGGCTGAACTGGCGCTTCGTCGCGGCGCCGCTGCGCGCCGCGACCGAACGGTTCGGCGACGCGTTGACGCTGCCGGATTACTTCGAGCGCCGCTTCGACGACCGCACGCGCCTGCTGCGCACGCTGTCGGCGCTGTTCATCCTGGTGTTCTTCGTCTTCTACACGAGCTCGGGATTCGTGGCCGCGGGGCGGCTGTTCGAAACCCTGTTCGGCCTGCCCTACGTCGAGGCCATGCTGTGGGGCACGGCCGCGATGCTGGCCTACACCTTCCTCGGCGGCTTTCTCGCCGTCAGCTGGTCCGACGTGCTGCAGGGCTCGCTGATGTTCTTCGCGCTCGTGCTGGTCGCGGCGCTCGGCGTCGTGCTGGTGGGCGGCGCCGGCGCGCTGTTCGAACGCATCGAGGCCGTCGATGCCACGCTGCTCGATCCGTTCATCGCCGATGGCGGCGCGACGCTCGGTCTGGTCGGCATCGCGTCGCTCGTCGGCTGGGGGCTGGGCTACGCCGGCCAGCCGCACATCCTCGCGCGCTTCATGGCGGCGAAGTCGGTCGAGCACATCACGGTCGCGCGCCGCGTCGCGATGGCCTGGGTGCTGATCGTCATGGCTGCCGCGGTCATCGTGGGTCTCGCGGGTCGTTTGCTGCTCGAACCTGGCCTCAGCGGCGCGGACACCGAGAAAGTGTTCATCGTGCTGTCGACGACCTACCTGCATCCGGTGCTCGCGGGCATCTGCCTCGCCGGTGTCATGGCGGCCATCATGAGCACGGCGGCGGCGCAGCTGCTGGTCGCGTCGTCAGCGTTCGCGCAGGATCTGTATCGCGGCCTGCTGCGCCCTGCCGCCGGGCGCGCCGAGCTGCTGTGGGTCGGGCGTTGCGCCGTGCTGGGCATCGCGGTGCTGGCGTTCGTCATCGCGCTCGATCCGACCAGCAAGGTGCTGGATCTCGTCGCCTGGGCCTGGGCCGGCTTCGGCGCGGCCTTCGGGCCCGCGATCATCCTGTCGCTGTACTGGCCGCGCATGACGCGCGCCGGCGCGCTGGCCGGCATCGTCGTCGGCGGATTCACCGTGATCCTCTGGAAACAGGGTCACGGCACGCTGTTCGAGTTGTATGAACTCGTGCCGGGGTTCCTGTTGTCTGCGCTCGCGATCTGGCTCGTGAGCTTGATGCAGCCCGCGCCGACCGGCGCTGCCGCTCAGCTCAGCCAGTCGTAGCGCCAGCGCTCGCCATCGCTGCAGATCCGGCCGGCCGTCGGCGCCGGAAAATGCGCCGGCACGATCAGCGTGCCGGTGTCGGCGTGGCGCGTGACGAACTCGAGCCTGCAGGCAGCCGACGCCTGCGGGTCTTCGCAGAACTGGCTCGACCACTCTGGGTAACGAACCTGCAGCGGATGGTGCAGCACGTCGCCCGACAGCACGGCCTGGGCCGCGCCGTCGCGCAGTCGGATCACGACGTTGCCGGGCGTGTGGCCATGCGCGGCTTCCAGGCAGACCTGGTCGTCGAGCGCGTGGTCGGCTTCGACGATCAAGGCCTGCCCGGATTCGACGACCGGCAGCACGCTGTCGGTGTACGCGCGCTCGACCGCGGCACCGTCGCGCTCCCACAGCGCCCGCCGATGCTCGTACTCGCGCCGCGCGAACACGTAACGCGCGCGCGGAAACGTCGGCACCCAGCGCCCGTCGGCGAGCCGGGTGTTCCAGCCGATATGGTCGGGATGCATGTGCGTGCACATCACGAAGTCGACCTGCTCGGGCGCGACGCCGGCGGCGGCCAGGCGGTCGAGCCACGGCGTATCCATGCCATGGAAGGGCTCGTAGCCGCCGCGGTCCTTGTGATTGCCGACGCAGGTGTCGACGAGGATGGTGTGGTGCGCGGTGCGCACGAGGTAGGACTGGAAGGTCAGGAAGCCGATCCAGTCGCCGCTGCGGCCGCGATGCGCGAAGCGCGGCTCGAGCCAGTCGCGCTCGGCGTCGAGCAGCGCGCCGCTCGAGGCGGGCAGCATCTCGGCCAGGCGTATCGGCACGCGCGGCAGTTCGAGCACGCCTTCGATGACGATGCCGCCAACGGACAACGGAGCAAGTGTGTCGGCGTCGCGGTGTGACATCGGGCTAGGCTAGCATCGAGACACGCCGGACCGCGAATCGCCTGGGAGTGCCCGACTTGAATTCCACGCCTGCACACCGCTTCGGTCCGGTCCGGCTGGCCCCCGGTTACACGCCGATGAATGCCGCGACCTACGTGTTCGCCGCCTTCATCACGATCGGCATGCTGGCGTTCGTCAGCTTCATCCAGCCCTACCTGCTGAACACGAACCTGCAGATCCCCGCGGACAGCCAGGGCCGCGCGCTCGGCCTGCTGGGCTTCAGCAACGAGATCGTCGCACTGCTGCTCGTCGCGCCATTCGGCGCGCTCGCCGACAAGATCGGCCGACGGCCGGTGTACGCGCTCGGCTTCGTCTGGCTCGCTGCCGGCTTCTTCCTGTATCCGCTCGCGCGCACGTTTCCACAGTTGCTGGCCTGCGCGCTGTTCTTCTCGGTCGGTGTCGCCGCGGTTGGCACGATGCTCGCGACCGTGCTCGCGGACACGCCGAAGGAAGAGTCGCGCGGCCTGCTGGTGGGCATCACGGGCTTCTTCCAGGGCCTGGGCGCGATGCTCGCGATCCTGCTGCTCGGCAGCGTGCCGCAGCGCCTCGCCGCCGGCGGCATGGATGCCGCGACGGCCGGGCGCATCACGCTCGGCATCGCCGCGGGCCTGTGCCTGATGACGGCGCTGGTCTGCTGGCTGGGCCTGAAGCGCGGCACGCCCAGCCAGGTGGGCGAACGCGAGCCGCTCACGGTGCTGCTGCGCACCGGCATCGAAGTGGCGAAGCGCAACCCGCGCATCTGGTTCGCCTGCGCGCTGCAGTTCGTATCGTTCGCCGACCGCGTCGTGATCGGCACCTTCTTCTCCGCGCGGCTGCAGCAGACGGCGATCGAGCAGGGCATCAGCGCGGTCGAAGCCGTCTCGCTCGCCCGCACGCCGTTCGTCGTCGCCAGCGCCTCGGGCCTGGTGTTCGCGATCGTGTTCGGGCTGCTGCTCGACAAGATCAACCGCGTGACGGCGGGCGTGATCGCCATGGCGATCGCCGGCGTCGGCTATTTCGCTGGCGGACTCGTCGGCGATCCGACCAGCGGTGCGATCGTTCCGGTCGCGATCCTGCTGGGCGTCGGGCAGATCGCCGCGATCATCGCGAGCCAGACGGTGCTCGGCCAGGAGGCGCCCGCCGAAGTGCGTGGCGCGGTGTTCGGCCTCGCCGGCATCTGCGCCTCGCTCGGCATCCTGTTCACGAACTCGTTCGGTGGCTGGCTCTACGACGCGGCCGGCAAGGGCGGGCCGTTCTTCCTGATCGCGGCCGTCAACTTCGGCATCATGGTGTTCGGCATCTGGCTGCTGCGCTCGAAGCGCTGAACGTCGTCGCCACGCGCCGGCCTCAGTCGGCGGCGGTCGTCAGCAGCAGC
>CAZPJE010000192.1:0-9862 GCA_964586725.1 uncultured Steroidobacteraceae bacterium | reverse complement strand
TCGGCCGACAACAAGCCGAGTCGCACCAGGGTCGCCTCGTCAGCGCTCAAGACAATGTTGGTGCTCAAGGTCCCGGCGAGATCATCCGCTGGGCACTTACCCCGAAGTCGGGCTAGGGCCTTCTCGGCCTCGCCCCATCCGCTTGGAGTTCGATCATCAAGGTCGAGATCCAGACGAATGATTCGAACTCCCGGCCAGGCCTGCTGGAGTGCGTTGATCGTTTCCGCTTGAGCAGTGTGATGGGGCATGGACATTACTCCTCCGTGTGGGTTAACGAAGGCGAGGGCAGCGGACGCCATGCGCACAGGAAATCTCTGGGCCTATCTGTGGACAACTAGCCCACTCTCCCCGGCGATACAACGGTGGACAAGTAGTCCTTAAGTCTATGATTTGACTCGAAGTCTACCTACACGATGTGAGCGTCCGCGGCGCGCGGACGCTGGGGCTCAGGCGGAGCGTCGCAGCGGCACATGCGCCTGCGTGATGCCACCCTTCAGCACGTAGGCGTCGAAGCCTTTCTCGACCAGGATGTACGACGCCGCGGCGCTGCGCCGACCGGTGTCGCAGCAGACAATGTACGGCGTCGCCGGATCCAGCGTGCCAAGCTTCAGGCGGATGAAGTACAGCGGAATGTTGATCGACCCTTCGATCGACAGGTTCTGGAACTCGCTCGGCAAACGCACATCGAGCCACTTGCCGCCGCGTTCGAGTATCTGCCGCGCCTGCGCATCATCGACGTAGTGCACGAGCGGATCGTTCATCAACTCGCGGAAATCCTGCTTCGCCAACCGCACGAGCACGCCGTCCGTCAGCATGCGCACGGTCGCGTTGCGCTTCGCCTCGGCGATCAGCGCTTCTTCGCCGAAGGTGTCGCCCGGACCCAGTTCCGCGAGGCGGATGCCTTCCTTGTTGAGCGGAGTTTCGCGCGTGACCGCGACCTTGCCGCTGACGATCGCGTAGAAAAAATCGCCTTCCTCGCCTTGCTTGACGATCACTTCGCCAGCGCGGTACGACTGGCGCTGCATGCGCATGAAGATCGCCTGGATGTTGGACGGCGGAATGCGCTGGAACGAACTGCTCGACAGCAGCGTCGTCATCCAGTCATCGGCCCCGGCCGCCTCGCCGGCACGCAGGTCCGACACCTCGTAGCTGCCGGTCTGGTCCCAGGTGATCATGACGTCGAGCAGTTCGCTGTCGACCGACAGGTACTCGACCTCGTCGACGGCAAGCGCAGTGAACTTGCGCGGCTGGAAATGGGACAGCGGATTGCGTGCCTCGGGCGTACCGCCCCGGATCATCGCGACGGTCTTTTCGCCCTCGCGCAGTTCGACGAGCCCGGAGACCAGCCAGACACTGCGCTTGTCGCGCTCGCCTTCCTTGAACAGGGTGCGTCCGGACGCGGCCGTGCGCAGGCCGACCTTGCGCGCCAGCGCGGCAAGATTGTCCTGCTTCATGCCCTCCAGCGGCGCAAGGGACTTCAGCAGTTCGACGCTGACCGGACTTTCGTCACTCATCGGGGCTCTTGAGGTCGCAAAGCGGCGACGATGCTAGCACAGGGTTTTGCGCTGCCTGGGCAACGCAGTTCACCTTTTGCCGTCCTGAGCGGCAAGTGCTTGCCACCCGACATGCGGCCGGAAGCGCGCGCCGTGCTGCGCAGCCAGGGACTCGAGCCGGGATACGACCTGCGTCACACCGCGCTCACGGGCATAGTGCAGCGGGCCCCCGCGGAACGGCGCGAATCCCGCGCCAAAGATGATGCCGGCATCGAGCAGGTCGGCGTCGGCTACGATGCCTTCGTGCAGGCAGGCCGCGCATTCGTTCAGCAGGGCAAGGACGAGGCGGTCGGCGAGTTCCGACGGCGGTGCAGGGACGTCGGTCGGCTTGACGGCCTTGCCGTCGCGCCAGATGTAGAAGCCCTCGCCTGTCTTGCGGCCGAGCTTCTTCGCGGCGATCAGGGCGTCGAGGCGGCTCAGATCCGGCGTGGGGCGTGACAGCGCCTTGGAAACAATGTCGCCGACATGGCGGCAGACATCCAGGCCGACCACGTCGGCGAGTTCGACCGGGCCCATGGGCATGCCGAATTCCATGGCCGCGCGATCGATGCTCGCGAGCGGCACGCCTTCCGCTGCCGCGTACATCGCCTCATGCAGGTAAGGCACCAGCACGCGATTGACCAGGAATCCCGGGGAGCTGCGGCAGGGAAGCGGCAACTTGTCGATCTGGCGCGCGAACGCGAGTCCGGCCGCCTGCGCTTCCGGACGCGTGGTCGTCGACGAGACGACTTCCACCAGCGGCATCTGCGCCACCGGGTTGAAGAAATGCAGCCCGAGGAAGCGACCGGGATCGGCGCGGCCCGTGGCGAGATCCTCGAGCGGAATGGATGAGGTATTGCTCGCCAGCAGCGCACCGCTCGGCATGCTCGCCTCGAGCTTCGCGAACAGCGCCTGTTTCGCGTCGAGGTTCTCGAAGATCGCCTCGATGACGACCTCGGCACGTGCCGCGCCCGCACCGTCGACATCGGCGCGCAGGCGCGCGATCGCGGCAGCGACTTTGGCCGGTTCGCGCAGGCGCCGCTCGAATTGCTCCCGCGCCCGCTGCAGCGCGGGCTCGATGTACTCGACCCCACGATCCTGCAGCGTGACTTCGAGGCCGCGCGCCGCACACCACGCCGCGATATCGCCGCCCATGACGCCGGCACCGACGACATGCACGCGCTGGACGGGCGCTCGCTCGCGGCCACCCAGCGCCTTCAGGCGGTCCTGCAGGCCGAAGACCCGCACGAGGTTCCGCGACGTGGGCGTCAGGAACAGCCGTGCGATCGAGCGCGCCTCGGCCTCGTAGGCAGCCTGGCCGTGGGCGCCGTGCTTCGACCACAGGTCGACGATCGCGTAGGGCGCTGGATAGTGTTCGGCGCGCGCGCGGCGTCGCAGTTGTGCGAGCACGGTGCGGCGCACGAACGGACGCGCCGGCGCGAGCGACAGCAGCCGCTCCTTCAGGGGCGGCCGATGCGGCGCGGGTGGCGACGCGATCAGGTCGCGTGCAGCCTGCGCCAGCGCCTCCGGCGTCGTCACTGTCCGGTCCACCAGGCCCAGCCGTTGCGCTTTGTCAGCACGCACGTTGCGCCCGGTCAGCATCAGATCGAGCGCGGCGCTCGCGCCGATCAGGCGCACCGCGCGAACCGTGCCGCCGAAGCCGGGGTGGATGCCCAGCATGACCTCCGGCAGACCGAGCGTCAGCCGCTCATCGCCGAGCGCGATGCGATAGCGGCAGGCGAGGGCCAGCTCCAGTCCGCCCCCGAGGGCGAAGCCATGCAGCAGCGCGACGCTGGGACAGGGCAGGGCCTCGAGCCGATCGAGCACCTGCTGACCGGCACAGACCAGTTCGTAGGCACCCTGCTCGGTGTCGAGGCCGCGAAACTCGCGGATGTCGGCGCCGGCAATGAAGCCGCTGCGCTTAGCAGAGCGAACCACGAGGCCGCGCGGCACTGCCGCTTCGAGTTCCGCCAACCGGGCGTCGAGCTCCTGCATGACGGCACGGCCGAGCGTATTCGCGGAGCTGTCCGGTAGGTCGAGGGTCAGCCAGGCAATGCCTTCGGCATCTCGGTCGAGCGTCCAGGCGCTGGCTGTCGGAGCCGCACTCACGGGCTCAGGCCGCCGTCAGTGCCGCGACGTTGCGCTTCGTGACCTCGAAGTCGCAGACGAGCGGGCGGTGATCGGAGAAGCGCACGTCCGGAATCTGGAAATCCCGCACTTCGATGCCTTCGCTGACGAGCACGAAGTCGAGCTCGACGCGCGGCACGCGCGCCGGGAAGGACGCGAGGCTGTGGGCGTTGGCCGTGCGCAGCCCGGCCGCACGCATGAACAGGAACAACTCGTTGTTGCCCCAGAACGTGTTGAAGTCGCCGGCGACGATGACCGGCTTGTGCGACTTGACGATCAGGTCGTGCAGCGAGCGCAGCTGCTGCTGGCGATGGCGGTACTTCAGCGACAGGTGCACGAGGAACACGCAGCAGTCATCGAGTTCGAGCTCGATGATGAGTTTCTTGATGCCCGTTTCGAAATAGTGGAAGCGTTCGCCCGTGACGCGCGGGGCCGCGAGGATCGCGTTGCCCTGCTTGCGCACGATGGGCATCAGGTTGTTGAGCGACGACGCGCCGTACTTGCACTGGTAGGTCGTGTAATGCCCCAGGTGCGAGGCGATGTGCTCGGCCTGGTTGACCATCCCGGTGCGGATCGAGCCGGTGTCGACTTCGATCAGCCCGACGAGGTCAGGATCCTGCGACCGGATGAACTGCGTGATGCCATCGAGCACCTTGCGGCTGCTGCGCAGGTAGCCCGCGCCGGGCAACGGCAGGTGGAAGGCCGGCCCCGTGCCGGTGGCATAGCGAATGTTGTAGATCAGCAGGCGCATGAGTCGGACGTCCTAACCCGAGGCACAGTTTACGCCTGTCGGGCATGTAAAATCGGGCCAATACGGACCATATCGGCCGCGACGGGACGGACCTCCAATGACAGGCACGAGTTCAACCGAGAACGATCCGATCCGGGTCTTCGTGACGACCGGGGTCACGGAACCTGACGACTACTCGCGACTGCTCGAATACCTCGAGAGCGCGCGTGGCTTCCGCTACAAGAACCTGGGCGCGAGCCCGCTGGATCCATCGCTCGATGCCCAGGCGCTACGCGACAGTCTACGCACCGCCATCGGGCGCGCTGAGGTGGTCGTCGCACTCGCCGAGCTGGATGAGAAGGAACGCGACCTGTGCACGTTCCAGCTCGCGTTTGCCCAGCGCGCTGGCAAGCCGGTGTTGTTGCTGCCGCACTTCGGATCCGCGAAGTCCCCCGGCAAGGCGTTGCTGCAACTCGTCAACGAGACCGGGGAGTGGAATCAGCGGGCGATCACGGATGCGGTCAAGCGCCTCGCGCGCGGTGAAGACACCAATCGCTGGGAAACGATCGATTTCACGCTCGACTGAAGGTCGGCGCGGGGGAGCTCAGGCGCGTGATTCAGCGCTGAACAGCGGAATGACCTGGGCTGCCGGCTGCGCCGGAATCACCCGGACTTCTTCGCCGATGCCGAGACTCGACATCCGCGAGAACAGGTCGATCAGCATCGCCGCCAGTGTTTCGACCTGATCGTTGGAGAGCTTGCGGATCGTCGCCGCCGCGGCATCTTCGCCGCGCAGCGGCCGCTCGCGCGTCATCGCGCGCAGCAGGTTCGCGAAGTCGTTGCGGATGTCGGTCGGCAGTTGCTCGCAATCGATATCGCACAGCTGCTGGCGATAGGCGGCATACAGGCGCTCCTTGACGGTTCCCGAGCGGGTCAGGATCAGAGCGGCCGATTTGAATTTCTGGAGCGCAAGGTCCATCTGACCTCCGGCACGAAGACAATTCACTTGGAACCACAACCTCAGGTAAAGCTTCAATACTACAAACTGAGATTTCAGTTGTGGATTCAGCCACCTACGGGCCAAATCTACACCGCCTTTACCAATATGCCAACGCGCGATTGCGACTCTGTGACACATGTCCGGCGGTCGCCGCACAGCGACGTTAGTGTGACTTAGGTCAAGTCAGGCAGACGGGATTTCCCTGACGATGTGCAGCTACCCATGCTGCGCCCCCTGCACCGCCACCTGATCCTGCCTGCCGCAGCGCTGCTGTTCCTCGCGGCGCTGGCGATCGTCGTGCAAGCGGTTCTTTTGAAGAGCTACCGGGAGCTCGAGCAGCAGGCCATCGCCCAAAGCACGGAACAGGTCGTGCGGGCGCTGGCCGCCGAGCTGCGGCAGATCGGCCTGGTCGGCAACGACTACGCCAGCTGGGACGAAATGTACGATTTCGTGCGTACGGGCGACCCCGAGTTCGTGGCCAACAACTTCTCGGAGCCTGGACTGCGCGATCTGGAACTGGACGCAGTCTGGGTCGTCGACGAAACGGGCCGACTGGTCTTTTCGGCGGAGCAGTCGCCCGCGCCCTCGCGCTACGACGTGCCGGCCCCGGCCGCGCTGACCGCGACGCTGCGCAACGCACTGCCCAGCCTCCAAAAGCCGCCGCCCGGGCTACTGCCGCTGCTGCGCCTCGGCTCGGACCTCGCGCTGGTCTCGGTACACCCGATAATTCGCACGGATCGCACCGGCCCCGAACGCGGGCAGTTGATCATGTTGCGGCGCCTGCGACCCGCTGTGATCGAGCGCCTGCAGAGCGTCAGCCAGTTGCCGGTGCGGCTCTGGGGGGTGCCCGGACAGGGCGCTGCGACGCTGCCTCAGCCCCTGCTGGACTGGCACTTGTCGCCCGACCCGGCCGGCGACCGCGTCGCTTTTGCCGAGTCAGACGAGCGCATTGACGGTTACGCGCTGCTGCGGGACGCGCGCGGCGCGCCGGCCGGCTGGCTCGGCACCCATACGCCCAGGACGGCCTACCAGCAGGGCACGCGGACCGTCCTGCTGCTGCTGGGCGCGATTTCGCTGCTGCTGCTGACAGCCCTCGTGGCCTGGCTCGCACTCGTGCGGCGCCTCGCGCAATCGCGGCGCCGCGCCCAGACCAGCGAGGTGCTGTACCGCGCGGTCGTCGAGCAGGCGGAGGAGGGTATCGTCATCGCCAGCCCGCTGGACCACCGGATCATGCAGGTGAACCCGGCCCTGGCGCGGATGACCAGCTTGGCCGAAACCGAGTGGCGCGGCCAACCGCTCGAGGCGCTGCTGATGCCGGCCTCGGTCCCGCTGTTCCTCAGTGCGCTGCAGGAGTCGGAGAACGGCATCGCGGCAACCTGCGAGATCGAGCTCAGGAACGGCACGGGCCACGGGCAGCTCGTCGAGTTCAGCTCCAACCGCCTGACCGTCGAAGATGATGCGGTGCTGTGCCTGATTTTCCGCGACGTCTCTCAACGCAAGCTCGCCGAGGCGCGCCTGCTGGACCAGCAGAAGCGGCTCGAGCACCTGGCCAACCACGATGCGCTCACCGGCTTGCCGAACCGCCTGTACCTGAACTTCCGCCTGCCCGGCATGCTGACCGAAGCCGAGCGCGAGCATCAGGCCGTGGCGGTCTGTTACCTGGACGTCGACAACTTCAAGAACATCAACGACACGAGCGGCCATGATGTCGGCGACGAGTTCCTGCGCGCGCTGGCCGAACGGCTGCGCAACGTGGTCGCCAGCGGCGATCTGGTCGCGCGCATCAGCGGCGACGAGTTCGTCATCGTGTCGGTGGCGCGCGATCCGCGCGTGTTCGATGCGATCGCGCGCCGCGTCTCGAGCCACCTGCGGACTCCGATCCACGCCGGCGGCCGCGACGTGCCGGTCAGCGTCAGCATGGGCATCGCCGTCTATCCGCAGGACGGGGAGGAGGCCGCCGAACTGCTGCGCAACGCCGATATCGCGCTGTACCAGGCCAAGGAGCAGGGCCGCGACAACTACCAGTTCTTCGTGCGCGCGATGAACGAACGCGTCCGCGAGCGCATGCGGCTCGAGCAGGCGCTGCGCGAGGCGCTGAGTGCCGAACAGATCAGCGTCGAGTACCAGCCGGTGATCGACCTGCGCACGGGCCGCATCGCGGCGCTCGAAGCGCTCGCGCGCTGGCGCCATCCGACGCTGGGCCAGGTCCCGCCCGCACAGTTCATTCCCGTGGCCGAGGAAGCCGGCCTGATCGTCGAGCTGGGCGAGAATGTGCTGCGCCAGGTCTGCCTGCAGATCGCTGTATGGCGGATGTCCGGCATTCCCGTGGTGCCGATCGCGGTCAACGTGTCGGCGCAGCAGCTCCAGCGCAGCAACATCCGTGATCGGGTGCTCGCGATCTGCAGCGAAACCGGCATCCAGCCGCGCCTGCTGCAGCTCGAACTGACCGAGAGCGCGCTGATGCGCGAGATCGATCGCCAGATCGCGCCGCTCGAAGGACTGCGCGCCGCCGGCGTGCGCATCTCGATCGATGACTTCGGCACCGGGTACTCGAGCCTGAGCTACCTTAAGCACCTGCCGATCGACCACCTCAAGATCGATCGCAGCTTCGTGCGCGACATGGCGGTCGACGCCAACGACGCCGCGATCGTCAGCGCCATCATCGGCATGGCCCGCAGCCTGCGCCTCGAGACCATCGCCGAGGGCGTGGAGACCGGCCAGCATGCGATGCGCCTTGCCAGCCTCGGCTGCACGATGGCGCAGGGTTACTACTACAGCGCGCCGCTCGGGTCGCAGCAGGCCGAGAGCCTGCTAGTGCGCGGGTCAGCCCAGGCGGGGGCCTTGTTCAGCACGCCGCTGACGTCCCGCGCCCGCAAGTCGTAGTGCGCATAATGTATATTAAGTAAAATATTGGATATCGGGCAGTGATGTAGATCGCTATATCATCCCCGGATGCACACGCCGACCACCACGGCGACGCCCCGTTTCCCGGCGTCAACGCTATCCATTGTGTTGTTGTCCGTCGCGATGACCTGCCTGGGCGCAGGCGCGGCGTCGGCAGCTGGCCCGCAGATCGGCTCCTGGGGTTACGACCTCGCGGGCAAGGATCTGTCGGTCCGGCCTGGCGACGATTTCTTTCGCTTCTCCGGTGGCCGCTGGCTGCAGACGCAGCAACTGCCGGCCGACAAGACCCGTTACGGCACGTTCGACATCCTGGCGGACCGTGCCGAAGCGGATACGCGGCGGATCATCGAAGAACTTGCCGCTGCGCCGGCCGCACCCGGCACGGCCTCGCGCAA
This sequence comes from uncultured Steroidobacteraceae bacterium, assembly GCA_964586725.1. Lineage (GTDB taxonomy): Bacteria > Pseudomonadota > Gammaproteobacteria > Steroidobacterales > Steroidobacteraceae > UBA964. The sequence continues at coordinate 1,174 of CAZPJE010000192.1, read as the reverse complement.
GGTCGGCGATTTCTACAATGCCTATCTCGACACCGCGGCGATCGACCGTCGTGGTCTCGCGCCGCTCGCCAGCGGCCTGAAGCTCATTCGCGCGGCGCGCACGCACGGTGACATTGCGCGCTTGATGGCGCGGCCGGATCTGCCGCTGAACGGGCCGATCGGCGCCGGCGTCAGCATCGATCAGAAGAACCCTGATCGCTACATCGTGGTCGTTTCGCACGCCGGGCTGGGCTTGCCGGAGCGCGAGTACTACCTGCGCGACGACGAACAGTTCCGGCAGATCCGCAGCCAGTACCGCGCGCACATGGCGCGGCTGCTGGAACTCGGCGGGCTGGCGCGCGGCAAGTCCGCGTTGGCATCGGCCGACCGGATCATCGCGCTCGAAACGGAGATCGCGAAGCGGCACTGGCCGATCGCGCAGCGCCGCGAGCGCGACCAGACCTACAACCTGAAGTCGCGCGCCGAACTGGTCGCGCTGCTGGCCGGCTATCCGGTCGACGCATCGCTGGACGCGGCGGGGCTCGGTGACGTGCGCGAATTCATCGTGCGCGAACTCAGCGCGATGCAGCCGCTGGCGCAGTTGTTCCAGCAGACGCCGGTCAAGGTGTGGCGCGAGTACCTGGGCTATCACTACCTGCGTGGCACCGCGCAGGTGCTGCCGCAACCCATCGACGCGGAGGTGTTCGACTTCTTCGGTCGCGTGCTGAACGGACAGCCGGAACAGCGGCCACGCTGGAAGCGCGCGGTGGACGCCGTCAACGGCACGCTGGGCGAAGCCGTGGGCCAGGTCTATGTGCAGCGACACTTTCCGCCGGACTCGAAGCGACAGATGCTCGAGCTGGTCGAAAACGTCCGCAAGGCCTATGCCCAGCGCATTCGTGCCCTGCCTTGGATGACCGACGAGACCAAGCAGGTCGCGCTCGAGAAACTCGCTGCCTTCCGGCCCAAGATCGGCTACCCGGACAAGTGGCGCGACTATTCGAAGCTCGACGTGCGCGCCGACGATGCCTTCGGCAACCTGCAGCGCGCGGCGGTGTTCGAGTGGCAGCATGACCTCGAACGCCTCGGCGGACCGACCGATCGTGACGAGTGGTTCATGACGCCGCAGACGGTCAACGCGTACTACAACCCGGTGTTCAACGAGATCGTGTTCCCCGCGGCGATCCTGCAGCCG
>CAZPJE010000191.1:0-8975 GCA_964586725.1 uncultured Steroidobacteraceae bacterium | reverse complement strand
AACTCATCGTAAACCGTGATGTGCGGCGCGGTGTCGACCAGGCGCCGGATCAGGTCCTGTTCCGAGCCGCGCATCAGCGACGAGACCGCAAGGAAAAAGCCGACCCCGAGCACCACGCCGAGCAGCGACACCACCGTCTGTCGCCGGCGGCTGCGCAGGTGACTCAGGGCGATGTCGAAGTAGAGATTCATGGGGCCCGGGTGCGCACCCGCACCCGTTGTCCGTCGTGCAGCGTGGCTGGCGGCCGGTCGACGAACGACTCCCCATCGGCGAGGCCGTCGAGTACTTCGACGCGGTCCGGCGCGCGCACGCCGATCTTCAGCACGCGCCGCGCGACGCGTCCATCGGCAGCGACCACCCACACGGCATCGTCGGCGAGCGCGCTGACGGGCACTAGCAGCGCGGCAGGGCGTTCCTCGATGACGATGTTGGTTTCGGTGGACATGCCGATCGGCAGCGGCGAGTCGCCGACGAAGCCGATCCGCACGCGGTACGAGCGCGCGACGGTGTCGCCACGCGGCGTGATCTCGAGCACCCGCCCTTCGAAGCTGCGCTCCGGGAAGGCGTCGCTGCGGATCAGCACGCGCTGGCCCGGCACGACGCGCGGCATGTCCTCCTCGTCGACCTCGGCCGCGATGCGCAGCGGCTGCGGCCCCGCCATGTAGAACAGCGGCGTGTTGACCGGTGCGTACTCGCCGATTTCCGCGTCGCGCCGGATGATCGTGCCGTCGGCCGGGGCCGTCAGCTGCATCTGCGCCCGGGTGTCGCGCGAGCGCCGCAGCGCCGCCTCGGCGGCCTCGAGGTCGGTCTTGGCGCGTTCAACCGCGTCGACGGAGATCAGGCCGGAACGGCGCAGCTCCGTATTGCGTTCATGCACGCCGCGCGCATAGCGCGCCCGCGCCTCGAGCTCGGCGACCGAGGCGCGCAGGTCGTCATCCTCGAGCCGCGCCAGCAACTGGCCGCGCTTGACGCGGTCGCCTTCGTCGACCCGCAGGTCGACGATGCGGCCAGGGGTGCGCGGCGCAATCCGGATCTCGAGCGAGGGTTCGACGACCCCGGTGGCGTAGACGGCATCCAGCGCCATGCCGCGGGTCGGGCTGGCCAGGTCGACTTCAGGCGGCGCAAAGCGCTGCCGGGCGAACCAGAGGAGGGCGCCGACGGCAACGAGCGCAACCAGGATCCAGGGCAGGCGTCGCTTCATGCCGCCATTCTAGGCAGCCCGGGCCGGGTGCTGCAGGAGCCTGCTTCGTTGTCCGAAAGCTGGGCCGGATTACGACCGTCAGCGCCCGCCCCAGCGCACCGGCGCCTGGCTGATGGCCGTCGCGTCCGGGTCCTTGGGGCTCCATTCGTCCAGGGCGTCATCCAGCAGGGCCCGGCGCAGGTTCTGGTCCTCGGCTTCGCGTGCGATCGCCCGCGCGCGTTCGTTCTCGAGCAGCACGCGCCGCTGCGCCAGTGCTTCGCTCATCGCGGCCGCCAGCTCGGGCATGCTCCAGGGCTTGGGAATGAAGCGGTAGATGCCGGCCTCGTTGATCGACAGGAGCAGGTCCTGCATGTCGGCGTGGCCGCTCAACATCATCCGCACCGATTGCGGTTGCCGCTTGCGGGCTTCGGTCAACAGCCTGACGCCGTCGATGCCGGGCATGCGACAGTCGCTGATGATGACGTCGAAGGTTTCCGTCTTCAGGCGCTCGAGCGCGACCAGCGGATCGCTTTCGGTCACCAGGTCGAACGGATGGCCGCGCAGTTCGCGCTGCAACGCGCGCAGCACGTAGGCTTCGTCATCGACCGCCAGTACTTTCGACATCACACTTTCTCCTCAGTGCTGCTGGCCCGGCGCATTGCGCGCAGGCGGCTGCAGCGGCAGAAAAACCGTGAACTGACTGCCCACGCCGGGTTCGCTCGAGACTTCAATCCGTCCGCCATGCTTCGTGACGATGGCGTGCGAGATCGCAAGGCCGAGCCCCATGCCGGAACCACCTTCCCGCGACGACGCGAAAGGCGTGAACAGCCGCGCCAGCGTTTCCGCGCCCATGCCGTGGCCGGTATCCGTGACGCACACGGAGACCTCGCTGCCATGGTTGCGGGTCGTCAGCGTCAGCGTGCCGCGCTCGGTCATCGACTGCGCGGCGTTGACGATCAGGTTCATGAACACCTGGCTGAGCTGGGGCGCGAGGCCGTGGATGCACGGCAGCTCGTCGTAGTCCTTCAGCACGTCACAGCGGTAGCGCAGCTCGTTGCGCACCAGCGTCAGCGCGGATTCGATCGTTTCATGCACGTCCAGTTCAGCGGCGCCGGCCGGGTCGAGCCGGGCGAAGCGCTTCAGGCCGCCGATGATCTCCGTGGCGCGCCGCGCGCCGACCAGGCTCTCGCGCGTCAGGTCGGTCAGGTCGGCGAGGATGAAGTGCAGGTCATCGAGGCAGTCCGGGTAGCCCAGCTCCTCGAGCATGCGGCGGGCCGTCGGCGAGGCATCGTCGCGCGTCGCCGCGACATAGCGCTCCAGCTGCGCGAGGCTCGTCGCGACGGTGCGCGCGTACTGCTCGAGCGTCGCCAGGTTGCTGCAGATGAACGCGAGCGGATTGTTGATCTCATGCGCGATCCCGGCCGCAAGCTCGCCCATCGTCGCGAGTCGCTCGCGATGCAGCAGGTCGTCCGGGGCGGGGCTTTCGAGCATCAAGGTCATGGGTGGCCGGGTTCGCCGGCATGGAGCCGGGTGTCGACGCTGTAACGGCGGCGGCCGCCGCCGCTGCAACACGGCACGCGGGCGCCGTGCCGAAGCGTGAACTGCGTCACGCAGGCATGCCTCGGCAACTACGTAGTGCCGGTCGGCGCGGGGCTGGCTACAAAGCCAGGATGGAACTGCAGATCGAAAACTGCCTCTTCGCAGGCATGCGCGCGGAACTCGAACGTGAAGCGCCCCCCGCCGACTTTCCGCTGCTGCCGGTGATCCCGGGCGGTCGCTACACCGACCCGGCCTTCCTCGCGCTCGAGCAGGAGTACCTGTGGCGCCGCTCCTGGCTGTACGCGCTGCATGCCGATGAATTGCCGACGCCCGGCAGCTATCGCGTCTGGACCAAGACCGGCGCGCCGATCGTGATCGTGCGCGGCAAGGACCACGTGATCCGCGCGTTCTACAACACCTGCCGGCATCGCGGCGCGCCGCTGATCGAACAGGATGCCGGCGAGACCAAGGGCTTCTTCTGCCGCTACCACGGCTGGACCTACGACCTGACCGGGCGGCTGACCATGCTGCGCGAGAAACGCGACTTCCCGGGGCTCGACATGTCCTGCATGGGCCTGGTCGAGGTGCGCTGCGAGCAGTTCGGCAACTGGGTGTTCATCAACGAGGATCCAGATGCGGAACCGCTGCTGCAGGCGCTCGCGCCGGTCCCGGCGCACTGGGCCAGCCTCGGGCTCGCGCAGCAGCGGCACATCCACAGCGCGAGCTATGACATCGACTGCAACGTCAAGATCCTGCTCGATGCCTTCCTCGAAACCTATCACCTGAAGTCGATCCACCCGAATACGGTCGATCGCTTCCTCGATTCGCACGGCACTTTCGTACAGCTGTGGCAGCGCGGCCATTCGATGATGTGCACGCCGCACCGCAAGGCCGAATGGCGCGATCCGGGCGCGAAGGGCATGCCCGAGATCCCGGGCGCGGCCCGTATCTTCGCGGAACAGAATCCGTCGTATCACCTGTACCCGAACCTCGTCACGCCGCCCGCGCCGACCGGCATTCCACTGATCACGTTCTGGCCGCGCGGTGCGCGCGCGATGACGGTCGACGTGCACTGGTTCGCGCCAGACGGTTCGCAGGGCCACGAACTGTGGCCGACGCGCATCTCGAACTTCGAGCGCATCCTCGAGGAAGACACGCAGTTCGCGCCGCGCATCCAGCAGTCCGTCGAGACCAAGGGCTTTCGCGGCATGTACCTGTCGTACCAGGAGCGGCGCATCTACCAGTGGCACGAGGAACTGGATCGTCGCATCGGCATCGAGCGCGTGCCCGAGGCGCTGCGGGTGCCGCGGCTGCTGGATCGCTGGCTCGATACCTGATGGCAGCACCGCGCTACGCCGACTACCTGGCGCAGGATTCGCGGCCGGTGCCGCAGTTCCTGCAGCCGGCGCCGGCGGAACATGCGGCGCTCGGCACGGCGCCCGTTGCCGCCTCGCGCTATACCTCGCGCGAGTTCTTCGAGCTCGAGTGCGAGCGGCTCTGGCCGCATGTCTGGCAGATGGCGTGCCGCGAAGAGGAGCTGTCCGCGCCCGGCAGTTTCGTCGTCTACGACATCGTCGACCGCTCGTTCATCGTGATGCGCGGACCGGATGGCGTACTGCGCGCGTTCCACAACTCCTGCCCGCATCGCGGCCGGCAGCTGCTCGCCGGGCAAGGCCATGTGGAGCGCGTGCGCTGCGGCTTCCATGGGTTCACCTGGTCGACCGACGGCGCGCTGCAGTCCTTGCCCTGCCGCTGGGATTTCGAGCACGTGCCCGAGCAGAAGTGGCAGCTTTCGCAGGTGCGCGTCGAGACCTGGGGCGGATTCGTTTTCCTGAACATGGATGCCGGCGCGCCGTCGCTCGCCGACTATCTCGGCGTGCTGCCGGCGCACTTCGAGCGCTGGCGACTCGAGGACTGCTGGAAGGCAGCGCATGTCGCGAAAGTCATCGACTGCAACTGGAAGGTCGCGCAGGAAGCCTTCATGGAGTCGTACCACGTCATCGCGACGCACCCGCAGATCCTCGGCGTGATCGCCGATGCGAATTCGCAGTACGACCTGTACGGCGAGCACGTGAACCGCAACATCGCGGCCTTCGGGGCGCCGAGCCCGCACCTGGGCGAGCAGGGCGTGCCGGCGCCGCGCATCGTCGAACAGATGCTCGCGATGTGGGGCAAGGGCGGCGCGCCATCGCCGGCCGATGCAGAGGTGCGCAATGCGCGCGCCGTGCTCGGCGACATCAACCGGCGCGCGTTCTCGCGCGCGTTCGCCGGCGACTTCGACACCGCGAGCGACGCCGAACTGCTCGACGCGATCGTCTACAACGTGTTCCCGAACTTCGCGCCGTGGGGCGGGTTCGCGCCGAACATCGTCTACCGCTGGCGCCCGAACGGCCGCAATGTGGACTCCTGCATCATGGAGGTCATGCTGCTGAAGCGCCTGCCGCGCAGCGGCGCGCGACCCGCGCCGGTGCCGGTGCACTGGCTGTCGGCGGCGGAGCCCTGGGCGGCGGCGGACGAACTGCCGATCCTCGGCGCCGTCATCGACCAGGACATGCAGAACATGCCGCTCGTGCAGCGCGGCCTGCGCGCTTCAGGCAGCGGCGAAGTGCAGCTGGGCGCTTACCAGGAATCGCGGATCCGACATTTCCACCAGACGCTCGACCGCTACCTGCGGCGCTGAGGGCGCGGCAGGCAGCGGCCGATGTGAGTCGTCGGCCGCGCCGGATCAGGGCAGCGGCAGCTGCCCCGGCTTCAGGATGCCGATCAGCGCCGAGATCGCCACGCCCGCCCAGATCAGAAGCACATACGGGCGGCAGGCGCCCATGCCTTCTTCCATCTTGCGGTCGCTGTCGGGCGTGGCGCCGCTCGCGGCGAGCACGCGGAAGCCTTCGATGAAAGGCGGAATCTTGATGCGGATCATGAAGCCGCAGAAGATCAGGAACGCGAAGATCAGCAGCTTGGCAGCCAGCCACGGATACGGCTGCAGCGGACCGGTGGTCCAGTGGTAGATCACCGACGCGATCAGAGCGAAGATCATGAACACGCGGAACCAGCGGTCGATCGTGGCCAGCTGCTTCGCGAACGGCGTGCCTTCCTTCGAATGGATGGTGTGCACGACCCAGACCCAGATCGGGCCGAGCGCGATGATCGCGATCGTCTGCCACAGGGGGTGCTCGTAGCCGATGAACTCGGCCAGCACGCCGCCCACCGTCAGCATCAGCGCGAGGCAGTAGCGCGGCAGCATGTCGAGATTGATGAAGATCTTGAACGCCGTCAGGCGCGCATCGCGCGACAGGTTCGGATTCGTGACGAACTTGCTCGAGTAGTACACGCCCGCATCGCCGCCCAGCCAGTAGACGAACAGCAGCACGTGGATGTACTTCACGATGCCGTGAAGCAGGCCGATCTCTTCCATGGTTCCTGTGACTCCCCGTTGAGGCTCTTGCGGCCTCGGCGCAGGGAGCCTAGCAGAGCCGCTCGCGGTCAGGATATCTCGCGCAGGAATCCGGCGTATTGGGCGTCGCTTTCGCCCCCCAGACGGTCATCGAGCTCTTCGCGGTACAGGTAGAACATCCGTTCGAGCAGCTTCTGGCGCCAGGCTTCGCGCTCGGCCTGCGCTGCCTCGTCGGGCGAGTAGCGGGCGAGTTCTTCGCGCAGCATGACGCCCTTGTCGGCGGCGACGCGCTCCATGGTGTCGATGCGTTCGTACAGCACGGCCATCTCGGTCGCCATCGCCATGACCATGCCGTGCAGCTGGTCGATCGCGCGGTCGTCGTGGAACTTCGGGCGGCGGCCGCGGATGCTGCGTTTGACCTTCACGTCGGATGCGTTGCTCATTTGCGTGTCACCAGGACCTGCCAGGCGTTGCCCGGCGCGAACTCGCCGGCCTCGAAGCTGCGCTCGACGCCGGCCGCGGAGCGGTAGGCCGAGGGCGCCATCACGAACTCGACCTTGTCGGGCGCGAACCCGGCCTTGATGCTCTCGGCGACCTGGTCGACCTCGCGCATTGCGCCCCAGTACGGCTCGTTGTTGTAGTACGTCTCGCAGTCGAGCATGAACTGGTTGAACTCATCCATCGCCCAGAAGGGCGGCAGGTCGCCGTGCACGGCGATGCCGCCCGGCGCGAGCAGCCGATGGCATTCGCGCACGATCGCCGGCAGCGCCCGCGACGAGGTCTCGTGGAACAGAATGCTCGAGCAGACCAGGTCGAAGTGGCCGTCCGGGAAATCGGTGCGCGTCGCATCCTGCTGCGAGAAGTGCACGCGCCTGCCGAGCGACTCGGCGCGCGCATGCGCATAGCGCAGCAGCGATGGGCCGACGTCGATCGCGTGCACTTCGGCTTCGGGAAAGGCAGTCACGAACGGCAGCGTGCTGTGGCCGACCGTGCAGCCCATGTCGAGGATGCGGCGCGGCCGGAAGTCCGGGTAGCGATCGCGGACGAACTTCGCCGCCGAACCACCGATGTCGTCGTTGTAGGGGCCCATCATGCCGAGCGCGTACAGGTACACGCCGCGGTCATACAGCGCCCCGGCAGCGACATCGCCCGTGCCGCCCTCGCCGCAGTAGCCGCCGGGCATGCAGTGGATGTCGACGCCGGTCACGTACTTCGGCAGCAGCAGGTCCGGGTTCAGGCGCAGCGTCCCGCCTGCGCCGCCGCGTGCTTCAGCGCGCTGCATCAGTTCCGGCAACTCGCGTTCGACTGAATCGAGCACGGTGTCCCACAGCAGTTCCTGACTCACGCGCTGCATCGAGGCGTAGGTGCGGAACATCGGATGCCCGACCATCAGGTCGCGGATCTCGTGGCGATCGCGCGGCGCGCGGCCCGCCGTCTTCTCGAAGCCCGGCTTGACCTCGTGCTGGTAGACGGCATGCACGCCCGGCACGATGCCGCTCTGGATGTAGGCCTTGAAGCTGCGGACGAACTCCTGCCGCGCGCGCTCGTCGCGCTCAGGCTGGACGAGCATCGCGTGTGCAGCCTGCGGCACGGCGAAGAAGGCGTTGGATTGCGAGCCCATCTGCGTAACCTCCCCTCAGGTGTCGCAGGGCCTGCGACGAGCCGATTCTGGCGGGTAAGGCGAGGGCGGCTTGCCGGACATCGGCTGCGCTGTCCGGGCCTCGGTCAACGCGTCTTGCGTGGACTACCTATACGCAAGCGGGCCGGGCCGGGCCACTATCTCGGGCATCTCACCGGCCCCCTGACACCGCCCGGATGGAAGCACTCCTGCACAGGATGCCGTAAGTCCGGGTGGTGTTTTTCCGCCGCAGGCCTCAGGCGCAGGGAATGACCCGGAAGCCCTTCAGCTCGACCTCGCCGGCGAGATAGTGCGGCTTGCACTCCTCGTCGCTGCACAGGTCGGTCGACAGGTACTTCTTGTTGTCGTCGCAGAAGATCGTCGCGACGCAGGCATCGGCGCCCTGCGCGTGAGCGATCTGCAGCGCGCCGAGGAAATTCGCGCCGCTGGAAATGCCGAGCGCGAGGCCAAGGCCATTCGCGAGCTTCTGCGCCATGCAGATCGCGTCGCCATCCCAGACATCGACCAGTTCGTCGAGCTGGTCGAGCTTGACGATCGACGGGATGAACTCATCGCTGATGCCCTGGATGCGGTGCCGGCCGACCTTGGTGCCGGTGCGCAGCGTCGGCGAATTCGCGGGCTCCAGCGGATGCACGGCGGCGTCGAGGCCGATGCTGTCGAAATAGCGCGCCACGCCCATCACCGTGCCGCCGGTGCCGACGCCGGCGACGAAGGCCGAGGGGCGGCGGTCGAGCGTCGCGAGCTGCGCGACGATCTCGGGGCCGGTGGATTCGAAGTGCGCCTGCACGTTGCTTTCGCTGTCGAACTGCCGCGGCCGGAACACATGCGGCGTGTCGCGCGCGAACTCGTCGGCCATGCGGATGCTGCCCAGGAAGCCGCCCTGCTCGTGCGACACCGGGATCACGGCGGCGCCCAGGCTCTGGATCACGAGCACGCGTTCACGGCTCATCCAGTCGGGCATGTAGATGCGTACGCGATGACCGAGTGCGCGGCCGATCGCCGCGAAAGAGATGCCGGTGTTGCCGCTGGTCGCCTCGGCGATCTCGTCGCCCGGCGCGATTTCACCGCTCGCATAGGCGCGATCGAGGATCGTCAGCGCCATGCGATCCTTGATGCTGCCGGTGAAGTTCATCGCTTCGAACTTGCCGTAGATGCGATGCACGCGGCCGCGGAACGCGCACTCGACTTCGATCAGCGGCGTGCGGCCGACCAGACGGCGGATG
>CAZPJE010000190.1:0-1793 GCA_964586725.1 uncultured Steroidobacteraceae bacterium | reverse complement strand
GTCGCGTAGGCCGTGGCCGCCTTGCTGGGCGCGAACAGCCCGTGCACCGGCACCCAGCGCTCGCCGTTGGGGCCGATGATGCCGTTCAGCGGCGTGAACGGCGCTGCGGTCATCACGGTCGGGATGCTGTTTTCGATTGCGCGCGCGCCGTGCCCGGTTGCGATCTGCGTCACGGCGTCGAGCTCTTCGGCCAGCATCGCGGCGGAGCGGGCTTCGCACATGGCATGCAGTGTGTAACCGGCGTCGGCGAGATAGCCGCGACCGGCGAGCGTCACGTTGGCCGCGTCACGCAGTCCCTGCAGCATCGAACGACCGCCGCGCAGCACGCGCGTCAGGTTGCGGAAATCCTCGCCGAGGCTCTGGCGGCGCGACCGCAGGTTCGCCAGCAGCGGATCGAAGCCCACCTGCTGCGCGACGAGATCGGCACGCGCGATCGCCGTCATCGCGGCGAGCAGCTGTGGCGCCGATTCGAACGAGAACGACACGCTACCGGAGGCGGCGGCGAGCGGCTGTACCGCCAGCGCGATGCGCAGCTTGACGCCGAACCGGCCGCAGTCGCCGACGAACAGCTGGGTCAGGTCCGGGCCGAAGTGCCGGACTGCGGGCGCGCCATCGGCGCTGCAACGCGCGAGCACGCCGGTGCGCAGCAACTCGCCGCCGGCCAGAGCGATCTCGAAGCCGAGCGCTGCATCACCCGCGCAGCCGGCGCGGCCGGAGCCCCAGAACGCCGCGTTCTGCGACAGCGCGCCACCGACGGTCGCGCTGAGCCCGGACAGCGGCCCCCAGAAGCGGGTCCGATGGCCGCGCTCGCGCAGGCTCGCCCACAGCTGCTCCCAGGTGACGCCTGCCTCGACGATCGCGATACCGTCGTCGAGGTGCGCAAGGTCGATGCGGTCGAGGCCGCGCAAATCGAGCAGCAGGTGCGCCGTCGCGCCATCGCTGACATAGCCGCCGGTGTAGGACATGCCGCCGCCGCGCGGTACGACGACCAGCCGCTCGGCGGCGGCGGTGCGCAGTTCGGCGAGGGTGGCCTCGATCGATCGCGGCGCGGCGACGCGTGCCGGCGCCACGCCCTGGACGAAGAAGTCGTGGTCGAACGATGCTGGCATGGCTTACCTGCGGCGGGCGGCACGCAACTGCGCCGCGCGACCGGCCACGAATTCGCGCAGCAGCCGCTCCAGCGCCACGCGCTTGCCTTCCATGCGGCGGGTGGGGCCGCCGACGCTGACGATCAGGGGCCGCTCCAGAGAATCGTCCGGCAAGTGTGCGGCCAGCGCCGCGACTTCCGGGTGGTAGGTGCCGATCGCCCAGCTGAAGCCGCGCCGCTGCGCTTCACGCGCCGCCGCCAGGCATTTGGCGAGCGGCGGCAGACGCGGCGTCTGACGCACCGTCGCGCGGCGATGCATCGCCCGCAGCGTCGAGGCCGGCAGCGTGCCGAGGTAGGTGGTGCCGACCGCAGTGCCGAAGACGGAATAGCGCTGGCCCACTTCCGGGCACCAGGCGATGCCGCTGGGGGCGCCGAGCACGAATACGATTTCGATCTCGAGGTCGGCGGGGACGGTCAGCGTGACGGTTTCGCCGCTCTGGCCCGCGAGTTCGACCAGCGATTCGCGCAGCCCCTCGCCGCCGAGCCAGCTCTGCACGAGCCAGGTGCCCAGCGAGGCAAAGCGCGCGGTTGGAAAGTACGTGGCCGAGCGGCGGTCGACGGCGAGCAGGTTCAGGTCGACGAGCGTGCGCAGCAGGTCCGCCATGCTCGAGCGCGGCGCACCGATGCTGGCGGCGAGCGCGGCGCT
>CAZPJE010000189.1:0-9210 GCA_964586725.1 uncultured Steroidobacteraceae bacterium | reverse complement strand
AATCCGCTCGGCAAGGTGCCCGCCATCCTCCACGGCGGCACACTGGTCACGGAGCAGGTGGCCATCTTCATCTACCTCGCCGATATGTACGCCGAGGCCGGTCTCGCCCCCGCATTGACTCCCGGATTCATTGATCCGCAGCGTGGCGCCTACCTGCGCTGGATGGTGTTCTACGGTTCGTGCTTCGAGCCGGCCATGATGGACAAAGCCCAGCAGCGCGAAGTGACCATGCCCACGTCTTCGCCCTACGGCAGTTATGCAGACACGGTGAACCTCGTTCACGACCAGCTGTCGCGCGGGCCGTATCTGCTCGGCGAGCGTTTCAGCGCCGCCGACCTGCTCTGGGGCATGGCGCTGTCCTGGATGCTGGGTTTCAAGCTGCTCGAGGCGAAGCCGGTGTTCACGGCCTACGTCGAGCGTTTCAAGGCGCGCCCGGTCGTAGCGCGTGTCATGTCGAAAGATATGGAGCTTGCTGCGCAACATGCGGCCGCCGCGGGAGTCACCCCATGAACGACGCCTTGCTCAACGGCGGCAGCTAGCCGGCACCAGCGGCTACTGCTGCAGGAGATCCTCATGGCAGACATCGTCAGGCGCCCGCTTGCGGGCGCACCGGGCAGGCTCGTCCCGAAGAAACATGCGAGCCGACCGCGGGTACAGCGTTTCGGTTGTCCTTGTGGTTGTGGCCGCATCGGGTTCTTCAATCAACCGCGTTCGCTGCGAACACAGCCCGTCGATCCCGCTCAGCTCGAGCTCATTCCATGACCGCGCGGCGCGCACCTGATGCGCCGCACCGCTGCGGCTGGTGCGGCACCGATCCGCTCTACGTCGCCTATCACGACGAAGAGTGGGGCGTGCCTTCGCACGACGATGTGCACCTGTTCGAAATGCTGACCCTCGAGGGCGCGCAGGCTGGCCTCAGCTGGCTGACCATCCTGCGCAAGCGCGAAGGCTACCGGCGCGCGTTCGCCGGTTTCGACATCGAGCGCGTCGCGCGCTTTGGGGCCCGCGAGATCCGGCGTTGCCTCGCCGATCCGGGCATCGTGCGTCATCGCGGCAAGATCGAAGCCACGATCACGAACGCCCGCGCGGCACTTGCGGTCCGCAAGGAGGCCGGTTCGCTGGCCCGTTACCTGTGGTCGTTCGTGCCTGGCGGGCAGCCCATCATCAATCGCTGGCGCAGCTACCGCGATGCGCCGGCCCAGACCGATCTGTCGCGCGCGATGAGTCGCGAGCTGCTGCGGCAGGGCTTTCGGTTCGTGGGGCCGACCACCTGCTATGCGTTCATGCAGGCGGTGGGCATGGTCCACGATCACGAACAGCGCTGTTTCCGCCGCGTGTCCGCGTCCGGTGCGCAGTGAACGGCATCGCCGCCTTCGTGCAGCGTCACCGTCGCCGACGTCGTATCGAGTGCCATGGCCTCCCCGGAATCCGCTCGCTCCCTGCTCGATCTGCTCCAGCACCCGGGCATCTGGCGCGGTCGCAGCGTTGCTCGCACCGCTACGCTCAGCACGGGGTATCCGGCCCTCGATGAGGCGCTGCCGGGTGGCGGCTGGCCGCGGGCAGGGCTCATCGAGATCCTGACGCCACGGTTCGGCCTGGGTGAACTGCGGCTGCTCGCGCCGGCGCTCGCTTGCCTGAGCACCCAGGCGCCGCCGCGCTGGCTTGCCTGGATCGCGCCGCCTTACGAGCCCTATGCCCCGGCACTGGCGCAGGCGGGCCTTGCGGTCGAGCGTCAGCTCGTCGTGCGCACCGAGACGACACTGTGGGCGATGGAGCAGGCGTTGGCCTCTGGTGCCTGTGCAGCGGTGCTGGGCTGGCCGCGTCGTGCGCAGCCGCGCAGCCTGCGGCGGCTGCAGCTGGCGACCGAGCGCGGCCGGTCACTCGGCATCCTGTTCCGTGAACTGACCAGCGCCCGTGAGGTGTCGCCGGCGGAACTGCGGTTGCGCTTCGAGCCCGTGCCGGGTGGGGCGCGACTCAGCCTCTTGAAGAGCCGCGGCGGGGCACGCGGCACGCTCGAACTGCGCTGGGAGGCCGCATGAGCCATCCACGCAAGCGTGCCGAGCGCTGGGCGCAGGCTGACCTGCTCACGCCGCTGGGGCCTTGTGGAGCGGCTTCCGGGGCACCTGCCGGGGCGCCTGTCGCGCTGCAGCCGGTACCGCCGCAGGCGGTAACGCCGGCGCGTTCCGCGCAGGCCGAGCTGTGGTGCGCGCTGCACCTGCCGGCGCTGTGCTTCGAAGCGGCCTGGAGCGATGGGCTCGCGCCGGCGGGTGTCGCGCGCGCCGTGATCGATGGCGACAACCGCGTGCAGCGTCTGCTGGCGATCGATCCGCGCGCGCGCGCGCCGGGGGTGCAGCCGGGCATGACGCTGGCCGCGGCACTGGCGGCTTGTCCGGCCTTGCAGGTGCGGCCTCGCGATGCGCGGCGCGAGCGCCTGCAGCTGGTGGCACTGGCCGAGGCCGCGCTCGCATTCACGCCGCGCGTCAGCCTCGAGCCGCCCGATGAGCTGCTGCTCGAGTTGCAGGGCAGCCTGCGGTTGTTCGGCGGCGTGGAGGTCCTGGCGCAACAGCTGCGCGACGCTGCGGCACAGCTTGGGCTCAGTGCCCGGCTCGCATGGGCGCCGACGCCGCGCGCGGCGCTGGCGGGTGCACGCGGCGCGCGGGGATTTCGCACGCTGCACGAGGCGCAGCTCGTCGGGCAGCTGGCGCCGCTGCCGGTCACGGTGCTGCGCGAACCGGCGCCTGTCGTGGCGCGACTGGCGTCGATGGGCGTGCACACGCTGGGCGAACTGCTGCGCCTGCCGCGCGCCGGGCTCGCGCAGCGGTTCGGGCCGGCGCTGCCCCTGCTGCTCGATCGGCTGGTCGGGCGCGCCCGTGAACCGCGCCGCGCGTTCGTGCCGGCGGTGCGATTCCGCGGGCGCTGCGAACCGCAGTACGAGCTGTCGAGTCACGCGGCCCTGTTGCGCCACCTCGAACCGCTGCTCACTGAACTCGAGCAGTTCCTGCGGCGTCGTCAATGCGCGCTGACGGCGCTGCGGATCCGGCTGCGCCACCGCGCGCCCCACGCAGCGACGCGCTTCGAACTGCGGCTGGCGGCGCCGGAGTTCGCGGCGCAGCGGTTTGCGGCGCTGCTCGCCGAACACTGCGCGCGCCTCGTGTTGCCGGCGCCGGTGCGCCGCATCGAACTGCGCTCTGGCGAGTTGCTGCCGCTGGCCGGCGCCGCCGCGACCCCCGCGACCTCCGCTGCCGCTGCCGCGAACGGCAGCGACTCACTGTGGCGGCCGGGCGAGCAGGGCGGTGCGGTGGGGCGCGAGACGCCTGCACTGCTCGAGCGCCTGCGGGCGCGCCTCGGGCACGCCGCGGTGCATGGCCTGTGCCTGATTCCCGACCATCGTCCCGAAGCCAGCTGGCGCATCGCCGAGCCGGCACTGCCATTCACGGCGACTGCAACTAATGGCACTCGCACTGGCAGTGGCACTGCCGCAGTCACGGCCGCCGACGTAGCCGCGACGGCCGCCGCGCAGGAGTTGCGCACCCGGCAGCGGCGACGTCCGCTGTGGCTGCTCGCCACGCCGCGCAGGCTGGGCGCGCTGCCGGCAGGCTGGCGCCTGCTCGACGGACCGGAGCGCATCGAGACCGGTTGGTGGGATGGTCACGATGTCGCGCGCGACTATTACCTGCTGCGCGATGCCGCCGGCGCCGAACTGTGGGCCTTCCGTGACCGGCAGGCCCCGCACGACTGGTTCCTGCACGGCGTGTTTGGCTGAGATGCGCCATGGCCGGCTACGCCGAGCTGCACTGTCTGTCGAACTTCACTTTCCTGCGCGGTGCGTCGCGGGCAGAGGAACTGGTCGCGCGCGCGCATGCCCTGGGCTATGCCGCGCTCGCGATCACCGATGAATGCTCGGTCGCAGGCGTGGTGCGCGCGCACGCGGCGTTGCGCGAGCTTGCCGGGAGCTGCACTGCGGTCACGCTGCGGCTCATCGTCGGCAGCGAGCTGTGGCTCAGCGACGGGCTGCGCCTGGTGGTGCTCGCCGCGAATCGCCGCGGCTACGGCCAGCTCTGCCGCCTGATCACGCGTGGTCGGCGCGCGGCGCCCAAGGGTGAGTACTGCCTCGGGCGCGCCGACGTTGCCGAACTGCTGCGCCCCGGCGACTGCCTGCTGCTGTGGCTCGATGCGGACGCTGCGGTCGCAGGCCCTGCGGGACAACGTGACGCTGCGCAGTGCGCTGCCGCTGACCACATCGCCGCCTGGCTGCGCGCGCATTTCGACGGCGCGGCCTGGATCGCGGTCGAGCTGCTGCGCGAAGGTCGCGATCGCGCGCGGCTCGCGGCGCTGACGGCGCTCGGCGCCCGCACCGGGCTGTCGCTCGTCGCGGCGGGCGACGTGCACATGCATGCGCGCGAGCGGCGCCGGTTGCAGGATGCGTTGACGGCGATCCGCCACAACGTGCCGGTCGCCGAGGCGGGCCCGTGGCTGCTGGCGAGCGGCGAGCGGCACCTGCGCCCGCGCGAGCGGCTCGCGAAGATCTACCCGCCTGCGCTGCTCGCTGAAACCCTCGCGGTGGCGGCGCGCTGCACGTTCTCGCTCGACGAGCTGCGCTACGAATATCCGCGCGAGATCGTGCCCGACGGCCACACGCCGACTTCGTGGCTGCGCGAACTCACGGAGCAGGGCGCTGCGCTGCGCTGGCCGCGGGGCCTGCCGGCGCGCGCGCGTGAGCTCATTGAGCATGAGCTCACGCTGATCGCGGATCTCGGCTACGAGCCGTATTTCCTGACGGTGCAGGACGTGGTCGCGTTCGCGCGCTCGCAGGACATCCTGTGCCAGGGCCGCGGCTCGGCCGCGAACTCGGCGGTCTGCTACTGCCTCGGCATCACCGAGGTCGATCCGGCGCGCATGTCGATGCTCGTGGAGCGCTTCATCTCGCGCGAGCGCAACGAACCGCCGGACATCGACATCGACTTCGAGCACGAGCGGCGCGAGGAGGTCATCCAGTACGTCTATCGCAAGTACGGTCGCGAGCGCGCCGCGCTCGCCGCGACGGTGATCTGCTACCGGCCGCGCAGCACGCTGCGCGATCTCGGCAAGGCGCTCGGCCTCGATCCGGCGCAGACCGAAAAACTCGCCGGCGCGATCCACTGGTGGAGCGATCGCATCGACCCCGAACATGTGCGCGAATCGGGCTTCGATCCTGACAACCCGCAGATCGCGCTGCTGCTCTCGCTGGCGCGCGAGCTGCTCGGCTTCCCGCGCCATCTGTCGCAGCACGTCGGCGGTTTCGTGATCGCGCGTGACCTGCTCGAGGAACTGGTACCCGTCGAGAACGCGGCGATGCCGGATCGCACCGTGATCCAGTGGGACAAGGACGATCTCGATGATCTCGGCCTCATCAAGGTCGACATCCTGGGCCTCGGCATGCTGACTGCGATCCGTCGGGCGCTCGCGCTTGTCACCGGCGTGCGCGGCCGGCCGTTCACGATGATGGACGTGCCCGCCGAGGATGCCGTCGTCTACGAGATGATCTCGCGCGCCGACACGGTCGGCGTGTTCCAGATCGAATCGCGCGCGCAGATGTCGATGCTGCCGCGCCTGCGCCCGCGCAACTACTACGACCTCGTCATCGAGGTCGCGATCATCCGCCCGGGGCCGATCCAGGGCGGCATGGTGCATCCCTACCTGCGGCGGCGGAACGGCGAGGAAGTCGTGACCTATCCGAGCCCTGCGGTGGAGGGCGTGTTGCGCCGCACGCTCGGCGTGCCGATCTTCCAGGAGCAGGTCATGCAGCTCGCCGTAGTCGCGGCGGGCTTCACGCCCGGCGAGGCGGATCAACTGCGGCGCGCGATGGCGGCGTGGAAGCGCCGCGGCGGCCTCGGCCACTTCGAGCAGAAGCTGATCGACGGCATGCGCGAGCGCGGTTACCAGGAGCAGTTCGCGCGGCAGATATTCCAGCAGATCCAGGGTTTTGGTGAATATGGCTTCCCCGAGTGTGTCGTCGGCGAGACACGGGTCGTCGATGCGCGTACCGGGCGCTATGTGACGGTGGAGGACGCGTTCCGGCGACGTGTCCCGCTGGAGCGCACCCTGGCTTGCGACCCGTGCTGGCGACTGTCAGTGCGGCGCGTGCAGGCCATCGTCGAAAGCGGCGTGAAGCCCGTGTGGCGGTTGCGGACGGCGCTCGGTCACGAGATCACCGCGACGGCGGAACATCCGTTCCGCATGCTGTCAGGCTGGCGCAAGCTGGGTGAGCTGAAGCCAGGCGATCGCATCGCGGTGGCGCGCCGCTACCCCGGCGTGGGGCGGCGGCGCTGGCCTCGCCACCAGATCATCGTGCTCGCCGGGCTGGTTGCCGAGGGCAATCTCTGTCATCCCAATACGTTCTATTTCCATACCACCGATACTGCGCATCGCGACGAGTTCGTTGCGGCCGTCGAGCGATTTCCCAACACACGCGCGGTCATCGAGCAGCATCGCGACTGTCACTCTGTGCGGGTGCGGCGCATCGACCGGCGTCTGCCACCCGGTGCGGTCACCTGGGTCCGCGAGCTGGGGCCGTGGGGTCGTGGTGCGCGAGACAAACATTTGCCCGCCGTCGTCTTCGAACTGTGCCGCAGTCACATGTCGATGTTGCTCGCACGACTCTGGGACGGGGATGGCGGTGCATCGCGCAGCGGTCACGTCAGCTACGACACGGCCTCAGCGCAGCTCGCCACGGATGTACAGCACTTGTTGCGCCGGCTCGGCATCGTGGCGCGTCGCTACACGCGACGGCGCCAGTATCGCGGCCAGGCACTGACCCACTACTGCGTGACGGTGACGGGCACCGACATGATCCGGGCATTCTGGCGCCAGATCGGTCACCGGATGCTCGAATCGGGCAAGCGCGACATTATCCGGTCGCTGGCGAACTCGTCGACGGGGCGAATGTCGCTGGACATCGTGCCGGTGGAAGTCCGTCAGCTGGTCCGGCGTGAGCGCGACGCCCGCGGCTGGAGCTGGACAAAGATCGGTCATCGCAGCGGACTCGGCATGCGAGAGGTTCAGGCCGCACGGGAGAGTGCAAAGGGCGGATTTCGCAGGTTTGTCATCGGGCGACTCGGGCAGGTGCTGGGTTCACAGCCGTTGTCCGACCTCGCGACCTCCGACATCTACTGGGACCGCATCGTCAGCATCGAGGCCGCAGGTCACCGACCGACCTACGACCTGCAGATCGAGGGCGACCACAATTTCCTGGCGAACGATTTCGTCGTGCACAACTCGCACGCCGCCAGCTTCGCGCTGCTGGTCTATGTGTCGTGCTGGCTCAAGTGCCACGAACCCGCGGCGTTCACGGCAGCGCTGCTGAACAGCCAGCCGATGGGCTTCTACGCGCCGGCGCAGCTGGTGCGCGATGCGCGCAACCACGGCGTCGAGGTGCGGCCCGTCGACGTGTGCGTGAGTGCGGTCGACTGCACGCTGGAGCCGGCGGCGGCGTTGCCGGCGCCGGGCCAGCCGGCGCTGCGGCTGGGCCTCGGCATGGTGCGCTCGCTGTCGGCCGAGGGTGCGGCCCGCGTGGTTGCCGCGCGCGCCGCGGCGCCGTTCGCCGATGTGCAGGACCTCGCGCGGCGTGCCGTCCTCGATCGTGGCGACCTCGAGGCGCTGGCGGCGGCGGGGGCGCTCGCCGCACTCACGGGCAACCGGCATCTGGCGTTCTGGGGCGTGGCCGGTGCGGAGCGCGAACTGCCGCTGGCGCCGC
Source organism: uncultured Steroidobacteraceae bacterium (assembly GCA_964586725.1). Lineage (GTDB taxonomy): Bacteria > Pseudomonadota > Gammaproteobacteria > Steroidobacterales > Steroidobacteraceae > UBA964. Next base: position 1,478 of record CAZPJE010000189.1, on the reverse strand, counting down.
GCAGCGAGCGCGGCGAAGCGCTACCGCTGCTGCCGGTGCCCACCGAAGGCGAGGACATCGTCGCGGACTACCGCGCGGTAGGTCTGTCGCTGGGCCGGCATCCGCTCGCGCTGCTGCGCGAGCAGTTCGCGACGCGGCGGGTGCTGACGGCCGCGGCGCTGGCCGCCGTGCCCCACGGGCGCGTGGTCACGGTCGCGGGCCTCGTGCTGACGCGGCAACGACCGGCGAGCGCGAGCGGCGTGACCTTCGTGACGCTCGAGGACGAGACTGGCCAGGTCAACCTCGTGGTCTGGGAGCGCACCGGGCTCGCGCAGCGCCGCGCACTGGTGGAATCGCGGCTCATGGAAGTGCGTGGCGAACTGCAGCGGGAAGGGCAGGTGACCCACGTGATCGCCCACCGCATGACGGACCGCTCGGCGCTGCTGGCCGGGCTGCTTGCGGGACTCAGGACCGAGTCACGCGACTTTCACTGAGCGCGGCGTTTGCCGGCCTTGCCCGCGCGCGGCTTGCCGCCGGCTCCGTCGCTGGCGCTGTCGTCGTCGTCACCGGCATCGCCGATGTCGTAATCGTCGAAGTCGCTGGTCAGCTCGGCAGTCCGTTTTTCCTCGAGCATGCGCTCGAGGCGCCGCCAGGCGGGATCACCCATCTTCTGGCCGCGGCGGCGCGCCTGATCCATGTCGCGCATGACGCGATCGACATCGACGTACTCGTTGGTCTCGGGAACGTCCTCGACCTCGTCTTCTTCGAAATCGTCTGATTCGGGTTTTTCGCTCATGACCACTTGATGACGGTCGCTGGCACGGTTGCGCGACCTCGACGCGCGGAATTTATTTCGTCTCCGCGCCCCTTGCAACGGGGTCGTGGCAACGGGGGCGTGCGCTTCAGCGGATCAGGGTGTTCATCTCGAAGATCGGCATGAGCATTGCAAAGACGATGCCCATCACGAACAGGCCCATCAACACGATCAGGCCGGGGCCGAGCAGCCCGACGAAGGCGGTCAGGATCCCGTCGAGCTCCCGCTCCTGGCTGATCGCGGCGCGCTCGAGCATGGATTCGAGCTCGCCGCTGGACTCGCCGCTAGAAATCAGGTGGATGGTCATCGGCGGAAACAGCTTGCTCTGCGCCAGCGAGCGGCCGATGGGCGCGCCCTCGCGGACGCGCTGGGCAGCCTCGTCGACCGCCTCGCGCATCGGCAGGTTCGAGACGACCTCGCTCGAGATCCGAAGCGCATCGAGCACCGGCACGGCACTGCCGGCGAGGATGCTGAACGTGCGCGTGAAGCGCGCGGTGTTGAAGCCGCGGACCAGCCGGCCGATCACGGGCACGGTCAGCAGCCAGCGGTGCCAGCGACGGCGGAAGTCGGGGTTGCGCAGCGCGCGGAAGAACGCGATGGCCCCGAGGACCAGCGCGAGCACGATCCAGATGCCGAAGTCACGCAGGAAGTCGCTGAACCCGATCAGCATCCGCGTGATCAGCGG
>CAZPJE010000188.1:0-4180 GCA_964586725.1 uncultured Steroidobacteraceae bacterium | reverse complement strand
TCGCGCAAGCGTGCCACCAGTGCTGGTTCATCGGTGTGTGCCGCGAGAAATGCGAGCACGCCGCGCTTCTCGTTGCCCGCGGCCAGCGGCGCGAAATCCTCGCCGAACCACTTGAAGATCGACGACACCGCGACGCCACGCGCGCCTTCGGCGGCGCGCAGGCCGTGGTTGCGGTCCGCCGCGAAGCGCCGCGTCTGTTCCGTGAGCTGGGCATCGAGTCGGGTCGCGACATACGGCTCGGCGCGCAGCACCGGACAGCTGCGGGCCGCGCACACCAGCGCGACGTGGATGCGCGGCTCGGCGAACGATGGGCGGATGATGCGGTGCTCGATGTCGTCGAGCGAAAGGCGCTGGCCGGCGACACGGTGCCGCGCTTCCTTGAACGCGCCGGGGATCTGCCAGATGCTGTTCGCGGGAAAGGCGACTCCGATCAGCGAGCCACGCCGGATCGGATAGTGATCGACGATCGTGCGCAGCGTCAGTGCGTTGTACGCATTGATCCAGAACGCGAGGCGCTGGTCGCGCGACCAGCTGTCGACCACCTGGCGCTCGACCGTGTCCAGCTGCCCTGCATAGCGGTCGAGGGCGGCGCGCTCGCGCTGCAGTGCGGCGTAGTCGACCAGCCCGTCGCGGACATGCCGCCTCAGGACCTCGCCGAGCAGCGGGTGCTGGTGATCGAACGGGCTGGCTGCGACGGCCACGGGCGCCAGCAGTAGGGCGGCGAGCAGCAGCGGCAACGAGCGGATCTGGACGCGGCGCATGGCAGGTGACTCCGTGGGGCCTGTCAGATAGACCGGCCGGGACCACGGATTGTTTCGCGGCGGGGTCGCTCAGCGGCTGAGACGCTGCCGTACCCGGCGTTTCGCGATCGCCAGGCCGACCAGCCCGTAGGCCAGCAGCACGGCGACGCTGAGCAGCGGCCACGGCATCGGGTCGCCCAGCGTCAGGCCGCGCGCCAGCGAGGCCGCGTGGGCGAGTGGCAGGAACCAGGCGACGGTCTGAGCGGCGTCCGGCAGCTGCGACAACGGGAAGTAGATGCCGGACAGGAAGCTCATCGGCGTCACGAGCAGCACGAAGTAATACGTGAAGAAGTCGTAGGACTTCGCGAACGACGTGACGACCAGCGCGATGCCGGCGAAGGCGAGGCCGATCAGCAGCGCGATCGGCAGCACCGCGAGCGGCGCGAAGCCCCGCACGATACCGAAGCCGTACATGACGAGGAGGATCGCCGTGCCCGAGAACAGCGCCTTCATGCCGGCCCAAAGCCATTCGCCGGTGACGATGTCGTCGCTGGTCAGCGGCGCATGCAGCATGCCTTCCCAGGTGCGCTGCACCTGCAGGCGCGCGAACGCCGAGTACAGCGCCTCGAACGACGCGCTGTTCATCGTGCTGTAGCAGATCATGCCTGCGGCGAGGAAGTTCACGTACGGGCGGCCGTCGACCGTCCCGATCAGCGCGCCGACGCCGTAGCCGAGGCCGATCAGGTAGATCAGCGGCTCGGCGAGGTTGCCGATCAGCGACGGAATCATCAGCTTGCGCCAGACCAATGCGTTGCGCCGCACGACATGCAGCGCGCGCCAGCCATGGCCCGCGTGCCGCGGCGACTGTTCGACGGCGATCTCAGTCACGGATGTCCCTGCCCGTCAGCTTGATGAACACGTCTTCGAGATTGGCGGCGCGCCGCAGCACACGCAGGCCCGACTCTTGCGCGATCGCTGCCAGCAGCGCCTCGGGTGCATGCGCGTAGCAGAACGCTGTCTCGCCGCTGACTTCGACGCGCTCGGCGAGCGGGCGCGCCGTGCGCTCGGCCCACTCGGCCACGCCGTCGCCGTAGACCTCGAGCACGACGGGTTCGATCAGCGACTCGATCAGCCGGCGCGGCGTGTCGAGCGCGATGATGCGGCCGGCGTCCATGACGCACAGCCGGTCGCAGAGGCGCTCGGCCTCGTCCATGAAGTGGGTCGTCAGGATCAGCGTCTTGCCCTGCTTGGCGAGGCGGCGCAGCGCATCCCAGATCAGATGCCGCGCCTGCGGGTCGAGCGCCGTCGTCGGCTCGTCGAGGAACAGGATGTCCGGATCGTTGACGAGCGCCCGCGCCAGCGTCAGGCGTCGTTTCATGCCGCCCGACAGGGTTTCGATCTTCGCGTCGCCGCGGTCGCCGAGGCCGGCGTACTCGAGCAGGGCGGGTGCGCGGGCCCGCGCCTCGCGCGCCGCGATGCCGAAGTAGCTCGCGTACACGACGAGGTTCTCGGTGACGGTGAAATCCGGGTCGAGGTTGTCGTACTGCGGCACCATGCCGACGCGGTAGCGCGCCTCGCGCGCCGCCTGCGGCACGGGCAGGTCACCGAGCCGGATCGAGCCGCCATTCGGCGTGACCAGGCCCAGGCAGCAGCGCAGCGTCGTGGTCTTGCCGGCGCCGTTCGGGCCGAGCAGCCCGAAGCACTCGCCGCGCGCCACGCTGAAGCTGACGTCATCGACGACCTTGCGGTCGCCGTAGATCTTGATCAGGTGCTGCACGTCGAGCATGGGGCGCGAGTATACGTGCGGGCCGTGCGGCGGGTGCGCTAGCATCGGCGCAGGCCACTGGAGATTCACCGATGTCGATCCGCACCGCGTTGGCTGTCATGACCGGGCTGTTGCTGTTGTCGTTGCCGCAAGCGACCCACGCGGCCGAGCCCAGGGTCGCGGCGCCGGCCGCGGATCTGAGCCGCCTGCGCGTCAGCGAGGACGACGACGTCGCGGTCCAGGAACTGCATCGCTGGCTGACCGCGCGCGGCATGGAAGCCTCCGTCAATGGCGGCACGGTGGTGTATCGGCGCGGACTGCTGCTGAACATCACGCCGCTGAGCGGCGAGGGCGGCGTCGATCGCCTGATGTTCCGCGCCTACTACAACCCCGCGGATGCTTTCCGGGACAAGCCGGAGTTCATCGCGCTGGTGGCCAAGGCCAACGCGGCGCAGTACCTGTTGCAGGTGTTCGTCGACGGCGACGGCGACGTGGCCATTGGCAGCAGCCTGACATTCGTCGATGAATTCTCGGCCAAGGAATTCGATGCCTTCGCCGATCTGTTCGTCGAAGTCGTCAAGACCTACGTGTTGACGGACGAACTCGTCGACATGCTCAAGTAGCGCGCGGTGTTCTGGGTGCCGAGCACGCGGCAATAGCGCTCGTCGCAGGCGCCGCAGCGCCCTTCCGAACGGCACCAGCGCAGGCTCTTGCCGTTGAAGCGGCCCCAGAACAACCCGGCCGGATCGGCGTCGAACTCGCGCAGCAGCTCGATGAAGGTGCGCGCCTCGGGCCGCGGCGCGTAGCGTCGCCAGCGCGGCTCGCCGTCCCCCGGCGCATCGAGCGCCGGATCGGTCGGCGCGGTGTTGATCAGGAATCGCCAGTCCTCGGTCGCGCCGCGGTAGCGAAACTGCGCGACTTCCACTGGCCGCGCTGCGCCGACGATGCCGCAGAGGCTGCGCAGGTGGTACAGCGTGGCTCGGTCCGCATCGACGCGATGCCGCAGCTGCACGGCGTGCCGCACCGTCGGCGGGCAGATGCGCTCGCAGTAGGCGGCCAGCAGGCGCTCGACGAGGTGAAGGGTGTGCTGCGGGATCTCGTTCACGCAACTAGCCTAGCGCGACGCGCACGCAACCGCCACGCCGCGGCCGCGGTTGTCAGTATGATGCCGGTGATGGAACAGCCACGGATCGAGTCTGCGGGTGCAAGCTGGCGGTTCGCCGGGAGCGTGCAATGCCAGCCCGTGGCGGGCGGTGGCTGGCGCCTCTCGGGCGTCGAGCGCGGTGCCGCGGTCGTGGCCGGGCCACAGCCCGCGGGTTCACCGCCTGCGGGCGCGTTGCCTGCAGGTTCGACGCTGATCATCGACATCGTGGCGGACGCCGCGACCTCGCGCGAGCTGGCTGAAGTTGCGACGGTCGCGCTGCGCGATGTCGTGCTGCAACGGGATGCCGGGCGCACCGCGGACTGGTGGCTGGAAGCCGGCGGCAAGCGTTGGCGGCTGCCTGCAGCGAGCGTGTTCGCGCACCGCGATGTCGGCGGCATGGCACTCGCGGCGATCCCGCCGCGCCGGGTGCCGGTCGGCAAGCGCATTTTCTGGTCGACGCTGCTCGCGGTGCTGCGCACCGAGGCCGGGCGCCGCTGGGTGCGACGCCGTTACGGCGTTTGAAGAGAAATA
>CAZPJE010000187.1:0-1835 GCA_964586725.1 uncultured Steroidobacteraceae bacterium | reverse complement strand
GCTGGGCGGCGGCGCAATCTCATGGAGGTCGGTTCTCGCCGGCGAGCACGTCTCGGAGTATCTTCGAGAGCGTTGCCGCCGCGACGTCAGGCGAGAATCGCTTTGCGAAGATAGCTTGCGCCGCGTGGCCCATTCGCTCCCTCATTCCCTCGTCCGAAAGGAGGCGGGCGAGTGCCTGTTCATAGCCCATCATCAACTCGGCGATCCCATCTTGGTAAGCGGGTCGCGGTCCGGGATTCAGCGCGGCGATGCCACGCCAGCGACGATCTGCATCGAGCGGCAGGGGAAGGGTGAATCCTGTCACTCCGTCGTGAACGAGTTCCGGGATGGCGAATGCGTTTGAGGCGACGGTCGGTACGCCAAGACCCGCGGCCTCAATCGCGACCCAACCCAGCGACTCATCGAAGCTCGGAAAAGCAAAGACGTCGCACTCAGCCATCAGTCCGAGCACATCCTTGTTGGCGAGGTTCGAGTGGAACTCGATCCATGGGGTGCTTCGCAGCGACTCGCGAGTTCGTCGATACTCGTCAGCGGTAGCCTCGTAGACGTGCGAGTCATTTAGGAGGTCACTGACGATCAGCAGACGAAGTTCAAGTCCGGCTTTGCGGAGACGGCGGACGGCTTCGACAAGGGCTGGCCCGCCCTTGTGCCAGAACGCCCTTCCGACGAATCCGACACGATGATAGCTCCGCTTGGAATCGAGGAAGCGCTGCCGGCGTTCGAGCGCCTGCGCGTCAATTTCGACGCCCCCGGTGAAGACCTGAAGCTTCGGCAGTATCGCGGCGCGATATGCCTCTGGCACACGCCGCGCGAAATGGTCACGGGCCGCCTCGCTCAGGGGTAGCAGTATGCGACAGTCGTCGGACGCCATCTTGTCGAAGGCTTCCAGGAAAGCGTGTTTGGGAGTGCCCTCGAAGTACCGCGGGAACTCCATCTCGAAGCTCGTCAGCCAGGGGACGCGGGCCGTGCAGATACCATTGAAAAAGTGCACTGCATCGGCCGCCGGCCGTCGGAGGAACGTGTAGCGGTTTGACAGGTACTGCTGCGCCCATGGCATGCGATGCAGTGGTACGCGCCGTACGCGCTTGTAGGTAATGCCGTGGCCCGCAAGCGGCAATGCGTGACTGACCCTGCGGAATCCGTAGCAGGATGCCGCGTGCGCGATGACGAGCCGCTTCATGACACCCCGTCCCCGCGCGCGCCGACTCTGGCCTTGTCGAACATCCATCGCAGCGTCTTCTCCAAAGTCGGCGACTGCCAATCGGGCAATAAAGAACGGAGCTTTTCATTAGAGCCCCAGAGGCGTGCGATATCCTGGGCGCGCTGAAATTGTGGGACGCTGATGACCGACAGACTATGGCCGGTGATGTCGTGGCAGATACGAAGGATCTCGGCGATCGATCGGGGCTGTCCGGAGCAGATGTTGATCGTTTCTCCGATGGGTCGCCGCTCAATCAGCCCGCGATACGCGCGAACGACAGCTCGGACGTCGGAGAAGTCCCGGGCGACATCCAGGTTCCCGAGGTCTATCCTGGATGCGCGACGCGCGAAGTGATCAACGATTTTCGGTATCAGGAATTGGCCTGCCTGTCCGACGCCCGTGTAATTGAATGGGCGGCTCAGAAAGATGGGTAGCCGATCCCGATAGAGCTTGGCCACATACTCCATGCCGAGCTTGCTGACGGCGTAGTCATTGGTCGGTATAGGTTCGCTGCGCTCGGTAATCGGCGAATCCGCGCATTGCCCGTAGACGTTGGCGCTACTCGCCAGCAGCACGGCCGACGGAGGATGGGGGAGGGCCACGAGTGCTTCGAGCAGGTTGCGGGTGCCGAGCA
>CAZPJE010000186.1:0-8145 GCA_964586725.1 uncultured Steroidobacteraceae bacterium | reverse complement strand
CAGCAATCCATGCGCAGTCTGAATCCCTGGGTGGCGCCGCCGCGACCGGCGCGAGTCGTGCTCGAAGGCCAGTGGTGTCGTCTCGAGCCTTTCGACCCCGATCGGCATGGCGATTCGCTGTTCGAAGCCTCGATGGCGCCGGGCGCTGAAGAGCGCTTTCGCTGGCTGTTCGAAGTGCCGCGACCGCGGCCCGAGTTCGACGAATGGCTGCTGCGCTCATCTGCGAGCGACGACCCGCTGTTCCTGGCGGCGGTCGATGCGGCGACCGGTCGCGCCGAGGGGCGGCAGGCCCTGATGCGCATCACGCCCGAGCACGGCGTGGTCGAGATCGGCCACGTCCTGTGGGGGCCGCGCATGGCGCGCACGCGGATCGCGACCGAGGCGCTGTTCCTTGCCGCGCGCCATGTCTTCGATGATCTCGGTTACCGACGCTTCGAGTGGAAGTGCAACAGCCGCAACGAACCGTCGCGGCGCGCGGCGCTGCGCTTCGGCTTCCAGTTCGAGGGCATCTTCCGCCAGCACATGGTGCAGAAGGGCGAGAACCGCGATACCGCCTGGTTCGCGATCATCGATGGTGACTGGCCGCGACTGCGTGAGGGCTACGAGCGCTGGCTCGCGCCCGGCAACTTCGATGCCAGCGGGCAGCAGCGGCTGACGCTGGCGGCCGCGCTCAGCCAGCGCTGAAGTTCTCGTCCCACCAGGTTTCCATGCGCGCGCGCTGCGCGGCATCGGGCAAGCGGCCGCGCGCCGCGCCGAGGTTGTCGTCGAGATTCTCGACCTTGGTGGTGCCGGGAATCGCGGCCGTCACGGCCGGATGCGACACCACGTACTTCAGGAAGAACTGGCTCCAGCTCGTCGCGTCGAACTCCGCGGCCCAGTCGGGCAGCGCGCGCTCGCGGACGCGCGGGAACAGGTTGCCGCCGCGGCGCCCGCCAAACGGCATGTTGATCAGCACGCCCATGCGGCGCGCTGCTGCGAGCGGCAGGATCTCGCGCGCGGCGGTGCGATTCGCGATCGAGTAGTCGACCTGGATGAAATCCATGCGCTCGGTGCGCATCAGATTGAGCATCTCTGCGTACTGGCTCGCAGACGACGTGGTGATGCCGGTATAGCGGATGCGTCGCGCGGCTTGCCACTCACGCAGCACCGGCAGCATGACGCGCGCGCCCATCAGGTTGTGGACCTGCACCAGGTCGAGCGTGTCGGTGCGCAGCCGTCGCAGCGATTCCTCGAGCATCGCGACGCCTTCGGCGCGTTCGCCACTCTGGGCCGTGACCTTGGTCGCGAGGAAGGCAGCCGGACGGTTGCCGATGTCGGCCAGCAATTCGCCGATGGTGCGTTCGGACTCGCGGTAAGCGGGGGCGGTGTCGATGATGCTTGCGCCGGCCGCCGTGAGGCGCGCGAGCACGGCGCGGCGCGCGGCCCGCTCCTCGGGCGTGGTGGGGCTGTAGTTGTTGGTGCCGACGCCAATGATGGGCAGGCGCTCGCCGCTCGACGGAATCGCGCGGCGCAGCAGTCCGCCGCCGGCGGAGGTCGGCGCCGAGGCGCAGCCGCCTAGCGTGGTGGCGAGGCCCAGCGCGAGCGCCGAAGTCAGCAGTTCACGTCGCTGCATGGTTCACTCCCGGAACGGCTGCACGAGCATTCGGTCGAGGCGCAGGTCGGACAGGTCGCGGAAGTCGCGCAGGCCGATGGTCATCCGCTCGTGGCCATCGCGGGGTTGATCGACATAGGTGCCGAACAGGCGATCCCACCAGCTCAGGTTGAAGCCGAAGTTGCTGTCGGTTTCCTCTGGGCGCCAGGAATGATGCACGCGATGCATGTCCGGCGTCACGATGATCCAGCGCAGCGCCGCATCCACCTGGGCTGGCAGGCGCAGGTTGGAGTGACTGAACAACGCCGTCGCATTCAGCAGCACTTCGAAGGCGAGCACGGCCACGGCGGGTGCGCCCAACAGCAGTACGATGGCGATCTTGATCAGCATCGACAGCACGATCTCGACCGGATGGAACCGCAGCCCCGTGGACGCATCGATCTCGAGGTCTGCATGGTGCATGCGGTGCAGGCGCCACAGCACCGGAATGCGGTGGAACAGCAGGTGCTGCGCCCAGATCGAGAAATCCAGGATCAGGATCGTCAGTGGTATCGACCAGGCCAGTCGCAACTCAGCCTGGTTGAACAGCCCCCAGTCGGCCTCCTCCGCGAGCAGCGCGGCGCCGACCGCGGCGACCGGAAACAACGCGCGCAGCAGTATCGTGTTGACGACCACCACCGCGAGGTTGTTCGCCCAGCGCCAGGCGCGCGGATAGACCTGCACGCGCCGCGGCGCGACGCGCTCCCAAACAGCGAGCGTCGCGAGCACGGCGGCGAACACCCCGAGCCTGATCCATGGCTCCATCGTGGCCAGATCCATCATGCGCCCATGATGGCCCAGGGCGCCGAGCGGGGCCAGTCAGCTTTTGGCGGGGACGAACGTCAGCGACACGCCATTCATGCAGTAACGCAGGCCGGTGGGCGCAGGACCGTCGTCGAACACGTGGCCGAGGTGACCGCCGCAACGGCTGCAATGCACTTCCGTGCGTGTCATGAAGAGGCTGCGATCGGTCTTCGTGCCGACCGCGCCGGGCAGCGGCCGGAAGAAACTCGGCCAGCCGGTGCCGCTTTCATACTTGGTATCCGACGTGAACAGCGCCTGCTCGCAGCCGGCGCAATGGAACACGCCTTTGCGCTTCTCGTTGTTGAGCGGGCTCGTGCCCGCGCGTTCGGTGCCGTGCTCGCGCAGCACCCGGAACTGCTCGGGCGTCAGTTGCGCGCGCCACTCCGCGTCGGTCTTGCGGATGGCGAAGGTTCCGGCGTCGGCTTTCATGCTCAGGCTCCCGGCCAAAGTGCCGCCCACGGCGGCGCGTGTGACAGTCTGCAACCACTGGCGACGATTCACAATTCACTCCTTCTGCTTGCTGCGCGCATCGCGCCGGACCGCGGCGACCCGATCGCCGCGCGCTTCCGCGCCCCAGACCTTGTCGAGGCGGGCGTCGCGGCCGCAGCCGTTGCGGTAGTACTTGTAGCGCAGCGGATTGCGCAGGTAGTAATCCTGATGGTAGCCCTCGGCCGCGTAGAACGGCGCGGCCGCCGTGATACGCACGGCGATCGGCCGCCCGAAGCGCTGTTCGAGCGCCGCCTTGCTCTGCTCGGCGATTCGCCGCTCCTCTTCGGTGGCGACGAAGATCTCCGGACGGTAGCTCGCGCCACGATCGCAGAACTGGCCGCCCCCATCGAACGGATCGACATTGCGCCAGTAGATCTCGAGCAGCGTCGAATAGTTGACTTTGGCCGGGTCATAGCTGACGCGCACGACTTCGGTATGGCCGGTGCCGCCGGCCGTCACCTGTTCGTAGGTCGGGTTCACGGTGCGCCCGCCGGCATAGCCCGAGACTACCTCGCTGACGCCGGCGAGCTTCTCGAACGGCCCTTCCATGCACCAGAAGCAGCCGCCGGCGAAGACAGCGGTGCGGGGCGCGGGCGTGGACTGGGCGGGCGTGGACTGCCCGGGGGCCAGGCTCGAACCGAGCAGTCCAACGGTAGCCAGCAGCAGGGCGAACGTGCGCTTCATCGAAGCATCCTTGCGGGACGGCGGCAATGCCGCGGGTATCCAGTCAGACCGGATGATGCCGCGATTTGTTTCAGCTGCCCAGTCGGCGTCGCCCGCCGCTGGCAGCGTGCGCTGGCCATTGTTTATCTTCGATGAACAGTGATTCCGCGCCCGGGCTGATTTTCCCTGCAGCAGCGCGACGTAGCCTGCGGGCCGTCGGTCATTGCCAGAGGAGATCAGGCCATGTTCATCATTCCACACCGAGGTCGGGCGGTGCTGCTGACGCTGCTTCGAGCTGCCGGTGCTGTTCTACGTGCTCTGCCTCGCGCTGCACGTGACCGCAAGCGTCACTGTGCCGCAGCTCGTGCTCGCCTGGGTGTTCGTCGCCCTGCGCGTCGCGCACAGCCTGATCCACTGCACCTACAATCGCGTCATGCACCGCTTCATGGTCTTCGTGCTCGGCATGCTGTGCCTGCTGGCTATGTGGGTGCTGTTCGCCATGCAGCTCGCGGGCTGACCTCGCCTTGGATAGGCTCGCGGCGCTGCGCACCTTCATCCGCGTGGCCGAGCTACGCTCCTTCACCGCGGCTGCCGATGCGCTCGGGTTGTCGCGCGCCGCCGTCAGCGGCCAGATCGCCGAGCCCGAGCGCCAGCTCGGTGCGCGGTTGCTGAACCGCACGACGCGCAAGGTGGCGCTGACTCCCGCCGGCGCTGAGTACTTCGAGCGTTGCCTGCGCGTGCTCGGCGAGCTCGACGCGGCCGAGCAGGTCTTGCGTGGCACCCACGAGCGGCCACGCGGCCGGCTGCGGGTCGACGTCCCGATCGCGTTCGGCCGGTAACTGCTGCTGCCGGCGCTGCCGCAGTTCGCGGCGCGCTACCCGGACCTCGCGCTCGAGATCCAGCTCAACGACCATGTCGTGGACCTGGTCGAGGAGCAGATCGACTGCGCGATCCGCCTCGGCCCGGTGCGCTGGACCTTCATGGTCGGCCGGCAGCAGCTCAGCCTGCGCTGCGCCGTCGCGTTCAACATGGCCGACGCCAACCTCGCGGCCGCGTTGCGCGGCGATGGGATCCTGCAATGCGTCGACATGCTGGTGGCCGAGCCATTGCGCGCTGGTCGGCTCGAGCGGGTGCTGCGCGCGCACGAAGCGCCGGGACCAGCCATTTCGGCGGTGTTCCTTGCGCCGCAGCGCAACAATCTGCGGATCCGCGTGCTCGCGGACTTCGCCGCCGAGTTGCTGCAGCGTTCGCGCGCCGTGCTCGACAGCTGGCCGTCGTCGCTCTGAGCCGCGATTCTCGCGCATTCGCTCCGGCCTTTGGTGCTAGGCTCGTGACAGGCCGTTCGGAGTGGATCATGAACACGAGCATCCGGGTCGCGATCATCGTCGCGCTCGCCTTCTTCACTGCCTACGCCCAGGCGGCAGCCAAGTCGCCGCACGAATCCCACCTCGCGCATCTTTCAGGCAGCTGGCAGGTCGTCAGCCAGATCGGTGAGGAGCGCCTGAAGTTCGCGGCGTCGGCGACCTATTCCGCTGCCCGTCAGTACCTGCGCATCGATCTGCACGATCCCAATGGCGGCGGGCTGCCACGCCTGACCTGGATCATCGGCTTCGACGCGCACCAGAACGAGTACGTCTGCTACTCGATCGACGCCGCGCAGCGCACGCGCGGCCCGCTGGTCACGCGTTTCGCCGCCCTGTCGACCGATGCCTGGCAGGTGTCGATGCGCGCGCAGCGCGATTCGATCGCCGACAGCGAGTACACCCTGCGTCGGGCCTGACCGTGCAACACAGCCGTGCCGCCCGCATCCTGGGAGCGGTATTCGCGCTGATCTGGCTCGTGCTCGCGATCGATCCCTGGTATCGGCAGGACTGGCTGCTCGAGAACGTGCTGGTTTTGATCGCGGTGCCGCTGCTCGCGCGCTTCGGGCCGGATCTGAAACTGTCCGATGCGTCCTACGGCTGCCTGTTCGTGTTCTTCACGCTGCACGTGATCGGCGCGCATTACACCTATTCCGAAGTGCCCTACCAGGAGTGGTTCGGGCTCGACAGCGCTGGCAGCCGCAATCACTACGACCGTCTCGTGCACTTCCTGTACGGCCTGCTGATGGCGCGGCCCGTCATCGAACTGCTCGACGCGCGCGCGCGACCGGTCGGGTTATGGCGCTGGCTGCTGCCGGTGCTGTTCCTGATGTCGCACGGCGCGCTGTACGAATCGATCGAGTGGGTCGCTGCGGAAATCTTTGGCGGTGATCTGGGCGCCGCGTACCTGGGCACGCAGGGCGACGTCTGGGACGCGCAGAAGGACACGGCGCTCGCAGCGGCCGGTGCCGCGCTCGGCGTGACGTTCTGGCTGCTATGGCGCGCTAGGACTTCCAGCCGGTCTTGAAATCCGGCGCGGGATGCATCGCTGCCGTCGGATGCGGATCGAAGCGCGTGAAGCGTTCCGGATCCGAAAACAGCACCGAGCAGCCGGCGCATTGAAAAACCGGCGGCTTGCGCACCTTGACGGGTTCGTCGGGTGCGGCAAGCCGCTCGGGCGTCAGCAGAACGCAGACCTGACATCGGCAGATCGGACAGCGAAACGGAATGCGAGTAGCGATCGACATGCTGCCAAAGTTACGCAAGCAGCATGCGGCATTCCATCCAGTGTCCGCACCGCGCTCATACTGGATGCGCGGTGGATGATCAGCCGACCGGGATCTGCTGTGGTTGCGGCTTCGAAGCCCGCGCCTTCGGGATGCGCACCGTCAGCACGCCATCCTTCGACTCGGCCTTGACCGCAGCCGCATCGGCATCTTCCGGCAGCACGAAGCGGCGCGCGAAGCGGCCCTGGAAGGTTTCGATGCGATGGAACTTCTCGCTCTTGTCTTCCTTCTCGTACTTGCGCTCGCCTTCGATCGAGATCGTGCCGTCGTGCAGCGTGACCTTGACGTCTTCCTTCTTCACCGCCGGCATTTCGGCGCGGATCAGGTACTCGTTCTCGGTCTCGCTGATGTCGGCGCTCGGCGTCCACTGGACGGCGGGCAGGTTCGAACCTTCAGTCCCGGCGCGCAATCCGCCGCGCAGCAGCGAAGGCATCAGGCGGTTCATGAATTCTTCGGTCTCCCGGAAGGGCTCCCAGCGAATCAGTGTCATCTGTGTATCCTCCAGATTGGATGTACCGGATATGGAGGGGCGAACCATGAATTCAAGGGCTAAACAGGGGGCGGCCCCATGACGCTGCAGTTTCCGCCGGGTTCGGGCGTGGCGCCGCCGGAGCTGCTGCGGACGATGTCCGGCTTCGATTTCCTGCAGGCGATTCTCGACGGCCGCCTGCCGCATCCGCCGATCATGGTGACGCTGGGCTACGGTCCGGTGGAACTCGCGCCGGGTCGCGTGGTGTTCGAAGCGCAGCTCGATGGCCGTGCGTACAACCCGATCGGCGTGATCCACGGCGGCTTTGCAGCGACGCTGCTCGACACCGTGACGGCCTGCGCCGTGCATTCCACCTTGCCGGCTGGCACGGGCTATACGACTGTAGAGCTCAAGGTGAATTATCTGCGACCGCTGGTGGCCGAGCTTGGCAAGGTGCGAGCGGTCGGCCAGGTGATCAGCAGCGGTCGCCGTACGGCGCTCGCCACCGGCGAGCTGTTCGACGCGAGCGGCAAGCTGTGCGGCTGGGCGTCGAGCACTTGCATGATCATGCCGCTGTGAGCCCGGCCCTGTGTGTCGCGATGTCCGCTTGCGACGCGCGACGCAGGCTCATGGGCCCGCGGCCTCACAATGATCGCGCAGTGCCTGCAGCAGCTTCGGCAGCTCAAGCTTCAAGATGCCACGCACTGCCCACTGCGGTACGGGAATCGCGGGCACGACGCGCACGCGGTAGGTGACGAGCGTCGCGCGACCGGCGTCGACGGGGACAAGCTCCCAGCGACCCTCGTTCTCGCGAAAGTCGCCGGACACGTGCCGAAACTCGATCGACCGGGGCGGGTCGTACTCGGCGCGAAACGTATAGCGACTCGTCGGCATGAACCAGCCGACATCGCTGACATGCGAAATCACTTCGAAGCGACCCTGCGGATCGCGGTCGACCACGACGCATTCGCGCAGATGCGGCACGAACGTCAGCGCGGTTTCGCAGTTCGTCATGGCCGCATAGACGCGGCTGGGCGGCGCTGCGATGCGAATCGCCGCGCGCACCGTGCCGCGGCCCAGTGCCGCATCGATCGTTGCATCGACGACGACTTCGCGTCGCTCGAGCATGGCCTGCTGGCTGGCGGAGCGCGGAAAGGCGGCGTCGGCTGCACGCAACGGCAACGTCGCCGCGCACGCGAGCAGGACGAGGAGCAGTCGTGCGGCGTGCGCCATCACCGGGCGAACACCGCCGTGTCGTTCAGCGTCCAGTCGTAGTCGAGGTAGGCGACCGGAGTGGGCGGATCGCGCAAGCGTGCCACCAGTGCTGGTTCATCGGTGTGTGCCGCGAGAAATGCGAGCACGCCGCGCTTCTCGTTGCCCGCGGCCAGCGGCGCGAAATCCTCGCCGAACCACTTGAAGATCGACGACACCGCGACGCCACGC
>CAZPJE010000185.1:0-8777 GCA_964586725.1 uncultured Steroidobacteraceae bacterium | reverse complement strand
TCCTCGGCTACGGCGTCAGCCTCGCGCTGTTCGTCGTCGGCCTGCGCACGCTCGGGGCCGCGCGCACGGGCGCGTATTTTTCGATCGCGCCGCTGTTCGGCGTCCTGCTGTCGTTCGCGCTGTGGCCGCAGGTGCCGGGGCTGGCCTTCTGGGTCGCGGCGCTACTGATGGCCGCAGGGCTTTGGCTGCACCTGCGCGAGCGGCACGAGCACGTGCACACGCACGTCATGCTCGAGCACAGCCACCCGCATCGGCACGACGCGCATCACGAGCACCCGCATCCGGCCGGTATGCCGCCGGGCGAACCCCACGTCCACCGGCACCGTCACGAGCCGCTGACGCATGCGCATCCGCACTATCCGGACATCCATCATCGGCACGATCATTCGACCCGGAGCACAGGTTCCTGACCGCGCCTGCGCACGATCGTCGTCCGCGACCCGCCGCACGTGCCCTTGGCCAAGAGGGGATCGGCACCCCGGCCGCATGTCCGGTAGACTCCTTGGAGCATGTTCCGCCGCCGCGTCCACCGTCTGAAGACCACCCTGGCTCTCGTAGCTTCGCTGCTGCTTTCGCAGTGGGCGATGGCCACCTACGTCTGTCCCGTCGAAGGACAGGCGCAGGCGGCGATACAGGCCATGCTCGAACGGATGGCCGCAGGCGAACCTTGCAATGGCATGGACGAATCCCAACCGGCGATGTGCCACCAGCACATTGCGGGCAGTCCGCAGTCGCTTGAAGCGTCGGGTTTGCCGCCTCTGACGCTTCCGGCAGTCATCCATCTGGTCGTCCTGCCGGTGCTCATGACCGAGCCGGGCGGTCATCCGTCTGCCGCGGCGCCCCTCGCCGAACCTCGCCCGCCCCCCGCCGCGCTGTTCCTCTCGACCCTCAGACTTCGCGTCTGAACTCCGACGGTTGAACGATGCGAGCGCGCCTGCGCGCTCGGGTGTGTTCCGTTCGTCCTCGGAGTGTTCATGTTCATCGTCGCTTTGCGTGCAGCCGTCCTGGCTGCCGCGTTCCTGCCAATACTGGCCTCGAGCCAGCCGCTGACCCTTCAACAAGCGCTCGAACTGGCGAGTCGGCGGTCCGAAGCCACGGTGGCGGCCCGCGCCGGTGCCACAAGCGCGACCGAGATCGCCCGGGGCGCCGGCCGGCTGCCCGACCCCATGCTCCGCATGGGCATCGAGAACCTGCCCGTCACCGGACCGGACCGCTTCAACCCCAGTACCGACTTCATGACGATGAAGCGCGTGGGCATCAGCCAGGAGTGGCTGTCGCGGGACAAGCGCGCAGCGCGGGAGGCGGCCGCACTCGCCAGCGTCGAGCGCGAGTCGATCCAGGCGCGGGGCGTCGAAGCCACTACGCGCCTGCAGACCGCCTTCGCCTTTCTCGACGTCTGGTTCGCCCAGTCCGCGCGCGACATCGCTGAACGGGCCGAGCGCAATCTCCGGGAGGAGCTCGAGGTCGCCCGAGCCCGGATGTCCGCGGGCCCCGGGACGGCCACCGAGACGCTTGCCCTGAGCACCGCCCACGGGCTCGCCGAAGATGCGGCCGACGAGGCTCGACAGCAGCATGCCGCGGCGTTGACCGAGCTGAAGCGCTGGGTGGGCGACGAGACCGCCGAACTTTCGTCGCCCCCAGGCTTGGAACTCCCTACCGAAGCCCAATACCTCGCCTCGCATCCAACGCTCGTCGCTCTCGGCCTTGACATCGAGGTCAGCCGCCGCGCCGCGGAAGCTGCGGCCTCCGAGCGCACGTCGAACTGGACCTGGGAGGTGGCGTACAGCCAGCGGACCGGATTCTCGGACATGATGTCCTTCGGCGTGAGCATTCCGCTACAGGTCGCTCCGGCGCAGCGCCAGGACCGCGACATCGCGGCGAGGCTCGCCCTTGTCGACAAGGCACGCTCGGAACTGGAGGAGGCAACGCGCGAGGCAGCAGCCGAGTTCCGCCGGTTGAGCGGCGACACCACACGTCTGCAGCAGCGCATCGACCGGTTCCGCACTGGCGTGCTGTCTCCGGCCCGCCAGCGTGCGGTCGTCTCGTTGACGGCGTACCGCAGCAACCAGATGCCCATTGCGGGCTTCTTCGAAGCCCGCAATGCGGAGGTCGACGCGCACCGCAAGCTGCTCTCGCTGGAGCGCGAGCTGGCGCGGACCCAGGCCCGCCTCGCCTTCAAGCCGTTGGCCAACGGAGCCGAGCGATGAAGCGAATCGCAGTGGTCGCTCTGACCGTCGCCGCCGGCGCAGCACTGGTGTCCGGAGGCTACTGGCTCGGCACCCGGAACGCGGGCGGCGGACATCCGACCGCCCGGGCCGCCGAAGCCGCGTCGAAACCCTCCGAAGGCGAGCGCAAGGTGCTGTACTGGCACGATCCCATGGTGCCAGGCCCGCGCTTCGACAAGCCCGGCAAGTCGCCGTTCATGGACATGCAACTGGTGCCGGTCTACGAGGACGAGGCCTCCGACTCCGGCGTGAGGGTCGCCCCGGGCATCCAGCAGAACCTCGGCATCCGGACGGTCGCGGTCGCGCGCTCGCAGGTGTCGGCCGCGTTCGATGCCATCGGCACCGTCCAGTTCGACGAGCGACAGGTCACTGCCGTCCAGACAAGGGTGCCGGGCTACATCGAGCGCCTGTTCGTGCGCGCGCCGATGGAACGGGTGGCCGCCGGCCAGGCGCTCGCGACGGTCTTCGCGCCCGACTGGCTGGGGCCGCTCGGCGAGCTGGCCGCGCTCAAGCGCGCGGGGGTCGACCCCGACCTGGTCGCCGCCGCTCGCGAGCGAGCGCAGGCGCTGTCGATTCCGCAGGACCTGGTGCGACGAGCGGAGGCCGGGGAGCCGGTCACGGGCCGCTTCACCGTCTCAGCGCCGACCGCTGGCGTGGTCGCCGAACTGGGCGTCCGCGACGGCGTGGCCGTGACGCCCGGGACCACGTTGTTCCGCATCGCCGGGCTGCAGCGGGTGTGGGCCATCGCGCAGATTCCCGAGTCCCAGGCGGTGCGCTTGGCTCAGGGCCAGCGGGTCAAGGCCGCGCTGCAGGCGGACCCCTCGCAGACGTTCTCGGGGGAACTCAAGGAACTGCTGCCGCAGGTCAGCGAGAGCACGCGCACGCTGCAGGCCCGCTTCGAGGTGGACAACCGCCCCGGCAGGCTTGTGCCCGGCATGCTGCTCCGGCTCGAGGTCGCCGGGCAGACCACTTCGCGGCTGGTCGTGCCCGCCGAAGCCGTCATCCGCACCGGAACGCGGGCGGTGGCGTTCGTGCGACGGGACGAGCGGACCTTCGAGCCGCGCGAGTTGAAGCTTGGCGCAGACCTGGGCGAGCTGCTCGAGGTTACCGAGGGCCTCTCCGAAGGCGAGCAGGTGGTTGCCAGCGGACAGTTCCTCGTCGACTCCGAAGCGCGCCTGCGGTCGGTCCTCGGGTCGATGACGGCTGCGGGCAGCCCGTCGGGCGCGCCCGCCAAGGCAGGCGCCACCTACACCACGCGCGGCAAGGTGGAGAGCGTCGACGCCGATGGCGTGCTCATCTCGCACGAGCCGGTGCTCGAGCTCAAGTGGCCGTCGATGACCATGGGGTTCTCGCGAGCCGACCCGAAGGCATTGCCGGAGCTGAAATCTGGCGATGTCATCGAGTTCGAGTTCCGCGAAGGCGGCCCGATGGGCTGGGAGCTGTTTGCCGCCCGCAGACAGGGACGAGCGAAATGATTGCGGCGCTCATCCGCTGGTCGGTCGCGAACCGGTTCCTCGTGCTCGTCGCCACCGCGCTGCTGACCGCCGCAGGCCTCTGGTCGGTCGCCAGGACACCGCTCGACGCACTGCCGGACCTGAGCGACACACAGGTCATCATCCGCACGCCCTACCCGGGCAAGGCGCCGCAGGTCGTCGAGGACCTCGTGACGTATCCGCTAACCACCACGATGCTGAGCGTGCCGGGCGTGCGTGTCGTGCGCGGCTACTCGTTCTTCGGTGACTCGTTCGTCTACGTGCTGTTCGACGACGGCACCGACCCGTACTGGGCTCGTTCGCGCGTGGTCGAGTATCTGAACCAGGTCCAGAGCAGGCTGCCGCAGGGCGCGTCCGCCTCGCTCGGGCCGGATGCGACGGGCGTGGGCTGGGTGTTCCAGTACGCGCTCGTCGACCGCACGGGCCGTCACGACATCTCCCAGCTTCGTTCGCTGAACGACTGGTTCCTGCGCTTCGAGCTGAAGACGGTGCAGGACGTCGCCGAGGTTGCGAGCGTCGGCGGCATGGTGCGCCAGTACCAGGTCGTCCTCGACCCGGACCGCATGCGTGCGCTCGGTGTCACCCCGTCGATGGTCACCGAGGCGATTCGCCGGGCGAACCAGTCGGCGGGCGGCTCGGTCCTGGAGATGGCTGAAGCCGAGTACATGGTCAGGTCGACGGGCTTCCTGCGGTCGCTTCAGGACTTCCGCGCGATTCCGGTCACCGTGTCCGGCTCCACACCCGTAATGCTGCACGACGTCGCCTTCGTCCAGCTGGGTCCGGAGATGCGTCGCGGCGTGGCCGAGCTCGACGGCGAGGGCGAGGTCACCGGCGGCATCATTGTGATGCGCTCGGGCAAGAACGCGCGCGCGACCATCGAGGCGGTCAAGACGAAGCTCGACACGCTGCGCTCGGGCCTGCCGCAAGGCGTGGACATCGTGACGACCTACGACCGTTCGCAGCTCATCGACCGCGCGGTCGCGAACCTCGGCCGAAAGCTGGCGGAGGAATTCCTCGTCGTTGCGCTCGTCTGCGCGGTGTTCCTCTTCCACCTGCGTTCGGCGCTCGTGGCCGTGGTGGCACTGCCCATCGGCGTGCTCGCTGCATTCATCGTCATGAACTGGCAGGGCATCAACGCGAACATCATGTCGCTGGGCGGCATCGCCATCGCCATCGGCGCGATGGTCGATGCGTCCATCGTGATGGTCGAGAACGCACACAAGCACCTCGAGGCGTTCGAGGCGGCCAACGGGCGCGCGCCGCAGGGTGCCGAGCGATGGCGGCTCGTCACCGAGGCGTCGGTCGAGGTGGGGCCGGCGCTCTTCTTCTCGCTTCTCGTCATCACGCTGTCCTTCGTCCCGGTCTTCACGCTCGAGGCCCAGGAGGGCCGGCTCTTCTCGCCTCTCGCGTTCACCAAGACCTATGCGATGGCCGCTGCGGCCGGCCTGTCCGTGACGCTGGTGCCCGTGCTGATGGGCTACCTGATTCGGGGACGAATCCCGCACGAGCACGCCAACCCGGTCAATCGAATTCTCATCGCCGTCTACCGGCCAGTGCTCGATGCGGTGCTCCGGTTCCCGGTCCTCACGCTCCTGGCGGCCGCCGCCGTGCTGGCGCTGACGGTCGTCCCGATGCAGCGGCTGGGCGGCGAGTTCCTGCCGCCGCTCGACGAGGGCGATCTGCTGTACATGCCCTCCGCGCTGCCGGGCCTGTCGGTCACGAAGGCCTCGGAGTTGCTGCAGGTGACCGACCGGCTCATCAAGACCGTTCCGGAAGTCGCACGTGTCTTCGGCAAGGCGGGACGCGCGGACACGGCGACAGACCCCGCACCGCTGGAGATGTTCGAGACGACCATCCAGTTCAAGCCGCGCGAGCAATGGCGACCGGGCATGACACCGGACAGGCTCGTCGAGGAACTCGACCGTGTGGTGAAGGTGCCGGGCCTGACGAACGTGTGGGTACCGCCCATCCGGAACCGGATCGACATGCTGGCGACCGGCATCAAGAGCCCGGTCGGCATCAAGGTGGCAGGCTCCGACCTCACGACCATCGACCGGGTGACCGGCAGCATCGAGGCCGCGGTGAAGTCGGTGCCCGGCGTCTCATCGGCACTGGCCGAGCGGCTGGTCGGCGGGCGCTATGTGGACGTCGACGTCGACCGCGCCGCGGCCGCCCGCTACGGCATGTCGGTCCAGGACGTCCAGGCCATCGTGTCGACTGCCGTGGGCGGCGACAACGTCGGCGAGGTCATCCAGGGGCGCGAGCGCTACCCCATCAACGTCCGCTATCCGCGCGAGATTCGCGACTCGCTGCAGCGCCTGAGGGAGTTGCCGGTGGTCACCGATCGCGGGGCCCGAATCCAGTTGCAGGACGTCGCCCGCATCCGCATCGGCGAAGGTCCGCCGATGCTGCGCAGCGAGAACGCCCGGCTGTCGGGATGGGTCTACATCGACGTGCGGGGCCGAGACCTTCGTTCGGTCGTGACGGACCTGCAGGCGAGCGTTTCCGCGAAGGTCGACATCCCGGCCGGCTATTCGGTCTCATGGTCCGGGCAGTTTGAGTACCTCGAGAGGGCGAGCCAGCGGCTGAAGGTCGTGGTGCCTGCCACCCTGGCCGTCATCTTCCTGCTGCTCTACGTGCTTTTCCGCTCCGTCGAGGAAGCTTCGCTCGTCATGCTTGCGGTGCCGTTCTCCCTGGTGGGAGGCTTCTGGCTCGTCTGGGCACTCGGTCACGCTCTGTCGGTCGCGACGGCCGTGGGCTTCATCGCGCTGGCCGGCGTGGCAGCGGAGTTTGGCGTCGTCATGCTGGTGTACCTGCAGAACGCCTGGTCGCGGCGGCTCGCTGCCGGCGAACCCGACGACGATTCGACGCTGCTCGCAGCGATTCGCGAAGGCGCGGTGCAGCGGGTCAGGCCCAAGGCGATGACAGTCGCGGTCGTGCTCGGCGGGCTGCTCCCCATCCTGTGGGCCGGCGGGACCGGCTCGGAGGTGATGGGCCGAATCGCCGCGCCGATGGTCGGCGGCATGGTCACCGCACCGCTGCTCAGCATGCTGGTCGTCCCGGCAGCCTGGTTCCTCATCCACCGACGTCGATCGGGACACTCGCAAGCGGCCCACGAACCGGATGCGGTGACACTCGATACACACCTACTTGATGGAGAACTCCGATGAACTCGTTCCATGCGCTGGCTCTCCTGCTCGCGCTCGCAGCCGCCGCACCCGCCGTAGCACAGCAGGCCGCGAAGCCCGCGTCCGCCAAGCCCTCGGGTGCGATGCCACTGGTCGATGCGGAGGTGCTCAAGGTCGACGCCGCAAAAGGACTCATCGTCCTGAAGCACGGGGACCTTCCGAACCTCGCGATGCCGCCGATGACGATGGGCTTCGACGTCGTAGACAAAGCGATCCTGTCCGGCATCAAGGCCGGTGACAAGATCCAGTTCCAGGCAGAAATGAAGGACGGCAAGGCGATGGTCACGGAACTCAAGCCTCGCAGGTAATCGCCCGCGGGGTATCGGCCGCGCCCTGCGCTCGAGCCGCCGCGCCCGGCTTGGGCGCTACGCGCGACGGTCGAAGAACTCGTCCGCTGGGAGCCGTCGCGCTCTAGCGGCGTGCCGCCGGGGGTGCGGTGAACAACCCCCGCCGCGTCGCGACCGTCGCAGGCTTGGGAACCGCCCAGACCCTGTCGTGGGCGTCGTCGTGCTACCTGCCGGCTGTGCTGGCCGTCCCGATGGGCACGGAACTGGGCGTCTCGACGCCGACCGTGTTCGGCGCATTGTCGTGGGTGCTGGTCGTCTCGGCATTCGTAGGGCCGCGTGCCGGGGGTGCGCTCAGTCGACTGCCGGGCTCATCGCAGCCTGGACCGTCATGGGGGCCGCTATGGGTGCCGGCCTCTACGAGGCTGCGTTCGCGGCACTCGTACGGCTTCACGGTCGCGACTCACGCGGACTGATCACGGGCATCACGCTGATCGCAGGCTTCGCGAGCACCGTCGGGGGGCCGCTGTCCACCTTAATGCCGAGATGGGCTGGCGCCACGCCTGCTTCAGCTAGGCGAGCCTGCACGTCATCCTCGGTCCCGCTGAACGCGTCGCTGCCGCGGGCCCTGGCGGTGCAGACCATCGCTCAGGGCGAGCCGTCACCCGCTGAATCCGCCGCAAGTCCGCCACCGCCGCCCCGTACAGCGGCGCTCCGGTCCTTCGTGTTCGCGGCAACCTGGTTCACCAGCACCGCCATGGTGGCCCACTTTCCGACCATGATGCAGATGGCCGGCGCGAGCCTGGCTCCAGTCGTCGCAGCGGGTGCGCTGATCGGACCTGCGCAGGTCGCAGCCCGTGTCCTCGAGTTCGGTCTGCTACGCCGAACGCACCCGCTGCTGTCCGCACGCCTCGCGGCGCTTGTGCACCCCGTTGGCGCCCTGGTTCTGCTCGGGCTCGGCGCGCCGGCTGCGGCAGTGTTCGCGCTGATCCACGGTGCCGGCAGCGGGATCCTCACCATCCCCAAGGGCACGCTGCCGCTCACTCTCTTCGGCCCGCAGGGATACGGCGAACGGCAGGGCCTGATGATGGTCCCCGCCCGGATCGCGCAGGCGCTCGCGCCGCGGCTCTTCGGCTGGTGCCTCGAACTGTGGGACGCGAAGGCGCCTCTGGTCAGAGCCACCGCCGCGGTGCCGCCTGCGCTGGAGACGGTGCCAGGTCGTGCGGCTCGTCGCGAACCCACCGATGAGTTTGCCGGGCGGCGGCCCGGTGCGCGCCAGGTCCTGACGGACTGCGCCCCTGACGGGGCCTGTCACGCCCCCGGCGTCATTCGCCGCCCGTATGGGACGCCTGCGTCGGCGCCTGCGTTGCGCTCGCGCTCCACTTGTCCCCGGGCAGTCGTCGAACGAAGCGTTCCAAGCGCCGACTCGCCGCAGTGCGCGCGGCAGGCATTCGTCCGCGATCCCCCCGAACCCCCGCACCGTTTGTGAGGGGGACTTCGGGGGGATCACAGACGAGCCGCAGCGCACCGCGGCTCGTCGACGCTTTTCACGCCCCCCACCTATCCCCAACCCCTTCCCGTGAGGGA
>CAZPJE010000184.1:0-2418 GCA_964586725.1 uncultured Steroidobacteraceae bacterium | reverse complement strand
ACTACGTACCGGCTGGCACCATCTATCTCCTCCACATCCCGTCGCTGGCGTGGGTGGATGCGAAGGATTGGGGCTTCGTGGAGTTCGAGGGTGCGGGTCCGTGGCGTTGGCTGCAGGGCCGCGATGCGTTCGAGACGACCTACGGCTGGTACGGCAACCTTGCCTGCTTGGCGCGTAACGCTCACGGCAGCATCACGGGCTACACCGACACGGCTCGCTACAGCCACATCTAACGGCGAACTGGGGGTGGTTGGCAACAGCCACCCCCTACGCGCTCCCTCTGAACGGAGACTTTCATGAGCGTAGGCAATATCTTTGCGCCATTGCCGGGACGGTTTGGGGTGCTCCCCAACCTGCTCGTCGGGCGTTGTGTAGCAGCCATCGGGAACACCACCACGACCACGTACAACTTCGGAGCGCATCCCGCTTCGTGCTTGATCAACCGTGCGGTGGTGTCGGCTGGAACGGTTCCGGCTTCAAGCGGGACGATCCTTGGCGTGCTGCAGAAGTACGATGCGTCGGCTGACGCAGCGGTTGTGCTGAGTGGCAACGTCGATCTGGAGGCGCTGGTCGCGCACGAAGGCACGGCGATCCCGCTCCTTACCACGCTGACGGACGCGCAGAAGACGCTCGACACGGGTGACACCGTGCGCTTTGTCGTGACCACGACCAACACGGTTTCGACGGCGGCGGTTGATCTGGTGGTGAACGTCGAACTGCTGGTGCAGAACTGATGACCGCCCCGGTGGTCCTGAGCCATCGGGGAACGCCCGAGCCGTCGTCTGAAATCCAGCGACGGCTTGCGGCAGTTCACCCGCGCTTGTTCCTACGGTTCGTTGAGGTGTTCGACGCGCATTGGGCGCTGTGTATGCGGTGGGAAGAGAACGACCGTCGCTATGCGGAGATGCAGCAGCAGACCATCGACCCAGATCGGGCCTTTGACATCATTGGCTATCTGCCAATGGACTGCAGCGTAGATACCGCTCCGTCGTATATCGAACGCGCACTGCGTCAGTATCCGGTGGAAGAAGTCCGCCGCGTGGCAGACTTCGTGCAAGAGTTTAACGCTACGGCTCCCGTGGCAGCAGCAATCGAACAGGCGATGGCCGAAGTGCTTGATGCGCCGGTTGCCAAGAAGCGTGGGCGTCCATCGAAGGCATCCTAAGTTTTTCTGAGGGAGTACCATGCCCAGCGTAACTCGCGCTCAACTGGTCGAGCAGACCCGTGAATACATGGACGCCGTGGGAAGTACACGGTGGACCGATAGCTTTATCCAGACGGTTCTCGCGCAAGTTTACGATGAGGAGTGGTCGAACATCCTCAACGCCGCGCCGTACTACACCTTTCAGCAGCTCCAGTTGACGACGGATGCGAACGGGCAAATCCCGTTCAGCAGCCTCAGCACGGGCAGCGGCGACGCGCAGCGTGACTTCTATCGCATCTTGTCGGTCTCGGATGGCAACGTCCTGTACGACGAGACGGCATTCCAGTACGTCCCGCTGGCGACCACCACGAACTACTTGCCGACGTACCCGCGCCTGTACTATCTGGTCGGGACGAACGTGCAGATTTTGCCGGTCGCAGCGGGAACCTCGCTGTACATCGCCGTGAACTACAAGCCCACGGCGCTCAACGACTTGTCCTCGGACAACGTCCCTATCGACTTCCCTGATAACAACCAGGGGATTATCACGGCCAGCGCGGCGGCGAAGCTCTTGCTCAAGGGCGGCGCGGAAGTCGGCGCGGCGAACAACTTACGCAAGCTGGCCGACGAAGAGCGGCAGTCGATGCTCGACGACCTGCGCCGCCGTACGATCAACCCGACGCGTATGGCGTATCCCGACCAGAAGTACGACTGGGCGGGTGGCTAATGGCGGCAGGGGATCGCGTCCTCGACCTGCAGCCACGCTTTGACGGCGGGCTGAACAGCGTCTCCGATGAAGCTGCGGTGCAGGAGAATCAAGTCCGCACCGCGGCGAACGCGCGCCTGACTGACTACGGCGCGATCAGCAAGCGCGGGGGAACGCGGCGCACCGCTGCGGTCCTCGCCGCGCAGCCGATCACGGGCGGCTATACGTGGGCCAAGGACGACGGGACCGTGTCGGTCCTGGCGGTCTGCAACGGCAAGCTCTTTACGTCCGCGTTCAACCCGACGACTTGGACATGGACGGAGCGCACCGGCACCCTTTCGTCCAGCACGACATCGTACTTTGCCAGCTTCCGTGATGCGGGTGGCAATGATGTGGTGTACATCGCAGACGGTGGATTGCTCAACAAGTGGAACGGTACGACCCTCTCTACGAACTTGACGGGCACCGCCACTTGCTCGGCTATTGCCGTCTACAATGAACGGCTCTGGTCGTGTGGCGACCCCGCGTTCCCCGAGAGCATCTTCTACTCGGCGCTGAACAACGGCGA
>CAZPJE010000183.1:0-1520 GCA_964586725.1 uncultured Steroidobacteraceae bacterium | reverse complement strand
GAGGCGGTGAGGCCGTCATCGGACGCCCCCGTTGTCGCGAATCTCAGTACGCTGCGCGACAGTGATCTGCGCTGCCGGGATTTCTCGAATGGTCGCGAGTGCTGCGATCGCAGTTGGCCGCATTCTGTGTGTCACGGGCTCGCCTCCAAAATTTCGCTGAGGATGGATGCGCCTCGCTCAACGTCGGCACCGATGGCGTGCGAGTAGCGGTTGGTGACTCGCACGTCGCCATGCCGGAGCAAGTCGCGAGCTGCTGCTGCACTCAGGCCAGCCTCGAGCACGAGGCTGGCGGCGGTGTGACGCAGCGTGTGCGGGCTGCGATGCAGCAGACCGGCACGCTCGACGGATTGCCTGAAGGCCCTGCGCCACGCTGAGCTGTGGATCGGCCTCCCGGTTCGGGTTGTGAACACGAGCCCACCAGCAGGGTCAGCGCGCCTTGCGCGGTAAGCCGCGAGCAGCTGCACGAGAGCGGGTGACAGCGGCAGAGTGGCGCCGCTGCCGGACGTCTTGAGCGCACCAATGCGACCGTCGACGGCAGCCTGACGCAATCGCACGACACGGCGCTGCAGGTCGATGTCGGACCAGGCGAGGCCGAGCGCTTCGCCGCTACGAAGGCCCAGCGCGGCGGAAAGCGCGGCAAGCTCGCGCCAGGGCGGCCGCATGACCGCGAGCAGCGCGCGCAGCTCGGCGGCCGTGAAAGTCTGACGCCGAGGCGCGGCGGTGCGTTCGCTCGGGAACTTGAGCCTCTTCACCTCGATCGCGGTCGCGGCGAATCCATCGTCGATGGCAGCGCGGATGATCGTCGCGAGCAGAGCCACAACGCCACGGATCGTCGATGGTGCTGCGCCGGCTGCAGACATGGCTGCGATGCGCCGCTGCACTTCGCCGCGCGTGATCTCGTCGAGCCGTGAACCTGAGAGCGGCGCCAGGTGATGGCGGATGCGCGCGCGCACAAGCCGCTGCGTCGTCGGTCTCATCAGCGGCACGCGCTCGACCAGGTAACGCGCGAAGTACTCGCCGACACGGATCGTAGAACCCGCAGCGATCGCTCGCCCGGTCGCCTTCTGAAGGATCGCGTCAGCAGCTGCCCTCGCCTGAGCTTCGGTGCGCAGATCCGCCCTGCTACCGATGGTGTGCACGCGCTCGCGTCGCGTGCCGTCCGGGTTGTCGAAGCGGGCGCGCAGGGTCCAGCGGTCGCCCCTTCGGCGAACCGTGCCGCGCTGCCAGCGCTTGCCCGCTGTCGTCACGACTTCACCAGCCTGGCGCGTGATGCGAGGTCACGCGCGAGATCCGTGATCCGAGTCGACTGCGCAGCGCGCCCCGGGTCCGCAGGATCACCCGGGGCAGCGCGGTCGCTACCTACCGTCGCGGAAGATCGAGGCGAGGCTGCGGGCGCGGCGACGAGCGGCCTAAAGGCGCTCGCCGCGCCCGCCTTCTTGTCTTCTATGTCTTCTACACCGTCACGATCGCGTAACGTTACGGCCTTGGTTACGCGTGACGGTTGCTTGGATCGCCATATC
>CAZPJE010000182.1:0-9158 GCA_964586725.1 uncultured Steroidobacteraceae bacterium | reverse complement strand
CGCGATCGCGACGGCGGGTGCGGGCAACTCGCTGCGCGGCGTCGCGCTCGGTAGTGGCGTTCCGTTGCAACGCCGCGAGACGACGATCGAGCTGACCTATCGCGCCACGGTCACGGACTGGCTCACCCTGCAACCCGACCTGCAGTACGTCCGTCAACCCGGGTTCGACGCGAGCCTGCAGGATGCCTCGGTCATCGGTTTGCGCCTCGAGTTCAGCGGCGCCCTGCCGCGTTGAGGCGCAAGCGATAACGCACAACACGACAAGTAGAGAATGCCATGAACTGGATACGAAACCTTCGCTTCGGCTTCAAGATGACTGCGATCGTCGCCGCGATGCTGGTGCCGCTGGCCTTGCTCACGTTCTTCTTCATTCGAACCGTGCAGCACTCCATCGGCACAGCCGTGAACGAGTCCCATGGCGCTGCCTATTTCGAACCCGTCGATTCGGTATTGCTGCCGCTCGCAGACCATCAGGCGCACGCCGTGCTCGCGGGGCTCGGCATGGACGCGCCGCAGTTTGCGGAATCGGCGTCGGCGGTGGACGCCAAACTGGCCGAGCTTGCGGCCAATCCGCCGCAGTTCGATGCGCCCGACGGTGTCGTGGACACCAAGGTCGGTGCGCTGCGCGCTCAGTGGGCGAAGCTGCGCGCATCCGAGGCTCGCAGCGTGCCCGACGTGATGGCGCAGCATCGCGCGTTCAAAACTCAGGTGCTGGCGTACCGAGACTGGGTCGCGGCGACCTCGGGCATGGCGCTCGACCCGAGCCCGGACACCTACTATCTGATCGACAGTGCCATCGTTCGTGTTCCAAACTTCAATGCCGACGTCTCGACCCTGCGCGCTCTTGCCTTGAGTGCGGCGGGGTCGCCGGCACCGGACAACTATGTTCGCAACGAGCTGGCCCGCGTCGAGTCGCGCATTATCAGCAGCCTTGACAACCTGGAATCAAACCTTGACCAGGCTGCACTGGGCGGTCCGGGCGGCGCAGCAGCCCAGCAGAAAGCAGAGCCCGCCCTGCAAGGCTTGCGGGAACAAACCGATCGACTGATCAAACTGATCAACGAGACGATCCTGGCGGGCAAGCCAGCACCGTCGATCGAAGCGGTGCTGGCGGCAACGGACCAGATCGCCGAGCAGGTGACGGCCTTGCACGATGGCGTGCTGATGCCCGCAGTGCGCCAGCAGCTGGTGGACTACATCTCCCAGCAGCGGGGCGTTCGCAACCTGGTGCTGGGTGCAGTCGGGTTCACCATCTTGTTCGCCTTGCTCTTCACGTGGCTGATCGTCAATACGACGCTCGTGCGGCTGCGCGCCAGCGCGGCGGCCATAGGACGCATGGCGGATGGTGACTATGCCCATCCCGTGTCCGCCGAAGGCAAGGATGAGCTCGGACAGATTCTCGGATCGCTCGAAGCGATGCGGGCGCGCGTCGCCAGTGTCCTGCAGGAGGTGCAGGGCAGCTCGCTGACCGTGTCGACGGCATCGCGCGAGATCAACGAGGGTACGGCCGATCTCGCCTCGCGCACGGAGCAGCAGGCTGCGAACCTCGAAGAGACCGCATCGTCGATGGAAGAAGTGACGTCGACGGTCAAGCAGAACGCCGAGAACGCAGTCGTTGCGAATCGGCTTGCCCAGACAGCGCGCCAGCAGGCCGAGCAGGGTGGCACGGTTGCCGTGCAGGCCGTGTCGGCGATGTCATCGATCCAGGAGTCGAGCCGCAAGATCGCCGACATCATCGCGGTGATCGACGAGATCGCCTTCCAGACGAATCTGCTTGCGCTGAATGCGGCCGTCGAGGCGGCCCGTGCCGGCGACCAGGGTCGTGGCTTTGCAGTGGTGGCCAGCGAGGTGCGCAATCTCGCGCAGCGCAGCGCAACGGCCGCGCGCGAGATCAAGGGTTTGATCCAGGACAGCGTGCAGCGAGTCGAGGAGGGCGGCAGGCTGGTCGGCGAGTCGGGCAAGCTGCTCGGCGAGATCGTCACTGCCGTCAAGAAGGTCAGCGACATCGTCGGCGAGATTTCGGCAGCGAGCCGTGAGCAGGCCGCCGGTGTCGAGGAGATCAGCCGTGCGGTCACGCAGATGGACGAGGGTACGCAGCAGAACGCCGCGATGGTCGAAGAGGCCACGGCGGCGGCGGCCTCGATGAACGAACAGGCGCGCAAGCTGGCCGATCTCACCGGTTTCTTCCAGCTTGGCGCCGCCGCACCGGCCGCCGGCACCCCGCAAGCCGCTCGTGCCGGCGCCGCACCCGCGGCTACGCCGAGCACCCCAGCTGCGCGTCCAGCGTCGCCCTCGGGCGTCGAACGGCGGTCCGCCTCCCGGCCCTGGGCGGGTGGCCCCAAGCGTGGCGCAGAGTCCGGGGCGCTCGGCCGCATGAAGCAGCAGCGCGAGGCCGGTCCAGGCGACGCCAGTCCTGCGAAGCAAGCGCCTGCAGCGGCGGTCGCGTCGTCCGGGGAGGACTGGGAGCAATTCTGACCGCAGCGTGCCTCTGGCACGAAACCTGCTTATTTCCCTGTGAGCCAACACAACGGGCGTCGCGCCGGGAATCCGGCGCTTTGCCCGTGATGGACTTCACAGGAGAGCCGGCATGAGCACGGGTTGGATGTTGATTCTCGGCGCTGCGCAACTGGTCGCGCTCGGCGGTTGCGTCTGGGCGATGCACTGCTGGCAACGCCGGGTCGAGGCGAACGCGGCAGCCGCCGCGAACCTGACCTGCGACAGCCAGACACGGACGCTGCTAGCCGAACTGCGCGCGCAAAGCGCGATGCTGCAATCGATCGCCGGCGGCATGGATCGGCTCGACGGGCAGCTTCGCATCGACGGTCGGCACGCTGCCACGGCGGCCCGCGGCGGACGCGCAGGTTACGAGCTTGCGATCCGCCTCGCCAACAGCGGCGCATCAATCGATGAACTCTGCGCCAGCTGCGGCATGACCCGCGCCGAGGCGGATTTGCTGGTGCGGTTGCATCGCGCCGGCAACTCGCCGTCGATGTCGCGCCAGATGGCACTTGCCGGGTGAGCGGCTCACTGCCTCAAGCGGCCGGCATCGCCGCCGTTACAGTAGTCGTTACGGAGAACCATGCATGACCTCCAGTCAGGCTGCCCAGTCAGACTCGAACCCCACCACATCCCGCATCCCCAGCTCTGCGGCGTTTGAGCTCGTCAAGCAGCTGGCGAGCGAGCTCTCGGCCGGCAACGTGGAGCTGCCGAGCTTTCCCGACGTGGCGATGCGCGTGCAGCGGGTGCTGGCGGACGACAACGTCGCCCCCGACCGCGTGGTCCGCGTGGTCGGCTCCGAACCGGCGCTCGCGGCCAGGGTCCTGCAGATGGCCAACTCGGTCGCCTTGAATCCGTCCGGGCGGCCCGTGGTCGAACTGCGCACGGCTGTCGCGCGTATGGGCTTCGACATGCTGCGCAGCGCAGCCATCACCTTCGCGATGGCGCAACTGCGCAAAGCCGAGACCTTCAAATCGATCGAGAAGCCGATGAACCTGCTGTGGCAACGCAGCGTGGTGGTGGCAACGATGAGCTTCGTCGTCGCGAAGCGCTTCACGCGTCTGAGCCCGGATGCGGCGCTGTTGGGCGGCCTGCTGCACAACGTGGGGCGCCTGTACATCCTGACCCGCGCGGCGCGCCACAGCGACCTGTTCGACGATCAACCAACCTACACGGCCATCGTGCGCGACTGGCATGCCAACATCGCCAGGGCGCTGCTCGAGAACTGGGGCGTCGCGGACGAACTGGTCGAGGCGATCCATGATGTCGAGCATGGGGAGCGTGATCCGCGCGGCCCCGTGTCGCTCAGCGACGTCCTCGCGGTGGCGCAGCTGCTCGCCAGCTTCCGCGACCAGCCCGACATGCTCGAGGCGAAACTGCCGGAATCCCGTTCCGCTACCCGACTGGGCATACAACGCGACGCGTTGACCCGTGTGCTCGCGGAAGCGGGCACCGAACTCCAGGCCCTGACCGATGCCCTCGGCGGCTGACCCACACGGAAGTACCGCGCACATGCAGATTGCAAACGAGCAGGGCACGGGCGACGACGTCGCGTTCGCGTTCATTCAGGAACTCGCGCAGGGCCTGTCGCGCAAGGAAATCGAGCTGCCGAGCTTCCCGGACGTCGCGCTGCGGGTCCGCAAGGTGCTGGCCGACGAAGACGTTTCGGCGCAGGACATCGTCCGTGTGGTCGGGG
The DNA here is from genome assembly GCA_964586725.1 of uncultured Steroidobacteraceae bacterium. Taxonomy (GTDB): domain Bacteria; phylum Pseudomonadota; class Gammaproteobacteria; order Steroidobacterales; family Steroidobacteraceae; genus UBA964. The sequence continues at coordinate 4,966 of CAZPJE010000182.1, read as the reverse complement.
CTGAACCGGCGCTCGCGGCCCGCATCATGCAAATGGCGAACTCCTCGGCGCTCGGGCACGTCGGCCGGCCGATCTCGGACCTGCGCGCCGCAATCACGCGCATCGGCTTCAACCTGGTGCGCAGCGCCGCGATCGCCTTCGCGATGAGCCAGTTGCGCCGCTCGGACGACTTCCGGCCGATGGCAGCTTCGCTGCAGTCGCATTGGGAGCGCAGCTCGTACGTGGCGGCGTTCGCTTCCGTCGTCGCGCGGCGCTTCTCGCGGATCAGTCCCGACACGGCATTGCTTGCCGGCCTGCTGCACGGCGTGGGCAAGCTCTACATCATGACCCGCTCGATCAGGCACCCGGGCCTGTTCTCCGATCAGGCCACGTATCATGAGATCGAGCGTGAGTGGAGCTCGCCGATCGGCACTGCGCTGCTCGAGACGTGGGCCATCCCCGCGGAGATCGTCGACGCGGTGCGCGACCACGAGGACCTCGGTCGCGACCATCCCGGCGCGCCGGACCTGACCGATGTGCTGACCGTTGGCAGCATGCTGGCGACGTTTTACCAGTTCCCCGACACGCTCGAACTGAACATGCAGGGCGTGCGCGCCGTCGAACGCCTCGCGCTTGACCGATCGGCGCTCGAAATGCTGGTCAGCGAGTCGTCCACGGAAGTGGCCCAGGTTCGACAGACCCTGGGTCTCTAGCCGACCCTCGGCCCTTGAGGCCGGGGGGTGGGGCTCCGCTAGAATGGTGCCATGACTCCACTGCGGCATCGTTTCGTCCCGGCACTGCTGTGCGCCGGATTGTGGTTCGGCACCGCAGCCGCGCCAGCCGCGGTGTTCGAGCTTCGCGAGGATGGCGGCGGCATCTTCGGCACTGTCGAAACCGTCGAGACGCGCTATGAAGACACGCTGATCGAGCTCGCGCGCCGCTACAGCCTGGGCTACGAGGAACTGACCCGCGTCAATCCCGGCGTCGACCCCTGGTTGCCGGGCGCGGGTACCCAGGTATTGATTCCCGGCCAGCGGGTGCTGCCACCGGGTCCGCGAGAAGGTGTCGTCGTCAACCTGCCTGAGCATCGGCTCTATCACTTCCCGAAGCCGAAGCGCGGCGAGAAGCCGGTGGTCATGACCTTCCCCGTCAGCGTCGGCAAGATGGATTGGCGCACGCCGCTCGGCAGCACGCGCATCGTCCACAAACGGCGCAATCCAGCCTGGTACCCGCCGGACTCGGTGCGGCGCGAGCACGCGGCGCGCGGTGAGCCTTTGCCTGCCGTGGTGCCACCGGGGCCGGACAATCCGCTCGGTGCGCATGCGATGCGGCTCGGCATCCCGGGCGGCTCCTACCTGATCCACGGCACGAACAACCCAGACGCGGTCGGCATGGCCGTCACGCACGGCTGTCTGCGCATGTATCCGGAGGACGTGGCGCGACTGTTCGATGCAGTCGCGGTCGGGACACCCGTCACCCTGATCAGCGAGCCCGTGAAGATCGCGGTCGTCGATGGCGAGGTATGGCTCGAAGTGCATCCGCCGGTGGATGCTCAGGGGCAGCGCATCGATCCGGATCTAGCCGATTTCGAGCAACGCCTGGATGCTGCGCTGGGCGAACTCGAGGTCGCCATCCATTGGGATCTCGCGCTGGAGACGCTGCGTGAAGCCCGCGGCATCCCCACCGTCATCGGCCTCGAGTTGCCGCCAGTGCCCGCGCCGGAGGCGGAGCCGGCACCAGAACTTCCTACCGAGGCGGTTGCAGCCGAAGCGTCCACCTCCCCATGAGCAATGGCGAGGATCGGGGCGCGCCGCTGCGCTGGTGGGCGGTGCTGCTGGGTCCAGCGCTGTTCGCCATCACGCTGGTTGCGCCCGCGCCTGCCGGGTTCGCGCCGCTGGCCTGGCCAGCACTCGGTCTCGCCGCCTGGATGGCGTGCTGGTGGGCGCTCGAAGCCGTGCCACTGTCAGCCACCGCATTGTTGCCGCTCGTCGTCGTGCCGCTGCTCGGCTTCGAGAATTCGCGCGAGATTCTGTCCGAGTACGCGAACTCGTCGATCTTCCTGATCCTCGGCGGGTTCCTGATCGCGATCGCGATGGAGCGCTGCAACCTGCACCGGCGCATCGCGTTCAACATCATCGCCCGCGTCGGCGATGAGCCGACGCGCCTGGTGCTGGGCGTGATGATCGCCACGGCACTGCTGAGCATGTGGGTCTCCAACACCTCCACGGCCTTGATGATGCTGCCCGTGGCCACTTCGATCGCGCTGCTCGTGACCAGCAACGACGCGGCCGGCGACGCGGCGTCCGTGCGGAATTTTCGCGCCGTGATGACCGTGTGCGTCGCGTATGCCGCGACGATCGGCGGCCTGGGCACGCTGATCGGCACGCCGACCAACGCGCTGGTCCAGGCGTACGCAGCCCGCAACCTCGGCATCGACCTCGGTTTCGTCGACTGGATGATGTTCGGGTTGCCAACGGTTTTCGTGTTGCTGCCGCTGGCCTGGTGGTTGCTTGTCAGGGTGGCGTTGCCGTTTCGCCTCGATGCGACCCAGGCGACCCGCGACCTGATGCAGCGTTCCGTGCGGGATCTCGGCGCCATGAGCACCGCCGAATGGCGCGTGGCGGGCATCGCCGGCATCGCCGCGACGCTGTGGATCGCGCGACCGCTGCTGAACGAAGTGCCGGGCCTCGAGCGCCTCAACGACACCATCATCGCAGTCGCCGCCGGGCTTGCGTTGTTCGTCGTGCCGGCGGCGCGCGGCGAACGCACCGCGTTGCTGGATGCATCGAGCTTCGGGCGCATCCCGTGGGACGTGCTGCTGTTGTTCGGCGGCGGGCTCGCGCTCGCGGCCGCGATCCAGGAAAGCACGTTGTCGGACACCATCGGCGCGTCGCTGGCGACGCTCGGGCACTGGCCGCTGTTCGCGCTGATCGCGCTGGTCGTGACGATCCTGGTCTTCTGGACCGAGCTGAACAGCAACGTCGCCGCGGCCGCGACCTTCCTGCCGGTGCTCGCGGCACTGGCCGCGACGACCGACCACGCGCCGCTCGCGTTGCTGGCGCCGGCCGCCATGGCCGCGTCGGCCGGCTTCATGCTGCCGGTCGGCACGCCCGCCAATGCCATCGTGTTCGCGACCGGCCAGATCACGTTGCGGCAGATGCTGCGCGCCGGCGCGTTGCTCGATGTGATCGCCATCGTGGTCATCACCGTCGTGGGCTACTACACTGTGCCGCTCATCACACAGGGAATCCGTCCTTGAGCGAATCCGTTACACGCGTCGAGTCGGTCGCTGGCCCGCTCGACACCCGCACGCTGCGCGCGGCCTTTGGTGCCTTTGCCACGGGGGTCACCGTGGTCACGGCGATCAAGCCGACCGGCGAGGCGGCAGGAGTCACCGCGAATTCGTTCACGTCGGTGTCGCTGGATCCGCCGATGGTGCTGTGGTGCCTGCAGAATTCGAGTACGAGCCTCGCCGCCTTCACCAAGGACCGCAGGTTCTCGATCAACATGCTGGCCGCGCACCAGGGCCACGTCGCGATGCAGTTCGCCGGCAAGGCGCCGGCGAAGTTCCCGAACATGCCGCGACTCGATCCCGACGGTCCGCCGCCGCGGCTGGTCGGAGGCCTGTGCCGGCTCGATTGCATCGCCGTCGATGTCTATCCGGCCGGCGACCATCGCATCATCGTCGGGCGGGTGACCGGCATCGAACAGGGCAGTGGTGAACCGCTGTGCTTCCACGGCGGCCGCTTCGGCCGCTTCGAGGTCGACCCGGGTTCACGCGAAGTCACGACGTGGGAAAGCCACGCCGACGAGTGGTACTGAGGTCGCGCGGCAACGCGCGCTTCAGACCAGCGCGGCGTGATGACCGCCGTCGACGGGCAGCACGACGCCGTTGACGTACGAGCCGGCGTCGCTGGCGAGCAGCAGCACGGGCGGCAGCAGTTCCTCGAGTTTGCCGGTGCGACGCGGTGGAATCCGCTCCACATAGTGGCGACCGGCCTCCGACGCAAAGTACTGTTCGTTCATCTCCGTGACGAACCAGCCCGGTGCGATCGCGTTGACGCGGATCCGGTGGCGCACGAACTCGAGCGCCAGCGTCCGCGTCAGCATGATCACGGCGCCTTTGGAAGCCGAGTAAGCGGCGTATCCCGGCGCGGCACCCAGGCCCAGCACGGAAGCGATATTGATGATGCTGCCGCCGGTGTCGGCCTGCACCATCCGCTCCGCGGCGATCCGGCAGGTTGTCCAGACGCCGCGGAAGTTCGTGTCCATCGTGCGTTGCAGGGATGCCGCGTCCGTCTTCAGGAACAGCGACGGCTCCGCGACGCCTGCGTTGTTGACGACCACCGTCGGGGTCCCGAACTCCGCGGTCGCGTGCGCGAAGGCATCGGCAATGCTGCGCTCATCGGTGACGTCCAGTGCGACCGGCAGTGCGCGACTGCCCCGTGCCTGGATGCGCTCGGCGAGTGCCGCGCAGCGCTCGACGCGCCTTGCCGCGAGCACGACGGACGCGCCGGCCGCGGCGAGGCCTTCGGCGATGGCTGCGCCGATGCCGCTCGAGGTGCCGGTGACCATGGCCACGCGGCCATCGAGTCGAAACGAGGCGAGGGGATTCATGGGGCGCACTCCAGGGCCTGACAATCTGCCAAGATTAACGGATGGAAACCCTGTCACCACGCGATCTGGTCGGTTCCTGGACGCTGCTCGAATGGCGTATCGATTACCCGGATGGCAGGTTGTCGGCCTGGCCCTTCGGCACCGATGCGATCGGCCTGATCGTCTATGCCGCGGATGGCTGGATGAGCGCCACGATGTCCTGCCGGCGCCGCACGACGCTGACGGCGATCAGTGCGCTCAAGGCGGACGATGCCAGCAAGGCCCGCGCTTTCCAGGAGTACCTGACCTACAGCGGCCGCTGGCACATCGAAGGCGACCGCATCGCCCACGACGTCGAAATGGCCCTAAACCCGGCGCTACTGGGCACGCG
>CAZPJE010000181.1:0-8315 GCA_964586725.1 uncultured Steroidobacteraceae bacterium | reverse complement strand
AGTACCCGCTGCGGGCAGGGCGCGTGGTGGTGCGAGGGCGAACGGCCCGGCGTGACGCGGCCACCGTGCTGCGGGCCGACTACGCGCTGTTCTACAAGACGAACATCCCGTTGGCCGTGGTGGAGGCCAAGGACAACAAGCAGGCAGTGAGCGCCGGCATGTCCCAGGCTATCCGCTATGGCGAGTTGCTGGATGTGCCGTTCTGCTTCTCGAGCAACGGTGATGGCTTCGTGTTTCGGGATGCCACGCTGGTCGACGGTGTGCTCGAACGTACGCTCACACTCGAAGAGTTTCCTTCGCCAGTGGAACTGTGGGCGCGTTACTGCGCCTGGAAGGGCTGGACACCGGAAGTCCGGCAGGTGACGGAGTTCGACTACGCCCCGAGCAAGACGCCTCGGCATTACCAGCTGCAGGCCATCAACCGCACGGTGGAGGCGATCGCCTGCGGCCGCAAGCGGGTGCTGCTGGTCATGGCGACTGGCACGGGCAAGACCTACACCGCCTTTCAGATCATCTGGCGCCTGTGGAAGAGCGGCGCGCGCAAGCGCATCCTCTTCCTGGCCGATCGGAACATCCTGATCGACCAGACCATGGTCAACGACTTCCGCCCGTTCAAGGGCGCCATGGCCAAGCTCAGCCCGAATGCCAAGGGCGTGGAGCGGGTGGACGCGCAGGGCAAGCTCACGGTGGAAGAGCTCGACCTGGCCGTGAGCCCCACCACCAAGCAGGTCAACAAGAGCTACGAGATCTACCTCTCGCTGTACCAGGCGGTGTCGGGCGTCGAGGAGTCGCGCAACATCTACAAGCAGTTCTCGCCGGACTTCTTCGACCTCATCGTGGTGGACGAGTGCCACCGCGGCAGTGCGGCCGAAGACTCGGCCTGGCGCGAGATCCTGAGCTACTTCAACAGCGCCACTCAGATCGGCCTGACTGCCACGCCCAAGGAGACCGAGGATGTCTCCAACATTCATTATTTCGGCGAGCCGGTCTACACCTACAGCCTGCGGCAAGGCATCGAAGACGGCTACCTGGCACCGTACAAGGTGATCCGCGTTGATCTGGACAAGGACACCTTCGGCTGGCGGCCCACCGATGGCATGACCGACAAGCTCGGCCATGTGATCGAAGACCGTGTCTACACCGGGCGCGACATGAACCGCCGGTTGGTGCTGGAGCGGCGCGACGAGGTGGTGGCCGCCAAGATCACGCAGTACCTCAAGGCCACGAACCGCTACGACAAGACCATCGTCTTCTGCGAAGACATCGACCACGCGGCCCGCATGCGGCAGGCGCTGAGCAATGCCAACGCCGACATCTGCCAGACCCAGCCGAACTACGTGGTGCAGATCACCGGCGACAACGCCGAGGGCAAGGCGCAGCTCGACAACTTCATCGACCCCGAGAAGCCGCTGCCGGTGATCGCCACCACCTCCAAGCTGATGAGTACCGGGGTGGACGCGCAGGCCTGCAAGCTGATCGTGCTCGACCAGAACATCAAGTCGATGACCCTCTTCAAGCAGATCATCGGCCGCGGCACCCGGCTGCGCGAAGACCTGGGCAAGAGCTGGTTCACCATCCTGGACTTCAAGCGCGCCACCGAACTCTTCGCCGATAAGGACTTCGACGGCGACCCGGTGCAGATCTACGAGCCGAAGGGCGATGACCCCATCGACCCACCGGACCCGGGGGGCGAAGGGGAAGGCGACGGCGGTGGAACCGGGCCGGGTGATACGCCGCCCGGCATGCCACCCGCCCCGCCGCCGCTGGGTCCTTTCAAGGACGGGCCTGGCAATGATCAGCCGCGCAAGTACCTGCTGGGCGGATCGGTGAGCGTGACCGTGGCCCGCGAGCGGGTGCAGTACCTGAACGCCGAGGGCAAGCTCGTCACCGAGAGCCTGCGCGACTACACCCGCATCAACCTGAGCAAGGCCTATTCCTCGCTCGATCACTTCCTGCAGGCCTGGAACAGTGCCGAGCGCAAGGCCGTTCTGATCGAGGAGCTGGAGCGCCAGGGCGTGTTCCTGGAGGCGCTCGCCGAAGAGGTGGCACAGGCCGGCATGAAAGACCTGGACCCCTTCGATCTGCTGCTGCACGTAGCCTACGACCTGCCGCCTCTCACCCGCCGCGAGCGCGCGCAACGGGTGAAGAAGCGCAACGCCTTCGCGCAGTACGGGCCGGTGGCCCGCAAGGTGTTGGACGCGCTGCTCGACAAGTACGCCGATGAAGGCATTGCCACCATCGAGAGCAACGAGGTGCTGCGGGTGCAGCCGCTGTCCGAGCTGGGTTCGCCGGTGGAGTTGGTGCGCAGCTTCGGCGGCCGGCCGCAGTACCTGCAGGCCTTGCAGGCGCTCGAACACGAGCTCTATGCGCCCGGCCTGAACTGATGCGCCGTCCGCCCCGCTCACTCATTAGCTGAAATCGCATGTCCAACCTGTCCCCCGTCATCAAGTCCATCCAGGACGTCATGCGCCAGGACGCCGGCATCAACGGCGATGCGCAGCGCATCGAGCAGATGGTGTGGCTGCTGTTCCTGAAGGTGTTCGACGCGCTGGAGGAAGAGCTCGAGCTCACCCGCGACGACTACCACAGCCCCATCCCGGAGAACCTTCGCTGGCGGAACTGGGCCGCCGACCCCGAGGGCATCACTGGCGATGCGCTGCTGGACTTCGTGAACAACCAGCTCTTCCCGAAGCTGAAGAACCTCGCGGCGGACCCGGTACGCAACCCGCGCGGCTGGGTGGTGCGCGGCGTGTTCGAGGACGCCAACAACTTCATGAAGAGCGGGCAGCTGCTGCGGCAGGTGATCAACAAGCTCGCCGGCATCGACTTCAACCGCCAGGCCGACCGCCACCAGTTCAACGACCTGTACGAGAAGATCCTGCGCGACCTGCAGAGCGCCGGCAACGCGGGCGAGTTCTACACGCCGCGCGCGGTGACGCAGTTCATGGTGGACATGGTCAACCCACAGCTGGGCGAGCGCGTGCTCGACCCGGCCACCGGCACGGGCGGCTTTCTGGTGTGCGCCATCGAGCACCTGCGCAAGCAGGTGCGCAACACCGAGCACGAGGCGCTGCTGCAGACCAGCATCCTGGGCGTGGAGAAGAAGCAGCTTCCGCACCTGCTGTGCGTGACCAACCTGATGCTCCACGGCATCGAGGTGCCGAGCAATGTCCGCCACGACAACACGCTGGCCCGGCCGCTGCGCGACTACACGCCCGCCGAGCGCGTGGATGTGGTGCTCACCAACCCACCCTTCGGCGGCATCGAAGAGCCAGGCATTGAGGCGGGCTTTCCGGCCGATGTGCGCACCAAGGAGACGGCTGACCTCTTCCTGGTGCTGATCAAGCACATCCTCAAGCCTGGCGGCCGCGCCGCGCTAGTGCTGCCCGACGGCACGCTATTCGGCGAGGGCGTGAAGACGCGCATCAAGGAGCAATTGCTCGCCGAGTGCGATCTGCACACCATCGTGCGCCTGCCCAACGGCGTGTTCGCACCCTACACCGGCATCAAGACCAACTTGCTGTTCTTCACCAAGGGCCGGCCCACGCAGGCCATCTGGTACTACGAGCACCCCTACCCGCCAGGTGCGAAGAGCTACAACAAGACCAAGCCCATCCGCATCGAGGAGTTTGATGCCGAGAAGGTTTGGTGGGGGAGTGAGGCTGACGGTTTTGCGGCGCGGGTCGAGAACGAGCGGGCCTGGCCGGTGAGCATCGACGCCATTCGCGCGGCGGGCTTCAACCTCGATCAAAAGAACCCGCATGCGGCCGAGGCGGTGAGCCATGACCCCGACGAACTGCTGCGGGACTACGCCCGGCTACAGGCCGAGGCGCAGGCCTTGCGGGATCAGTTGAAGGCGATCCTGGCGGAGTCGCTTGGGGCGCGGGTGTGAGTGCGGTGCTTGAGGCTCGGGAGCCGAGCGCGCGGTATTTGCCAAGCGTACAGACGGTCCTTGTACGGCAGTTTGGGCTGCTGGCCACGGCGCCGGGTGGCGTGGCGCGGCTGAGGAACTTGATTGTGTCGCTGGCGGTTCGCGGGGGACTGTCCCAGCGGGAGCCTACCGATGCAAGCCTGGCTCCGGATGTGACGTATGACGGCGACGCGCCCTATGAGCTGCCCAAGGGGTGGCGATGGCAGCGACTGGGTGAGCTGCAACCTGAGTTCCAGAACGGGGCTGCGAGTAGAGGCGATGCCGGAGGTCAGCCGATCACCGTCCTCCGACTCGCCGACATCCGGAACCGGCGGGTTTCATTGGCGGCGACACGCACGGTCCCCATTCGTCGAGAGGACATCGAGAAGTACCTGCTTCGAGACGGCGACATCCTCATCACTCGGGTCAACGGCAGCGCAGACATCGTCGGCCAGTTCAATCTGGTGGAAGGTGAGCCTCAGGCGATCTACTGCGACCACTTCATCCGGCTTCGGGTAAATCGACAGGTGCTGGAGCCGCACTACCTCGCGCTCTTCGCCAGCTGCGACATCGTTCGGAAGCGCATCGGTGATCTATTCATCAGCACGGCCGGACAGAAGACGGTCAATCAGGGCCATATCGCATCGCTTCCAATCGCAATTCCTCCCCTGCGAGATCAAGCCCGCATCGTCGCCTGCGTCGACGAACTGATGCAGCTGTGCGATGCCCTCGAAGCCAAGGGCCGGCTCGAAGCGCAGCAGCATGCCCGCCTGCTCGAAACCCTGCTGGGCGGGCTGACCGACAGCACCACGCCCGAAGAACTGGCCGCCAACTGGCAACGCGTGGCCGAGCACTTCGACTTGCTGCTGGATCGGCCGGAGGCGGTGGATGTGTTGGAGCAGACGGTGCTGCAGTTGGCGGTGCGGGGGCTGTTGGTGCCACAGAATCCGATCGATGAGCCCGCGAGCGTTCAGCTGCGACACATCGCGGAAGAAAGGGCGCGTCTCATCTCGGCAGGCGTCATCAAGCGAAGCAAGCCTGTCCTCCCGGTTGCGAAGGAAGAGCAGCCGTTCGTCTTGCCGCGCGGTTGGGAGTGGGCCAGGCTTGAGCAGCTCTCGTTGGCGATAGTCGACTGCCCACACTCGACCCCGAAGTTCGTCGACTCGGGGATCCTGTGCATCGATACGAACAGCTTCAAGGGAGGGGTGCTGCTGCCGCACAAGTTGCGGTACGTTGATCAGGCCACCTATCAGGAACGAATCGATCGGCTTGCGCCGGCGCCCGGGGACTTAGTCTTCGCCCGCGAGGGCAGTGTCGGCGAGTCGGTCATCATCCCTCCTGGAACGACCGCATGTCTTGGGCAGCGTGTAATGCTCTTCCGGTTCTTCCATCACGTCTCGAACGAATTCATCCGACTCGCGATCACGACGCCGCTTTTTCTCAAGGGGTTACTCGATCTGCATAAGGGGATCGGCGCTAAGCACGTCAACGTTGGCGACATGAGAATGGCGATTGTTTCCGTGCCCCCGATGGCCGAGCAGCTTCGTGTCCTCAAGCGGGTTGCCGAACTCCGCCGCCTCTGCGCCGACCTTCGCCAACGCCTCACCGCCAGCCAAGCCACGCAGTCGCGTCTGGCCGAGGCGCTGGTGGATCAGGTGGCGTGAACGATGGAGATGGCCATGGCAACCGTCCCCGTCGTCATCGAGCAGGTCCTGGGCCGGTCCTGCCAAGGCGTGACCCAGCCGTTCATCTGCGTGGGGGACGACGGCGAGACCTATTACGTGAAGGGCGCCGGAGCGGGCCGGCGCAGCTTGGTCAGTGAGTGGACAGCCGGCCATCTGGCGACTGCCTTTGGATTGCCGGTGCCGCCCTTTGTCCTGGCCGAAGTGCCGCCGGCGCTGGTCGCCCTGAAAGTTCGTCCTGACCTGGCCGACCTCGGCGCCGGCCTGGTGTTCGCCTCGCGCAAGCTGGCTCACGCGCAGGAATTGACGTCCATCACGCGTGCGCGGGTGCCCGTGGAGACGGCGCGCGACGTCCTGGTGTTTGACTGGTGGGTGCGCAACCAGGACCGGATCCTGACCGACTACGGCGGCAACCCGAACCTGTTGTGGGACATGGAGGCCGATGCGCTGGCCGTGATCGACCACAACCAGGCCTTCGATTGGGAGTTCGATCCCCGGCGGTTCATGGAACTGCATGTGTTTGCCGAGCAATGGAACAGCGTGTTCGGCGACTTCGACGCGCGTGGCGCCTATGTGCAGCGCCTGGAAAGCCTGCTCACGTCGCTGCCCACCCTGCGTGCTAGCATCCCCGAGGCTTGGTGGTGGGTGGCGGACGATGTGCCCGCCCAGGTGTCCTGGGACGCCATCACCGACAGCCTCGAGCGCTGCCGCCGCGCCGACTTCTGGAACCTCCCGTGAACAAGCTCGCCTGCCAGTACGCCTTGCTCCGGTTTCGACCTTTCGTCGAGACCGGCGAGTTTGCGAACGTCGGCGTGGTGCTGCTGTGCCCCGAGAGCCGCTTCTTCGGCTACAAGTTGCTGAAGACCTATGCCCACATCACCCAGTTCTTCCATCAGCTCGACCGCCGGGTTTACCTGAGCGGCAAGGCGCTGTTCGTGGAAGAGCTTGATCGGTTCGCGGGGCACCTGCGCAAGGTGTCGCTCGATGGTCGTAAGAGGGAGCCGGACCTGGATCTGGCCACGCGCCTGTTCGCCGAGCTGACCCGCCCGCGCGACGCCATGCTTCAGTTCGATGACCGGCGCCTGGCGCTGACCGCAGACCCGAAGGCCACCTTGGCGGAGTTGTTTGACCACTACGTCGGCCGTGGCTTCGTGACCAAGACCTACCAGGAGCGGCTGCTGGAGAACAGCGTGCGCCGCATGCTCTTCGGCATCGATCTGGCCGAGGCGCTGCACTTTCAGCCCGGGAAGGTCGAGGCGGACAACTTCGTTGTCAACTTCCCGTTCGTCCAGCGCACCGGGCAGGCCATCACCCGGGTCATCAAGCCGCTTTACCTTGGGCATGCCGACTCGACCCGGGTGCTGACCCACGGGGGGCAGTGGGTGGACAAGGTGAACCGGTTGCGCAAGCGCAAGGCCTTGCCTGAATCGGTGCTCTTCCCCCTGGCCGCGCCGCCTGCGCGAGGACCGGCCTACGCCGCCTTCGAGGAAATCCGCGAAGACCTCGTGCGCGCGGAGGTTCAGGTGGTGGCCGCTAACGACGAGACCCGGATCCAGGCTTTCGCCGCGGCGCGGGCCTGACTTCTTGCTGGCCAGCGTGTCCCGAAAGGGCCTGGAAAACTGGTCAGGGGATGCTTGCACCGGCGGGAAGTGACCCCATCGGCAGGCGGCCTTCTGCTTAGCCGTGTGGGGGACGACGATCCCGGTTTGTTATCTTGACTGACGGATAACAACGCGCGGAACGCTGAAAAGCCTATACGCATCAAGCACTTGACGTGATGCTTGTTATCCGGCAGCCGGCTGCCAAGGCTCTTCGAGACCCCCTCCCAGCACGCCATCTGGCAGGGCTGCCACAACCCTACCCCGCTGGTGTTTCCGAAGTGGGCGGGGTGATCGATAACCGAGGCGCTTTCGCGTTTCGCGAATCGCGAAAGTTTCGTCTCACGACACGGTGGGATCTTCCCGTGTACACGCCCATGTACACATCAGCCCCCCACCCGCCAAACCCCAGCAACCACGCGCCTTCCCGCCCATGATGCAGTTCTGCATCGGGAAGTAGGGTCACTTCCAAGAGATTTCTTGGGCGTCCGCGTGGAACACGCATGGCGCACAGCCAGATCCCGATGCCGTCGTGCATCCGCATCCCTATCCGGTTCGGACGTCGACCGACGAACGGAGGTACGCATCGTGCGCGCGCGCCTCGCGGAACACCTCGATCACCCGCGCCAGCGCCGTCCCGGTCCCGGCTCGCAGGTCCAGCGGCTCGACCGCCATCCACACCGCGCACTGCGGCGCATGCGAGATCGGCCACGGCACGTCCGCGACCACGCCGGCGCGTCGGATCTCGATTCGGATCGACGCCCCGATCGCACTCACGGGCGACTGCGGCACGAACTGCCCCGGCACCACTACGTCGCGGCGTCCACGGTTGCGGCCCTTCGCGATCCGACGCCACCGGTGCACCAGGGCCGCGTTCCGCCCGGGGCTGTCTTGCCATTCATGCCCAGCGATGGGTGCTGGCGCAGGCCTCCATGCCAACCGGGCAGGGCGACGAGCTTGCAAAGACAGGCGTGATCCGGCCCGGGCGCAGTTGCGTGCGCCGCACGGCTTTGCCGTGCTCGTTCGCCCCGTGGATGCGGAGGGCCCGCGCCGCAAGCTCGACGCCGAGTGCCTTAATCGTGCTGCGTCGCGGCCTGCTCCGGTGCCTGTCGACCCGGCAACGGC
>CAZPJE010000180.1:0-7930 GCA_964586725.1 uncultured Steroidobacteraceae bacterium | reverse complement strand
GCGATGCTGGGCCGGTAGCGACGCCGGCCTGCATGAAGCTCCGGACCGCAAGGCGGTACTGCTCGACGACCCAGGCGTATTCGGTATCCCTGTCGCGTGCTACGCGATCGCTCGCCAGCTGGGCGCCCACTGCGAGGAGGGCCGAGGTCAGCGCCACGGTGATCAGCACCCAGACATAGGTGAACCCCGACTGCCGGGGCGGCAGCCTCACCATGTCGCGTACGCCGTACCGTCGGCGGCGGTGCCGGCTGCTCCGCTTCGGACGTCGTAGACGCCTGGCTGTCCCGCCGGGTGGCCGTACAGGATCCACGTATCACGCCGCTCCGTGATCGGATCTTCCGGAACCTCACGGATGTAGCGTCGTTCGACCAGGACCGAGAGCGACTCGGGGTACCCGCCCCGATCGGCGTAGTGCTGGTCGATCGCCGAACGCAGGAGCTTCAGGTTGGTGCGCAGCACGGCCTCGCGCGCGCGGTCGACCGACTGGATGTAGCGCGGTGCTACGAGGGTGAGCAGCGTGGCGATGATCGCCATGACGACCAGCAGCTCGACCAGGGTGAAGCCGAGAAGCGCTCGGCGCACGGGCGTCACCACTGCCGGTACGGCCGTCCATTCAGGCCGATCTGATCCGAGAGCGAGTGGACGTCGTAGACGTCCTCGCCGGGACGAGGCGCGTCGGGCTCGCTCGCATAGCTGCGAAGACCCCAGGTCTGTACCGCCGGTGTGCGTGGGTCGACGGCGAACGGGTCTGCCGGAAGGCGTCGGATGAAGTACAGCTTCCTGCGTTCCGGATCCTTCTGGTCGGGCACCCCGATCACGAGATGGTCCAGGGTCGGCGGGTAGCCCGAGCCCCCGGCCGGCCGCTCGATGCGCCCCTCGTCCACCGAGCGCTTGTAGGCGTCGAGCGCGCTTCGGATCTCCCGCAGTGCGGCTCGAAGCGCCTCCTCATCCTGTCGGCGCTTCGCGATCTCTGCCAGCGGCAATCCGATCATCGACAGAACCGCCACGATCGTGAGGACGACCAGGAGTTCGACGAGGCTGAAGCCACGGGGCCGGTGCACCATCTCTCCTCCTAGCCGGGTGCGGTGAGCGTCAAGGAGGAGGCCGGTGAGCGGGGCACTATCGGCGGCGGGGTGAACGGCTGCGGCTGCGGCACGGGCGACGGTGCGAGCGGAACCCCGCCGGGCGAACCCGCGGGCGGGCCGGATGACGACGCCGGCGGGGGAAGACCCGGGCCGGGCTGGACAGGAAACGCCGGCTGGATCGGACGGCCGCCGGCCGGGTTCAGCTGGAGCGAACCGCCTCCCATCGAGGCCTCAGTACCGTGGACGATCTCGAGCTGGTCCTGTCCTGGCACTATCAGGTTGCGAACGACCCGAGGCGTGATCAGCAGGATGATCTCGGTCCGGGTTTCGTTATCCCCCGTGCTTGCGAAGAGTCTGCTCACCACCGGCAGGTCTGACAGGAAGGGAATCCCGGTTCCAGTACGCCGGTCTTCCCGCTGAATGAGACCCGCGAGGATCTGCGTTTCGCCGTCCCGCACCCGAAGCATGGTCGAGGTGTTTCGTGTGCCGAGTCTGTATGCCTGCAGTCCGGAGGCCCTTGTGACCGTACCGACAATGCTGGAGACCTCCAGCGCCACCTTCATCGTGACTTCGTCGTCCAGCGCGATCGAGGGTTCGACGTCGAGCTTCAAGCCCACGTCAAGATAGCTGACCGATTCGGTGGCTCCGACGTTCGCGATCGCCGTGGTCGTGATCACTGGTACGCGCTCGCCGATAAGGACCTTCGCAGAGTGGCGGTTCTTGATCCGAATCCTGGGATTGGCCAGCAGGTTCGCGTCTCCGTCGGTCTGGCGCAGGTTCAGCACCGCAAGCGGATCATTGAAGATCAAATTCACGAGGCCCGAGCTGCGGTTCTGCCACTCGGGTAGCGTCAAACGGCCGGCGCCTCCCGCGCCCTGCAACGAAACGGCAAGCGAATCGGGATAGCGGATGCCGACCTCGCGGATCCGGTTGTGCGAGACCTCCAGGACCTCGAGTTCCAGCATCACCTCGGGCTCGGCGACATCGACGTTGGCCAGCACACGCTCGGCGACCCGAATGACTTCCGCCGTGTCGCGCAGCACCAGGATGTTGAGCTTCTCGTCGACATAGGCATCCCGGACCTTGACGACGTTGCGCGCCAGGTTGACCGCTCGATTGGCGTCCGCATTGCCGAGGTAGAAGGTCCGGATCACCAGCTCTTGGTAGTCGCGCTGCTTCTCGGGTGTGTTCGGATAGATGAGGAGCGTGTCCTCGTCGAGCACGCGGCTGGCCAGTCGCTGGCCTGCGAGAACGACCTTCATGACGTCCTCGAGGGGCTTGTTGGTGATCGCGATCGAGACGCGGGAGTCAGTGCGGACGTCCCGGTCGAACATGAAGTTCACACCGGCCGCAAGCCGCAGCGACTCGAAAACCTGCTGCAGCGTGGCGTCCCTGAAGGATAGGGTGACGGGCTTGCGGTACGAGGCTTTCAGCTTGGTCGACATCGAACCGCCCGTGCCTGACTGATTTGCCCAAGTGCGAAGCAGTGCACCGGCACGCCGGTCAGACGGGTTCTCCCGAAGTACGCCCGAGGCGAGCTCGCGCGCCTCTGACAGTTCGCCCTTGCGTGCGAGTTCCTGGGCGCGCTCAAGCACCGAGGCGTGTCGCGACAGGGTGTCGATTCGCTCTAGACCCACCCGGGCTGCGACCCGGCCGGGGTCGAGCTGCAGCGCGCGTTCGAACTGCCGACGTGCCGCGTCGAACTGACCGGCGTCGAGCGCTGCCTGCGCCCGTTTCATGGACTCTGAGACCGCCGCCTCGCGCTGGACGGCGTACTGCTGCCGGTACTCCGCATTGGTCGGTTCAAGCCGGCTCGCCTCGGACAGCTTGGCCAAGCCTGCATCGACGTTGCCCTCCGCGAGGAGTTGCTTGCCAGTTCGGTTCGCGTTCCAGGCAGCGCACCCGCTGGCCACAGCGGCGACCAGTACGAGGACGATCAGCCGCGCGCGACCGGCGCCGCTGCTAGGTCTGAGGAGTGGCCGAAAGTTGGGGAACGTTCGCATCGGGCCCTTCATCGTGTCGGTGGCAGCGGCACCGCGATACGGTGCGAAGTGCCCACATGCATCACTTGCAGATTGGATTCGGTCACGGTCTCGACGAGCCATTCGCCGGCGACGGTGGTCCCCACCCGAGCGAGCAACGGTCCTTGCGGGCCGAGCAGAAACGCCACTCGCTCGGCGTCCTGCTGCATCTGCCCGAGCGGTTGCAGCGGAAAGCGCGGGGGCGGCGGTGGCTCCTGGACGACTGGGGCGGGCGGAGGTGGGGGTGGGGGCGCAGCCTCGGCCTTGACGCGAACCGCCGGGGGCGCCACCGGCTTCGGAGGGGGCGGATCGGCGAAGATGTCGATGGCCGATTCGCTCCAGGGTGAGCGGCTCGCTGCCCCGGCAGGCTGGGCCGTATCCAGGACGGCATCGTTTCGGGTGCCCGCCGGTGTCGTGGATGCGAGCGTGCGCGCGACCGGCTGGACCACCGACGGCGTGGACGCGCCCGGAGGATCGGCCGACAGCACAACGATGGCGGTCGCTGCCAGCAGTGCCACCAGGACCGCCAGCCGGATTCGATCGCGACTCATTTCGAGTCCTCGGCCAGCACGACGACGAACCGCAGTTCGGCGAGCAGTTCGTCCGAGTCGGGCGTTGCCCGCTTGGCCGTGAACTCCCGCAGCGCAACGGCCGGCATCGAGTTCGACACCATGGCGACGAACGGGCGCAGTGCACCGTACTTCGTCTGCAGCTCCAATCGAATCTCGAGTTGAGCGGGTACCGACGGCGAGCCGGGCAGATACTCGTAGCGCGCATTGGACGCATCGACACGGGCGACCGACGCCAACCGAGCCAGGTCGGCCAACAGCCCGGGAATCTCGGACCGCCTCGGAAGCGGCGTCGGCACTCCATCAGTCTGCAGCGCGACCGGAGTCAGCCTTGCTGCCGCGGGCTGACCGGACTGCCGCTCGAGCGCTGTACGGTGCGCGTCGATCCGCTCGGTGAGCGTTGTCGCCTGCAGTGCGACGACCGCGGCCGCGATGAGCAGCAGCAGGCCCGCAATGCCTTCCTTGCCGACTGCTGCATACAGCCTCCAGGCAACGAACCGTGTCTTCGGGCTCATCGCGGCCGGCCTTCACTTTGGGAGCCGTCCGGCGCTCGGGAGGTTGCCCATCGTGCGCTCAGCTGAAAGGCCAATGCCCGGTCGCCCGCGTCGGCGAGCGGCTGGTGCGAGCGGATCGTCACGTCTTGCAGCGAGTGCTCGGCGAGTCGCTCGGCGAGGTCGAGCACGTCCGCGAGACGTATGGCCTGACCTTGCAGTGCAACCTGCCCGTTGGAGCTTGCGGCCTCGACTGCGTTCAGGCGGATCGCCGGCGTGCGAGCCGCTTCGAGGGCGTCGAAGAGCCTGGGCCACGGGTGGTTGAGCTCGCGCTCGATCCAGCGGCGGCGGGCGTCGGCTGCAGGGTTCGGCTTCACGACGACCACGGGTTGCGGGCGTTGTGCTTCGCGAAGCGCCGATTCGACTTCAGCAAGCGCCGCCGACTGGTTGCGCCAACTGAGGGCCGCAGCAGCCGAGGCGATCAAGCCTAAGGCCAAGAGCGAACGGCCCAGCCAAGCGGACCGCCCCCCATAGGCCGCATCGAGAAGGATCGGCGGTGTCCACATGTCAGAGCCTGCGCCCCAGCACATCGCTGGCAATGAGGACTTCGGACCATCCCGCCCGTAGCGCCGGCGGTGGCTTTCCGATGAAGACCGCGTGTCCGAAGGACGCGGCTTGCTCGCCCAGCCCCGAGAGCTGTGCCTCCTGGCCCAACAGCGTGTGCAGGGGCTGGTCGACCGTCGCGGGCCAAGGGGCTCCGAGATGCAAGCGCTGCGCCGTGCGCCAAGCGCCCTGGCAGCTCTCGTCAGTGATGCAGACGATCCAATGCGGCGTCGCGAGCCCGAAGCCGGTGAGGCTGCTTGCGTGCACGAGCGCTGGGACGATGCTCAATCGGCCCGTCCGGTGGGCGGCGGTACCAAGAAGTGCGCCGACGAGCGGCTTCGGGAATGCGCAGGCGATACGCACCGATCTTGTGTAGCGCTCCAGCTTCACGCTGTAGGAACCGAGCGACGCCCCCAAGACGGCCGCGAACCGATGCTCGGCGAGCGCCTGCCAAGCGGGCTCGTCCAGCGAGACAGCAGCCGCATCGACCTCGAGCATCGGGGCGATGCTTGCATCGAGCAGAACGGTCCAGTGCTCGCCGGCATCACGGGCAAATGCCGTGTCGGCGATCCATGCGGCCAATCCATCGACCGACAGGCCGTCCGGGAGGTCGACCACGTGGTCGTGCGCGTCTGCGTGCAGGATCCGAAGCGACCGCTTGCCAATCCAGCAGAAGGCGCGGGTCTTCGTTCGAAAGGAGCGGGAGGTGTGTCGCAGCAGGCTAGTCAGCCAGCGTGACACGATCCACCTCTTCCAACGTCGTCAGCCCGTCGGCGGCAAGGCGCAGGGCCTGCTCGCGCAGCGACACCATTCCGGTCTGCGATGCGAGCTCGTGAAGCTCCTCGGTCGAGCGCCGCTCGACAAACGCGGCCTTCATAGCCGCGGTCAGGCGAAGCACTTCTCCAATTGCAAGCCGGCCCTTGTAGCCGGTGAACCGGCATCGCTCGCAGCCGACTGCGATGACCAGGCGCGACCAGTCTCGATCCGGAGCCACGCCCGAGGGCGGGCCGAGCTGCGCATCGGTCGGGGAACGCGGGCGACAGCACGAAGGGCAGACCTTTCTGACCAAACGCTGAGCAAGCACTCCGTTGAGCGCAGCGGACAGATCGTGCAAATCCAGCCCGAGCTGACTGAATCGCCCCAACACGTCGAACGCGCTATTCGCATGCACTGTCGTGTAGACGAGGTGCCCGGTCAGCGCCGACTGCACCGCAATCTCGGCGGTTTCCTTATCGCGGATCTCGCCGACCAGGATCCGGTCCGGGTCATGACGCAGGATCGAGCGCAGCCCCCTCGCGAAGGTGAGGCCCTTCTTCTCGTTGACGGGGATCTGGAGCACACCGTCCAGCTGGTACTCGACCGGATCCTCGATCGTGATGACCTTCAGCGATTCGTCGCGGGTCTCAGTGAGCGCAGCGTAGAGCGTCGTCGTCTTGCCCGATCCGGTCGGCCCGGTGACCAACACCATGCCGTAGGGCAAGGCACACAGCGACTTGAGCGACGCCACCGTCTCCGGATCGAATCCCAGCCGAGCCAGCGTCAGCCCTTCGAGCTCGCGAGCCAGATGCTGACGGTCGAGGATCCGCATCACGACGTCTTCGCCATGCACCGAGGGCATCACCGACACCCGCACGTCGATCGACCGCCCGCGAAACGACACCGACAGCCGGCCGTCCTGGGGCAGGCGGCGCTCGGCGATGTCGAGCTCGCTCAGCACCTTGATCCTGGAGACAACCTGCTCGGCCATCTCCCGCGCGTCGATCCGAGTGATCCGGGCGAGGACCCCATCGAGCCGAAACTTGACGGCGAGCCCCTTCAGATCCGCTTCGAGGTGCACGTCAGATGCGCCCGACTGCAGCGCATCGAACAGCGTGGCATCGACAAACCGGATGACTGGGTTCGATTCGGCGTCGATCGCAGCGAGCGACAGCGTTTCGCCATCCGCAGGCAGATCGTTGCTAGTCATGCCGACCGCGGCGCCGTCCAAGGCACTGGCGGCATCTGAGAACTGGGCAAGCCAACGATCGAACCCCTCGGCAGACGCCGAATGCGGCCGGGCGCAGGCTTCTGGCGCTCGAAGAAAGGCCCATGTCCGCGTCGCGCTGTCGGCTGCGCCAAAGACGATCGCGGGCCGGCCGTCGTCGTCCACCACGGCTGCGCGTCGCCGCGCGGCTTCCGACAGCGGGATCAGATCGAAGGTGGGGTTGAGGCGCGCAAGCGCGTCCTGGTCAGCTTTCACCTGGCTCGGGGCGTGCAGCATGCTGGATCACCGCAGGCTACCCGCGAGCTCGAAGATCGGCAGGTACATCAGCACAACGATCACGCCTACTGCGACCCCAATGCCAGCCATCAGGGAGGGCTCGATGATCTTCATCGCCCGTTCGAGCGAGCGGCTCGTTTCCAGCTCGAGAAAATGCGCGGCTTCATCGAGCATTCGGGCGAGTTGCCCGCCGCCTTCTCCCGACGCGATCAAGCTTCGAGTGAGCGGCGTTGTGAGGCCGACTCGGTCCAGTGCGACCGATGGCGACTGGCCTTCTGAGATCAAGCCGACCGCTTGTGACAGGGCTCGATCGGTTGCTGCGTCAAAGAGTCCCGCAGAGTTGTTGAGTGCTGCCCGAAGGCTGAGTCCAGCCCCGAGCAGCACCGAAAGGGTTCGGTAGAGCCTCGCCAACGCAATCTCGCGCGCGAGCCGCCCGATCGCCGGCGCCCGTGACAGCATGTCGAGTGCACGGGCGCGAACCATAGGACTGCCGACGCCGAGAGCGATCGCGCCACCGATGGCGATCATTCCGACCACGATCAGACTTCCATGGTCGCGAGCAAATCTTCCCCATTCAAGCAGCACCATCGCCGCCCACGGCAGGTCACCGCGCACCGATTCGTAGACGCCCGCGAAGCGAGGTACCACGTAGAGGAGCAAGAATGCGATGACCGCCGCGCCCAGCGTCAGCAGGAACAGTGGGTAGACGGAGGCCGATCGGACGGTGGCCTTCAATGCATCCATCTGGGTCGCGTACCGGCCGTAGCGCTCCAGTGCGTCGGGCAGTCCGGACGTGCGCTCGGCGGATTGAACCATCGACGCGAGGAGCTTCGGGAAGCTGGTCGGCTGGGCCGAAAGGGCGGTGCCGAGCGTACGGCCCTTCTCGAGTTCGGCGAGCAGG
>CAZPJE010000179.1:0-24166 GCA_964586725.1 uncultured Steroidobacteraceae bacterium | reverse complement strand
CTCAATCTCGCCCCGCTGCGCCAGCATGGCGTCAAGTCCAATCCGTTCGGCGATGACTTCGACTATGCGAAGGAGTTCGCGAAGCTCGACCTCGCCGCCGTCAAGGCCGACATCGACAAGGTCCTGAGGACTTCGCAGCCGTGGTGGCCCGCTGACTACGGTCATTACGGCCCGTTCATGATCCGCATGGCGTGGCACAGCGCCGGCACCTATCGCACGTTCGACGGTCGCGGCGGCGCCGATGGCGGCCAGATCCGCTTCGAGCCGCTGAACAGCTGGCCCGACAACGTCAACCTCGACAAGGCGCGTCGCCTGCTGTGGCCGGTCAAGGCGAAGTACGGCCGGCAGATCTCATGGGCCGACCTGATGGTGCTCACCGGCAACGTCGCGCTCGAGTCCATGGGCTTCAAGACCTTTGGCTTCGCCGGCGGACGCATCGACGACTGGGAAGCGGACATCACCTACTGGGGTCCGGAAGCGAAGTTCCTCGCCGATGAGCGCCACAGCGGCAACCGTGACCTGCAGCGACCGCTCGCGGCCGTGCAGATGGGGCTGATCTACGTGAACCCGGAAGGCCCGAACGGCAAGCCTGACCCGCTCGCCGCGGCGAAGGACATCCGCGAGACGTTCGGCCGCATGGCGATGAACGACGAGGAAACGGTCGCGCTGATCGCCGGCGGCCACACCTTCGGCAAGGCGCACGGTGCGCGCAAGCCGGATGACTGCGTCGGTGCCGAGCCGGCCGCAGCGAGCATCGACCAGCAGGGCTTCGGCTGGAAGAACAAGTGCGGCACCGGCAAGGGCGCGGACACGATCACGAGCGGCCTCGAAGGCGCGTGGACGGCCAACCCGATCGCGTGGACGACGCAGTACCTCGACCACCTGCTCGCGTTCGACTGGGTCATGACGAAGAGCCCGGCCGGCGCGATCCAGTGGATTCCGGCGGATGGCGCCGCGTCGAATCTCGTGCCAGATGCGCACGACCCGACCAAGCGCCACGCGCCGATCATGTTCACGACCGATCTTGCGCTGAAGTTCGACCCCGCGTATCGCAAGGTCGTCGATCGCTTCCACAAGGATCCGAACGAATACGCGCTGGCGTTCGCGAAGGCCTGGTTCAAGCTGACCCACCGCGACATGGGCCCGCGCACGCGCTACCTCGGCAGCCATGCGCCCAAGGATGTGCTGACCTGGCAGGATCCGGTGCCGGCCGTCGATCACGCGCTGGTCGACTCCGCCGACATCGCGCAACTGAAGACGCGCATCCTCGGCTCCGGGCTGACCGGGCCTGAACTGGTGCGCGCAGCCTGGGCCGCGGCGTCGAGCTTCCGCGCCACGGACATGCGCGGCGGCGCGAACGGCGCGCGCGTGCGACTCGATCCGCAGCGCAACTGGGCCGTCAATAACCCGGCCGAGCTCGCCAAGGTCATCAAGGCGCTCGAAGGCATCCAGAAGGACTTCAACCGCACGGCGACGGGCGGCAAGAAGATCTCGCTGGCGGACCTGATCGTGCTGGGCGGTGCTGCAGCCATCGAGCAGGCCGCGCAGAAGGCGGGCCATTCGGTGCAGGTGCCGTTCACGCCGGGTCGCACGGATGCGTCGCAGGCGCAGACCGACGTGCAGTCGTTCGCGGCGCTCGAGCCGACCGCGGACGGCTTCCGCAACTACTACGGTCCGGGCAACCGCCTGTCGCCGCCGGAGCTGCTGGTCGACCGTGCGAACACGCTGAACCTGACCATCCCCGAAATGACGGTTCTGGTCGGCGGCCTGCGGGCGCTGAACGCGAACAGCGGTGCCGCCGCGCACGGCGTGTTCACGAGCCAGCCCGGCGCGCTCAGCAACGACTTCTTCGTCAACCTGCTCGACATGTCGACGCAGTGGCGCAAGTCGTCGACTGCCGAAGGCGTCTACGAAGGCCTCGACCGCGACAGCGGCAAGGTCAAGTGGACGGCCACGCCGGTGGACCTGATCTTCGGTTCGCACTCCGAGCTGCGTGCCGTGGCCGAGGTCTACGGCGCGAGCGATGGACGCGACAAGTTCGTCAAGGACTTCGTCGCCGCCTGGAACAAGGTCATGAACCTCGACCGGTTCTGATCGACGCGCGACCCCGGGCGGACTCCCCCGCCGCCCGGGGTCATCCTGGCGCAACAGTCGCCAGCTACCAGTCCCATCACTTCTACGTATTGGATCGACATCCAGTACAGGACTAAGGTGACTCCATCGACGCAATGAATGGAGAGCCCGCATGTCCGCCGAAGCCAAATGCCCGTTTACCGCGATGCACGGCAGCCGCACCACCGCGAGTGCGCAGTCCAATCGTGACTGGTGGCCCCATCGCCTGAACGTCAGCATCCTGCACCAGCGCTCCTCGAAGTCCGACCCGATGGGCAGTGGCTTCGACTATGCGAAGGCGTTCGATCAGCTCGACTACGCGTCGCTGAAGAAGGACCTGCTCGCGCTGATGACCGACTCGCAGGACTGGTGGCCGGCTGACTGGGGCCACTACGGTGGCCTGTTCATCCGCATGGCCTGGCACAGTGCCGGCACCTATCGCATCGCCGATGGCCGCGGCGGCGCCGGCACTGGCAACCAGCGCTTCGCACCGATCAACAGCTGGCCCGACAACGGCAATCTCGACAAGGCCCGCCGTCTGCTGTGGCCGATCAAGCAGAAGTACGGCAACCAGATTTCCTGGGCGGATCTGATGATCCTCGCCGGCAACGTCGCGCTCGAGTCGATGGGCTTCAAGACCTTCGGCTTCGCCGGCGGCCGCGCCGACATCTGGGAACCGGAAGAGGAGATCAACTGGGGCAGCGAAAACAGCTGGCTCGGTGATGCGCGTTACAGCGGGGACCGCGAGCTCGCGAATCCGCTCGGCGCGGTGCAGATGGGCCTGATCTACGTGAACCCGGAAGGCCCGAACGGCGTGCCGGACCCGGTCGCGTCCGGTCGCGATGTGCGCGAAACCTTCGCGCGCATGGCAATGAACGATGAGGAAACGGTCGCGTTGGTCGCGGGCGGCCATACCTTCGGCAAGGCGCACGGCGCCGGTGATCCCGCGCTGGTCGGCCGCGAGCCCGAGGGCGCCGCGATCGAAGAACTGGGCCTGGGCTGGAAGAACGCGTTCGGCAGCGGCAAGGGCGTGCACACGACCACGAGCGGCATCGAGGGCGCGTGGAAGCCCCACCCCACGAAGTGGGACATGGGCTACTTCGACATGCTGTTCGGCTACGAGTGGGAACTGACGAAGAGCCCGGCGGGCGCGCACCAGTGGGTCGCGAAGGACTGCAGGCCCGAGCACCTGATTCCCGACGCACACGATCCGTCGAAGAAGAGCCCGCCGATGATGACGACGGCAGACCTGTCGCTGCGCTTCGACCCGGCCTACGAGAAGATCTCGCGCCGCTTCCACGAGGATCCACAGGCCTTCGCCGACGCGTTCGCGCGCGCCTGGTTCAAGCTCACGCATCGCGACATGGGTCCGCGCGCCCGCTACCGCGGACCCGAAGTGCCGAAGGAAGTGCTGATCTGGCAGGACCCGGTCCCCGCCGTCGTCCATCCGCTAGTCGATGCCGCCGATGTCGCCGCGCTGAAACAGCAGGTGCTGGCGTGCGGGCTGACCGTGCCGCAGCTCGTCAGCACCGCCTGGGCGTCGGCGTCGACGTTCCGCGGTTCCGACAAGCGTGGCGGCGCGAATGGCGCGCGGATCAGACTCGCGCCGCAGAAGGACTGGGAAGCCAACCAGCCGGCGCAGCTCGCTGCGGTGCTCGGCAAGCTCGAAGCGATCCAGCGGCAGTTCAACGCGGCGCAGACGGGCGGCAAGCAGATCTCGCTCGCCGACCTGATCGTGCTCGCCGGTGGCGCCGCGACCGAACAGGCCGCAAAGGCAGCGGGCCACCCCGTCGCAGTGCCCTTCTCGCCCGGACGCACGGATGCCAGCGCCGCGCAGACGGATGTCGAATCGTTCGCGGCGCTCGAGCCGCGCGCCGATGGCTTTCGGAACTACGTGCGCGCCGGCGTCGACACGCCCGCGGAGGAATTGCTGCTCGACAAGGCGCAACTGCTGACACTGACGGCACCAGAAATGACGGTGCTGGTCGGTGGGTTGCGCGTGCTTGGCGCCACGGTGGGCAGCGCGAGGCACGGCGTGCTGACACAGACTCCCGGCAAGCTCGGCAACGACTTCTTGTCAACCTGCTCGACATGGGCACGGAGTGGAAGGCGTCGGGCACACCCGGCATCTACGCCGGCCACGACCGCAAGACTGGCCAGCCGAAGTGGACCGGCACGCGGGCGGATCTCGTGTTCGGTTCGAACGCGGAGTTGCGGGCGCTGGCCGAGGTCTACGCGAGCCGCGGCAACGAGGCGAAATTCGTGCGCGATTTCGTCGCCGCATGGACCAAGGTCATGGAGCTGGACCGCTTCGACCTGCGCTGATCAGGCCGGCCGCAGCAGTGCCTTCAGCTGCGGGTGGGCGAAGCGGCGCGTGGCCGTGACGGCATAGAAAACCTCGCGGAGGCCCGGCACCTGCGCGCGCTCGACGAGAACGCGGCGTGCCAGCTCGTCTGCCACCACCACGGGCGGCACGAGCGCCACGCCTGCGCTCTCGCGGGCCATCAGGCGCAGCATAGCCATGTCATCGACCTCGGCGAGGACTTGCGGCCGGATGCCCGCCTGCTCCATCAGCGTGTCGAAGCCCTCGCGCAGGCTGCTCTCGGCACCCGGCAGCACGATAGGCACTTGGGCCAGGTCGTCCGGGAAACGGAACGGGCGGCGGCCGCGCACCGGGCGACCGACGATGCTGACGGCCTGTTCGCCGATCTTGTGAACGCGCCAGGGCGTGCCCGCATCCCGCGGCACTACGGTATTGGTCAAGACAACGTCGAGCGTATGTGCACCGAGCTGCGCGAGCAGTTCACGCATCGTGCCCGAGCGCAGCACCAGATCGACGTCGCCCCGGCCGATCAGTGGCTTGAGCCAGGCAAGCTGGAAGTTGCGCGAAAGCGTCGAGACAGCACCGACACGCAGCACGGCGCGACCGCTGGCCGCCGCCCCGCGCAGGGTGCCGAGCAGTTCCTCGCCCTTGCGAAAGATGCTGTCCGCGTACTCGAGCGCAATGCGCCCCGCCTCGGTCAGTTCGAGGCGCCGGTTGCGGCGCTCGAACAAGGGCTGGCCGAGCCGCTGCTCGAGCTGCCGCAGCTGGATCGACAATGCCGACTGCGACACGTGCAGCCGGGCCGCGGCGCGGGTCAGGCTGCGCTCGTGGGCGATGGCGCGGAAGTAACGGAGGTGGTGGTAGTTCAGGTCCGCCATGTAATCATTCTATAAAAGAAAACGATTCTTGCTAAACATTGAATTGGAACGAATCTGGCAGGCCTCGTATGGTTCGCCGCCGTGCGCGATGCGCGGCATGAACCTGCCCCGGGGAGCCCCCAGCCATGGATTCCAGCCTGTTCTCGAGCCTGATCGACCCGGCCATCCTGTTGTTCTTCTTCGGCCTGTTCGCCGGCGCGATCCGTTCGAACCTCGAGATCCCGCCGGCGCTCGCGAAGTTCTTTTCGCTCTACCTGCTGCTGGTCGTCGGCTTCAAGGGCGGGGTCAGCCTGGCCGCCACCGGCTTCACGGCCGCCATGGGCTGGGCCCTGCTCGCGGCGACGCTGCTCGCGCTGGCGATACCGGCCTGGTCCTTCCTGGTGTTGCGCCGGCGCCTGAGCCCGTTCGACGCGGCAGCGATCGCGGCGACCTACGGTTCGGTCAGTGCCGTGACCTTCATCACCGCATCGGCGTATGCGGAGCAGAACGGACTCGCCGTCGGTGGACACATGGCGGTGGCGCTCGTGCTGATGGAGTCACCCGCCATCATCATGGCAGTGCTGCTCGCGAACCTCGCAAGACGCCGCAGCTCGGTCGGCGCAACAGCGGTCCTGCCTGTCGCTTCGGCCGCGCCGCTGTCGATGGGCCGCCTGCTGCACGAAGCGTTCACCGATGGCGCGCACCTGCTGCTGCTCGGCGGCGTGCTGGTCGGCTTCATCACGGGCGAATCGGGCAAGGAAGCGCTGCAGCCGTTCACGGCGCTACAGAAAGGCGTGCTCGCGTTTTTCCTGCTCGACATGGGGTTGCTGGTCGCGAGCCGCATCAAGGACCTGCGCGCCAACGGCGCCTTCCTGGCAGGCTTCAGCGTGCTGATGCCGCTGTTCAATGCCGCCGTGGCGGTCATGCTGGCCGCCAAGTTCGACCTAACCGCCGGCGACGCCTTCATGCTGATGGTGCTGGCGGCATCGGCGTCGTACATCGTCGTGCCGGCCGTCGTGCGCTACGCGATCCCCGAGGCGAACCCGAGCCTGTACTTCTCGATGTCGCTCGCGATGACCTTCCCGTTCAACATCGTCGCGGGCATCCCGCTGTACCACGGCGTCGTGCAGCAGCTGTGGAACTGATGACCTCCAGTCGAACTGGCGGAAGCGGTGAGATTCGAACTCACGAACGGGTTGCCCCGTTGCCGGTTTTCAAGACCGGTGCATTCAACCGCTCTGCCACGCTTCCGGTTCGACCAGATCAGATGGGCTTGATGACCTCGAGCCCGCCCATGTAGGGGCGCAAGGCCTGCGGCACGGTCACTGAGCCGTCCGCATTCTGATAGTTCTCGAGCACCGCGACCAGTGCACGCCCCACCGCCACGCCGGAGCCGTTCAACGTGTGCAGCGGCTCGGGCTTGCCGGTCTCGGGGTTGCGCCAACGGGCCTGCATGCGCCGCGCCTGGAACGCCTCGCAATTGCTGCACGAAGAGATCTCGCGGTACTTGCCCTGCCCGGGCAGCCAGACCTCGAGATCGTAGGTGCGCGCGCTGCCGAAGCCGATGTCGCCCGCGCACAGCGCGACGACGCGATACGCGAGGCCGAGTTTCTGCAGCACCGCCTCGGCACTCGCGGTCAGGCGCTCGAGCTCTGCGTAGGACTCAGACGGCTTCGCCAGATGCACGAGCTCGACCTTGTCGAACTGATGCTGGCGGATCATGCCGCGCGTGTCCTTGCCGGCAGCTCCCGCTTCGGAGCGGAAGCACGGTGTGTGTGCCACGAAGCGCAGCGGCAACTGCTCGGCGGCGATGATCTGGTCGCGGACGAGATTCGTGACCGGCACTTCGGCGGTCGGAATCAGATAGAGCTCTTTCTCGCCGCGCAGCGCGAACAAATCCTGTTCGAACTTCGGCAGCTGGCCGGTGCCTGTCAATGCGGCGCTGGAGACGAGATACGGCACCTGCACCTCGGTGTAACCGTGTTCGCTCGTGTGGAGGTCGAGCATGAACTGCGCGAGCGCGCGGTGCAGACGCGCCACGCCGCCGCGCAACACGGCGAAGCGCGCGCCGGAGATCCGGCTCGCGGACTCGAAATCGAGGCCGCCCAGGCCGGCACCGAGATCGACGTGATCGCGAGGCGTGAAATCCAGTTGACGCGGCTCGCCCCAGCGACGCACTTCGACGTTGGCGCTCTCGTCGGAGCCGTCCGGCACATCGGCGCTCAGCAGGTTAGGCAAACCCAGCAGCCACTGGTCGACTTCGGCCTGCACCGCATCGAGGCTGGCCTCCGCTGTCGCCAGCTCGGCCGTCAGGGACTCGGCGCGCGCCAGCAGCGGCGCAACGTCCTGACCCTTGGCCTTGGCCATGCCGACCGCCTTCGCGCCGGCGTTGCGCTCGGCGCGCAGCCGATCAGCGT
Organism: uncultured Steroidobacteraceae bacterium; assembly: GCA_964586725.1. Taxonomy (GTDB): domain Bacteria; phylum Pseudomonadota; class Gammaproteobacteria; order Steroidobacterales; family Steroidobacteraceae; genus UBA964. The sequence continues at coordinate 16,457 of CAZPJE010000179.1, read as the reverse complement.
CGACCTGGAATTGCTTGCGCCGTTCCTCGAGCGCGCGGAACGCCTCGACGTCGAGCCGAAAGCCACGCCGCGCGAGATTCGCGGCGACCGCATCGGGGTCGGCGCGCAGTTGTTTCGAATCAAGCACGTTGCAACCTCTTTCAGTACCAGTGACCGGCGATCGAGCGGCCCAACCAGGCCGCTCCGACGCACCCGACCAGCGTGATGAGCGCGTAGGCGGCGGCCCGCGCGATCTGACCGGATTCAGCGACGAAGACGGTCTCGATGGCGAAGGTCGAATACGTCGTGAAGCCGCCGAGCACGCCGACCATCCAGAACAGCCGCGACACATCGGTGGCCGTATCGCGCGCGGCGAGCATGACCGACAGCACCCCGATCGCAAGACTGCCGAGCACGTTGACCGCCATTGTACTGAGCGGCCACCCGCCCGGCACCATCGGCCAAAGTCGCGCCGCGCCGTACCGCAGCGTGCCGCCCACGGCACTGCCCACCGCCACGGCGAACCACGGCGCGAAGCCGCTCATGGCTTTCGCTGCCGCAGCCGCACCAGCGCCTCGGCGATCCGCAGTTCGAGGCCGCGCGCGACCGGCTCATAGTAGCGCCGGTCCGGCATTTCATCGGGCAGGTAGCGTTCGCCGGTCGCGTAGGCATCGGGTTCGGCGTGCGCGTAACGATAACCGCTGCCGTAACCCAGTTCCTTCATCAGCTTGGTCGGTGCGTTGCGGAACCGCAGCGGCACATCGAGCGTGCCGTACTTCTCGACGTCGGCCATGGCCGCGCCATACGCCTTGTAGACGGCGTTGCTCTTCGGCGCGCAGGCGAGATAGACCAGCACATTCGCGAGCGCGAGTTCGCCCTCGGGACTGCCCATGCGTTCGTAGGCCTGCCAACCGTCGATCGCGAGCTGCAACGCGCGCGGATCCGCCAGCCCGACATCCTCTACCGCCATGCGCACGAAGCGCCGCGCCAGGTAATGCGGGTCGCAGCCACCGTCGACCATGCGGCAGTACCAATACAGCGCCCCATCCGGATCGGTGCCGCGCACCGCCTTGTGCAGCGCAGAGATCTGGTCGTAGAACTGCTCGCCGCCCTTGTCGAAGCGCCGTCGGCTGCCCGAGGCGACTTCGGCCGCCTCAGCCCGCGTGATGACGCGCCGGCCGTCGCGCTCGTCGACCAGCGTCGAGGCGATCTCGAGCAGGTTCAGCACCCGGCGCGCATCGCCATCCGCTGCAACCGCGAGCATTTCGAGCGCGTCGGGCTCGATCTCGAGCTTCTCGCTGCCCAGACCCCGCTCGACATCGTGCAGCGCGCGCGTCAGGAGTTGCGCCAGATCCGCCGGCTGCAGCGACTTCAGCACATAGACGCGCGCCCGCGACAGCAGCGCGCTGACGACCTCGAACGACGGGTTTTCGGTCGTCGCGCCGATGAACACCAGCGTGCCGTCCTCGAGGAACGGCAGGAAGGTGTCCTGCTGCGCCTTGTTGAAGCGGTGCACCTCGTCGAGGAACAGCACGGTGCGCCGACCGTGCTGCTGCGCGGCGAGCTGCGCGCGCTCGACCGCGGCGCGCACGTCCTTGACGCCCGCCATCACCGCCGACAGCGCGATGAAGTCCGCGTGCGAGCGACTCGCGATCAGTCGCGCGAGCGTCGTCTTGCCGGTGCCGGGCGGCCCCCACAGCACCATCGAGTGCGGGCCGCCCGTCTCGATCGCGCGTCGCAGCGGCTTGCCGGCGCCCAGCAGGTGTTCCTGCCCGACGAACTCGTCGATCGTGCGGGGCCGCATCCGGTCGGCCAGCGGAGCCAGGTCTCGCGCAACGGGCACGGCCATGCTCAGGCCCGGCCCGCCCAGCGCTCGAGGCGCTGCATCCACGACGGTTCGATGAAGCGCGTCAGCAGCATCGCGATGACGATGCCGCTCGTGTTCGCAACGACATCGCGCCATTCCGCGGCGCGGCCGAATGGCATCACCGCCTGCAGGACTTCGATCAGCAACCCGAACGCGAACAGCGCAAGTGCAACCCGCGCGAGGTGCCGGCGGTGGAACAGCGCGCCGAACCACAGCCCCATCGCGACATAGCTGAGTGCGTGCTGCAGCTTGTCGCCGAACGAGGCAGGCAACAACTGGACAGGCGGCCGCAGCGCCAGATACGCGCCCAGCAGCGTCGCCGCGATTCCGGCCGCGAGCCAGAGGTTTCCCCAGCGCAGCGGACGCACGATCAGGTGGCCGGCTTGCCGATCACGTCGGCGTCGGCGGGCGGCGTGAAGCGCAGCATCTCGGGCGCGATGGCGCCATTGCGCGTGGCCTTGCCGAACTCGATGACCGCGGTCTGGCCGAGCTTGTCGCGCAGCTCCATGCGCCGCAGCTCGGCGCCGGCGAATGCGAGTCGCGCTTCGTTGAACTCGGCATCCGAGCGCTTTGGCCGCACGACGACCCAGTCGAGCCCGCCGCGACGCGGCGCGGCCGCCAGCGTGAATGCCTGCCGCAACTCCACCGTGCCGGACAACAGCATCGCCGGCGTCGCGGTCAGCGCGCTGCTGGCCGGGCGCACGGTGACCTGGTCGAGGTCGCGGTCGTAGAACCAGACGTTGCGACCATCGTTGACCATCAGCTGCGTGAACGCAGTCTGGTCGGCAGCGCTCGCGGGGCGCACTTCCCAGCGAAAGCGCCCGGGGCGCTGCACCGTCAGCGTGCCGGCCACCGCTTCGAGCGAGCGGCCGCGACTATCCTCGAGCCGCTGCACGAAACTCACCTGCAGCGTCGCCAGGTTCGCGAGGTAGCGATCGAGCGCCGTGGCCGGCGTTGCCGCAGGCGCCTGCGAGGGTGTCTGCGCCGCAAGCTGGCCCACGGCGAGCAGGCCTGCACACAGCAGCAGGGACAGGGAGCGGATCAGGCGCATGCTCAATCGCCCGACGGCGCGGGCACGAGGATCTCGCGACCGCCGTTCGACTGCAGCGGCCCGACCAGGCCCGCCGCTTCCATGGCTTCGATCAGACGAGCGGCGCGGTTGTAGCCGATCTTGAGCCGACGCTGCACGTAGGAGATCGACGGCTTGCGTTCATTGATGACGATCTTGACCGCCTCGTCATACAACGCATCCTGTTCCGGATCGCCACCCTCGCCGCCTTCCATGCCCTCTTCGCCAGAGATGCCGGGCAGCGCCATCTTGGGTCCGCTCAGCACCTCGTCGATGTAGACCGGCGGCGCGGACTTCTTCAGCGCATCGACGACGCGATGCACTTCCTGGTCGCTGACATAGGCGCCGTGGACGCGCGTCGGCTGGCCCGTGCCAGCCGGCAGGTACAGCATGTCGCCATGGCCGAGCAGCGACTCGGCGCCGCTCTGGTCAAGGATCGTGCGCGAGTCGACCTTGGCCGACACCTGGAAGGCGATGCGCGTCGGGATGTTGGCCTTGATGAGGCCGGTGATCACATCGACCGACGGCCGCTGGGTCGCGAGCACGAGATGGATACCCGAGGCGCGCGCCTTCTGCGCGAGGCGTGCGATCAGCTCCTCGACCTTCTTGCCGACGATCATCATGAGGTCAGCGAGTTCGTCGATGACGACGACGACATACGGCAGCGGCACGAGATCCTGGATCGTCTTCTGGTCGATGGTAGGATCGTTCGCGGCGCGCGCCATCAACACCGGATCCTTGATCGGCTTGCCGGCCTCGGTGGCGTCCTTGACCTTGCGGTTGAAGCCCGCGATGTTGCGCACGCCGAGCGCGGCCATCAGCTGGTAACGGCGCTCCATCTCCGCGACGCACCAGCGCAGCGCGTTGGCCGCCTGCTTCATGTCCGTGACCACGGGCGCGAGCAGGTGCGGAATCCCTTCGTAGACCGACAGCTCGAGCATCTTCGGGTCGATCATGATCATGCGGACGTTCTCTGCCGTGCTCTTGTAGAGCAGCGACAGCACCATCGCGTTGATCGCGACCGACTTGCCCGAACCCGTCGTGCCGGCGATCAGCAGGTGCGGCATCTTCTGCAGGTCCGCCACGACCGGCTGGCCGCCGATGTCCTTGCCGAGTGCGAGCGCGAGCGGCGAGTTGAGGTCGTCGTAGGCCTTGGCCTTGACGATGTCGCCGAGCGTGACGATCTCGCGCTTCTCGTTCGGGATCTCGATGCCCATGACGGACTTGCCCGGGATCACCTCGACGACGCGCACGCTGATCGCCGACAGCGAACGCGCGAGATCCTTCGCCAGTGCGCTGATCTGGCTGACCTTGACGCCCGGCGCCGGGCGGATCTCGAAGCGCGTGACGACCGGACCCGGCAACACGGCGACGACCTCGACCTCGACGCCGAAATCCTTGAGCTTGAGTTCGACGAGGCGCGACATGGCCTCGAGCGCTTCGGCGGAGTACAGCGACTCGCGGGTCGGCGAGTCATCGAGCAGCGACAGCGGCGGCAGCTCGCCCGCCTTCGCCTCGAACAGCGGCGCCTGCCGCTCCTTCTCGACGCGCTCGCTCTTCTCGATGACCGGCGCGGGCGCTTCGATGCGCGGCTTGACGCGGGCCGCCGATTTCTTCTGCTCGACCTCGACGACTTCCTTGCGGGCCTGCTTGCGGGTCTCGCCCTCGGCGACATCGCGTGCGACGGCGCGCTGGGTCTTGAAGCGTTCGATGGCGTTCCAGAACGCGGCGCCGGTGCTATCCATGACGGTCAGCCACGAGACGCCGAAGGCCAGCGAGATGGCGCCCATCCAGGCCGCGAGCAGCAACAGCGTGCCCCCGAGGAAACTGAAGCTCGACAGCATGGCGTCGCCGAACAGCATGCCGACGACGCCGCCGGCCGACTGGCGCAGCGAGCCTGCGCTCCAGTGCAGCCCCGCCAGCGCGCAGCTGGCGATCAGCACCACGACGAAGCCGCCGACACGCAGCATCGAGTTGGTGCGCGAGCCGCCCTCTTCGGCTTCGCGCCGGCGCAGCAGCGACCAGCACCACGCGCCGAGCATCACCGGAAACAGGTAGGCGGGCCAACCGAACAGGAAGAACAGCACGTCGGCAAACCAGGCGCCAAAGCGGCCGACCAGGTTGTGGACCTGCCCGCCCGAGCCGGTGTACGAAAAGCCGGGGTCGGTTGCGTCGTAGCTCGCCAGCGCGACCAGCAGCACCAGCGCCACCGTGCCCAGCAGCAACAGGCCCGCTTCGCGCAGCCCGCGCGTGACGGCAGCCGTCAGCTTGGGCGCAACCTTGGCGTCAGCGGTCGAGGCAGCCAACTCTTTCACCACCCGTTCGAGGTATATATTGCATCACGTTGATTCTACTGAATCGGCAGGCCGGTGAGAACCGGAACATCGCCGCTGCGCTGGTGGCGCCGGGGGCGCTCCCCTAACATCGCGGCTCGCACTTCATCCACAGCCGAAGATTCTACATGCCGACACGTCACAGCAGACTTCTGATCCTGGGTTCCGGCCCCGCGGGTTACGCCGCTGCCGTCTATGCCGCCCGCGCGAATCGCGCTCCCGTGCTGATCACCGGCCTCGCCCAGGGTGGCCAGCTGATGACCACCACCGAAGTCGACAACTGGCCGGGCGATCCGCATGGCCTGCAGGGCCCGGCCTTGATGGAGCGCATGCGCGAGCATGCCGCGCGCTTCGCGACCGACATCGTGAGCGACCACATCCATACGGTGAAGCTCGGCCAGCGGCCGTTCGAACTGATCGGCGATTCCGCCAGCTACACCTGCGATGCGCTGATCATCGCGACCGGCGCGTCGGCGCGCTACCTCGGGCTGCCGTCGGAAGAGGCATTCAAGGGGCGCGGCGTCTCGGCCTGCGCGACCTGCGACGGCTTCTTCTTTCGCAACCAGCGGGTCGCCGTGATCGGCGGCGGCAACACGGCGGTCGAAGAGGCGTTGTACCTGTCGAACATCGCCGCGCACGTGACGCTGGTGCACCGGCGCGATCGGCTGCGCGCCGAGAAGATCATGCAGGACCGGCTGTTCGAGCGCGAACGAGCCGGCAAGATCGCGCTCGAGTGGAACCAGGTGGTCGACTCGGTCTTGGGCGACGATGCCGGCGTCAACGGCCTGCGGATCGCGCCGACCGCCGGCGGGCCCGCGCGCGACCTGCCGGTCACCGGCGTGTTCATCGCGATCGGCCACACGCCCAACACCGAGATCTTCGCCGGCCAGCTCGACATGAAGGATGGCTATATCCAGGTGCGCAGCGGCACTTCCGGCAATGCGACCGCGACCAGCGTGCCCGGCGTGTTCGCCGCCGGCGACGTCGCTGACCATGTCTATCGGCAGGCGATCACGTCGGCCGGCTCCGGCTGCATGGCGGCGCTCGACGCCGACCGTTACCTGGAGCAGCTCGGACACGCGTGAGAGAGGCTGTCGACCAACGCATCGCCGAGCTTGACCCGGACCAGTGGAATGCGCTGTCGGACGGCGCGAGCCCGTTTGTCCGGCATACGTGGCTCGCGGCGCTCGAAACCACGGGTTGTGTCGGGCCCGGCAGCGGCTGGCAACCGTCGACCCTCACGCTCAGCGATGCGCGCGGCCTCGCGGCGGCCGCGCCGGCTTACCTCAAGCAGCATTCCTACGGCGAATTCGTGTTCGACTTCAGCTGGGCACAGGCCTATGCGCGCGCCGGCCTCAGCTACTACCCGAAGCTGCTGATCGCGGTGCCGTTCACGCCCGCCACCGGGCCGCGCCTGCTGGTGCGCGCCGACCTGCCCTACGAGGCGACGGCAGCCCGGCTGCTCGAGGTCGCGCAGCGCTATGTCGAGGCACGCGGCCTGTCGACCGCGCACGTGCTGTTTCCGGACAAGGCTGCGAAACAGGTACTGGATGCGGCCGGCTGGCTGTCGCGTCGCGACTGCCAGTTCCACTGGCACAACCGCGACTATGCCGACTTCGACGCTTTCCTCGGCAGCTTCACGGCGGACAAGCGCAAGAAAGCCAAGCGCGAGCGGCGTCGCGTCGCCGAGCAGGGCATCCACTACGAAACCCGCAGCGGCGCCGATCTGACCGACGCCGAACTGGACCGCGTCTACGCACTGCATCGCGATACCTTCCTGCGGCATTGCCACGAGCCCTACCTGACGCGCGAGTTCTTCACGGCGATCGCGCGGGCGCCGGATGGCGGACTGGTCACGAAGCTGGGGCGGCGCGCCGGTGAGATCGTCGCGGTGGCGATCCTGTTCGTCGGCCGCGACACCCTGTACGGCCGCTACTGGGGGGCCGCCGATGAGCTGCACAGCCTGCATTTCGAGACCTGCTACCACCAGGGCGTGGAGCTGTGCCTGGAGCGCGGGCTGGCGCACTTCGAACCCGGCACGCAGGGCGAGCACAAGGTCGCGCGCGGCTTCGAACCGACCCTGACCTGGTCATCGCACTTCATCGCCGAGCCGCGCTTCCGTGCCGCGATCGGCGATTTCCTGCGCCGCGAGGGCAGCCACGTCGACGACTACGCCGCTGCAGTCAGCGACCACGTGCCGTATCGCTGAGCGGCCGATGCACAACATCACCTGGCTGACGCGCCGCGATCCGCCCGATGCCTTCCCGCCGACCGATCGGGCGCTCGACGATCCGCCCGGGCTGCTGGCGGCCGGCGGCGACCTGTCGCCGGCGCGCCTGATCGCCGCCTACCGGCGCGGCATTTTTCCGTGGTATTCGGCTGGCCAGCCGGTGCTGTGGTGGTGCCCGGACCCGCGCGCCGTGCTGTTTCCCGAGGAGTTCCGCCGCAGCCGCAGCCTCGCCAAGAGCGAGCGCAACCGCGGCTACGAAGTGCGGTTCGACGCTGACTTCCGCGGCACGCTGCGCGATTGCGCAGCGCCCCGTCATGCCAGCGATGGCACCTGGATCACCGATGACATGCGCGCGGCCTATACCCGGCTGCACGACCTGGGCATCGCGCACAGCGTCGAGACCTGGCGCGACGGACGCCGCGTCGGCGGCCTGTATGGCGTGCAGCTCGGGCGGGTGTTCTTCGGCGAATCGATGTTCGCGCACGAAACCGACGCCTCCAAGGTAGCCCTGGCCGCGCTGGTGCGGCGGGCGCTGGAACGCGGCATCCGGCTGATCGACTGCCAGCTCGCGTCGCGGCACCTGCAAAGCCTGGGCAGTCGACCCCTGCCCCGGGCCCAATTCGGCACCCTGCTGGCCGAGCATGCCGCCGCCGGGGTGCCGGATCACTGGTAATCGGGGCGCAATTGCATTGCCGCGGCCGTTTATGCAGAATCCGCGCTCGTTTTTTCGGTCACCGCGGGAACTGAATGTCCAAGGAAGATGCGCTGCAGATGGAAGGCCAGGTCGTCGAGACCCTGCCCAACACCACGTTCCGGGTGAAGCTGCAGAACGGACACATCGTCACCGCGCACATCTCCGGCAAGATGCGCAAGAACTACATCCGCATCCTGACCGGCGACGCTGTCACGGTCGAAATGACGCCGTACGATCTCAGTAAGGCCCGCATCGTCTATCGCGGCCGCTGAACGCGCCGGTCGCCGCTGTCGGGCTACCTCAGGCCGTAACCGCGGGTTCCTCTGCGGGCGTCGACTCCAGCTTGAGCCCAGAGCCGTCCGGCAGCACGGTCACGCGCACCTGCCCGCCGCCGACCAGCTTGCCGAACAGCAGTTCCTCGGCCAGCGGTCGCTTGATGAACTCCTGGATCACGCGGGCCATCGGTCGCGCGCCCATCTTCGGGTCGTAGCCCTTGGTGGCGATCCAGCGCCGCGCGGCGTCGTCGAGCGACAGCGCGACGCGCTTCGCCTCGAGCTGCGTCTCGACTTCGACCAGCAGCTTGTCGACGACGCGTTCGATCGTCACCGGGTCGAGCGGGCCGAACTGGATCACCGCGTCGAGGCGGTTGCGGAACTCGGGCGAGAACAGCTTGCGGATCGCTTCCATGCCGTCGCTGGTGTTGTCCTGCGAAACGAAGCCGATCGACGCGCGCGCCATGTCGGCGGCGCCGGCATTGGTCGTCATGACGATGATGACGTGGCGGAAGTCGGCCTTGCGGCCGTTGTTGTCGGTCAGCGTGCCGTGGTCCATGACCTGCAGCAGCAGGTTGAAGACGTCCGGATGCGCCTTCTCGACCTCGTCGAGCAGCAGCACGGCATGCGGATGCTTGGCGATCGCTTCGGTCAGCAGGCCGCCCTGGTCGAAGCCGACATAGCCCGGCGGCGCGCCGATCAGGCGCGACACGGTGTGCCGCTCCATGTACTCGGACATGTCGAAGCGGATGAACTCGATGCCGAGCGCGATCGCGAGCTGGCGCGTGACTTCGGTCTTGCCGACGCCCGTCGGACCCGCGAACAGGAAGGAGCCGACCGGCTTGCGCTGGTCGCCGAGGCCCGAGCGCGCCATCTTGATCGCCGACGACAGCGTCTCGACGGCCTTGTCCTGGCCGAAGATCACGAGCTTGAGGTTGCGCTCGAGGTTGCGCAGCGTTTCCTTGTCGTTGCTCGAGACGTTCTTGGGTGGGATGCGCGCAATCCGCGCTACCACGTCTTCGATGTGGTGCACCTCGACCGTCGTTTCGCGCTCACCCGCGGGTTTCAGGCGCAGCCGAGCGCCGGCCTCATCGACGACATCGATGGCCTTGTCGGGCAAGTGGCGGTCGTTGATGTGCCGGGCGGCGAGCTCGGCCGCCGCCTTCAGCGCGTCGTCGGTGTACTTGACCTGGTGGTGCTCCTCGAAACGGCTGCGCAGGCCTTTCAGGATTTCGATCGTCTCGTTGACCGTCGGCTCGACGACGTCGATCTTCTGGAAGCGGCGCGCGAGCGCGTGGTCCTTCTCGAAGATGCCGCGGTATTCCTGGTAGGTCGTCGAGCCGATGCAGCGCAATTCGCCGTTGGTCAGGACAGGCTTGATCAGGTTCGAGGCATCCATGACGCCGCCCGAGGCCGCGCCGGCACCGATCACCGTGTGGATCTCGTCGATGAACAGGATCGCGCCCGGCTGCTTCTTGATCTCGGTGATGACGCCCTTGAGGCGCTTCTCGAAATCGCCGCGGTACTTCGTGCCCGCGATCAGCGCGCCCATGTCGAGGGCATAGATGGTGCAGTCCGACAGCACCTCCGGCACCTGCCCCTCGACGATGCGCCGCGCCAGGCCCTCGGCGATGGCGGTCTTGCCGACGCCGGCTTCGCCGACGTACAGCGGGTTGTTCTTGCGCCGCCGGCACAGGATCTCGATCGTCCGTTCGACTTCCATCTGCCGGCCGATCAGCGGGTCGATCTTGCCGTCCTGCGCCATCCGGTTGAGATTGGTCGCGTACTTCTCGAGCGCGCCGCCGCCCTCGCCGTCGCGCTCGGCGGCCTCACCAGTCGCGGGGCCGTCTTCCCTGTCCTTGCCTTCGGGCTTCTCGTCGGCAACCTTCGACAGCCCGTGCGAGATGTAATTGACGACGTCGAGCCGCGAGATGTCCTGCCGGCCCAGCAGGTAGACGGCGTGGCTCTGCTTCTCGCTGAAGATCGCGACCAGCACGTTGGCGACGCCGACTTCCTTCTTGCCGCTCGACTGCACGTGGAACACGGCGCGCTGCAGCACGCGCTGGAAGCCCAGCGTCGGCTGCACTTCCCGGTCCTCGTCGGCCTTCAGGCGCGGCGTGGTCTGGTCGAGGTGCTCCTTCAGTTCGTCGCGCAGCTTCGCGGCGTCCGCGCCGCAGGCGCGCAGCACTTCGCGGATCCGCGGCGTATCGAGGATCGCGTAGAGCAGGTGCTCGACGGTCAGGAATTCGTGCCGGCCTTCGCGCGCGAGCTGGAAGGCTTCGTTCAGGCAGGCTTCGAGTTCATTCGACAACACGGTGGGCGTCCTTGCGGCCGGTCAGGCCTGCTCCAGAGTGCACATCAGCGGATGCTGGTGATCACGCGCGTAGGTTGTCACCTGCGCGACCTTGGTTTCAGCAATTTCGTAAGTGAACACACCACAGACGCCGCGGCCGCGTGTGTGGACCTCGAGCATGATGCGCGTGGCGTTCGGGCGGTTGAGGCTGAAAAAACGCTCGAGCACATCCACGACGAACTCCATCGGAGTGTAGTCATCGTTGAGCAGCAACACCTGGTACAGCGGTGGCTGCTTGGTTTTAGGAGTCGCCTCGGCGACAAGGGTTCCCGAGTCCGGTGGCTGGCGTGGATCTTCCGACATAAGCCTGTGTTATAGGGTGACGCTGGCAGCAACTCAAGGGCGCTGATGGATGCGTCGCGAATCCGCGACGAACGAGATGGAATTCATGAATCAATACAGTGCCTTGTGACGATAACCAGCCGCCCCGTATGATTGCACGATGACGTCCACCCCGTGGCAGACTGCGTGGCGATCGCCCGACACCCTGTTGCCGCTGCTGCGGGAGCGCGCTCCGCAATGGGCGGCCGGCCTCGCCGGTCTCGCTGTCGGCGTGCAACTGGCGCTGATCCTGACCGGCCTGTTCCGCGGCGAAGCGCCCGTGGGCGCGGCCTTCACGCCGCCGCCGCCCGGGGGCAGCGCGACCCGCGCGCCGCTCGACATCGCCGCCGTGCTGAATGCCAAGTTGTTCGGCAATGCCGCGAACCCGGCGGCCGGCAACCCCACCGATGCACCCCCGACCAGCATGCCGCTGGTGCTGGCCGGCGTGCTGGCCGACCCGGATCCGCAGCAGGGCTTCGCGATCATCGGCGAATCGGCCGCGGCGGCCAAGCTGCGCCGCGTCGGCGAAGCGCTGCCGGGCGGTGCGACGCTGCACTCGATCTACGGCGACCGCGTGATCATCTCCCGCGGCGGCGCCCTCGAGTCGGTGACGCTGCCACGGCAGGTGTCATCGACGCCGGTCGTCAGCAACCTGCCGGCCGTGGGCAGCGAAGCCGGTGCCGCAGTCGACCGCATGCGCTCGCTGGTGCAGCGCGATCCGGGCCTGATCGGCGACCTGATGCGCCCGACCAAGGTCTTCGACAAGGGCCAGTTGCGCGGCTATCGCGTCTACCCGGGCCGCAACCCGGCGGCGTTCTCGAGGCTCGGCCTGCGGCCTGGCGACCTGATCACGTCGATCAACGGCACGCCGCTCGACGACCCTTCGCGCGGCGACGAGATCATGCGCACGATGGGCAGCGCCGCCGAAGTGCGCGTCAGCCTGATCCGCAACGGCCGCCCCAGCGACTTGAACCTGAATCTCGCCGAGGTCGCGAACCAGGCCGAACAGGTCGTGAACTCCCCAGGCATCACACCGGTCGAAGAGACACCGGCGATGCTCGCCCCCACCCCGCAGTGATCCACCGCGGCAGCACAGGATTCGCCCGATGAGCCTTGCCTTCCCTGCCCCGAATCGCGTTGCGCTGCTGCTGGGCGCCGCCCTGACGCTGCTGGCGGCACATGCGCCGCCCGCCGCGGCGCAGCAACCGGCCGCGCGCGGCGCCCAGATCACGCCGAACTTCAAGGATGCCGACATCACGCAGGTGATCGAGGCCGTCAGCGCCGCGACCGGCAAGAACGTCATCATCGATCCGCGCGTGCGCGCGCAGGTCACGATGCTGTCCTCGACGCCGATGTCGAGCGCCGCGTTCTACGAAGCCTTCCTTGCGCTGCTGTCGGTGCACGGCTTCATCGCCGTCGAGACCGGCGGCATCATCCGCGTCGTGCCGGATGCCAACGCGAGGCAGATGCCGAGCATCGACCTGCCGAACCGCGTCAGCGCGACTTCGGACGAGATCGTCACTCAGATCGTCAGCGTCAAGAACATCAGCGCCGCGCAGCTCGTGCCCATCCTGCGCCCGATGCAGCCGCAGTACGCGCACCTGGCCGTTTACCCAGCGTCCAACATCCTGATCATCTCGGACCGCGCCAACAACGTGAACCGGATGATGCGCATCATCCGCCGCATCGACGAGGCCGCGAGCTCGGAGGTCGAAGTCGTGCCGCTGCAGAACGCCTCGGCCGCCGAGGTCGTGCGCATCGTCACCTCGCTGACCCAGGCGCAGGCGCAGGCCGAGGGCGGCGCGCCGTCGGTCAGGCTGGTCGCCGATGACCGCTCCAACAGCGTGCTGATCAGCGGCGACACGACGCTGCGGCTGCGCGCCAAGGCGCTGATCGCCCACCTCGACACGCCGCTCGACAACGGCGGCGATACCCAAGTTCGTTACCTGCGCTATGCCGATGCCGAGAAGATCGCCGGCAAGCTCAAGGAACAGCTGTCGGCCGCGACCGCCGCCCCGGCGACCGCCGGCGGCGCGGCGGCGCTCGCCGACAAGAGCACCTCGATCTGGGCGGAACCCGAGACCAACGCGCTCGTGATGACCGCGCCGCCGAAGACGATGCGCTCGCTGATGACCATCGTCGACAAGCTCGACATCCGCCGCGCTCAGGTGCTGGTCGAAGCGATCATCGTCGAAGTGAGTGCCGACAAGTCGGCCGAGCTAGGCGTGAACTGGGTGGCGGCGGACGCCGATGGCGACATCCCGGCGGGCGGCTTCATCGAGCCGGTCGGCGGCATTTCCGTCGTGGATCTCGCGCGCGCCGTGGACAATCCGGCATCGCTGACCACCGTGCCGCGCGGCACGACTATCGGCATCGGGCGGCTGAACGGCACCGGCATCAACTTCGCCGCGATGATCCGCGCGCTGCGCGGCGACTCGAACACCAACATCATCGCGACGCCGTCGATCGTGACGATGGACAACCAGGAGGCCGAGATCAAGGTCGCCCAGGAAGTGCCGTTCCTGACCGGGCAGTTCACGAACACGGGTGGCAACAACGGTGGTGGCAACGTCAACCCGTTCCAGACCATCCAGCGCCAGGAAGTCGGCACGATCCTGAAGATCACGCCGCAGATCAACGAGGGCGACTCGGTGATGCTCAAGATCGAGCAGGAGAGCTCGAGCATCGCGGCCTCCGCGAGCGGCGCCGTGGACCTCGTCACGAACAAGCGCACGATCAACACCAACGTGCTGATCGAGGACGGCGGCACCATCGTGCTCGGCGGCCTGATCTCCGACAGCCAGACCGGCGGCGAACAGCGCGTCCCGTTCCTGGGTCGCATCCCGATCATCGGCGAGGCGTTCAAGACGCGCAGCGCGAAGAAGACCAAGACGAACCTGATGGTGTTCATCAAGCCGCGCATCCTGCGCGACGGCACGGATACCGCGATCGAGACCAACCAGAAGTACAACTACATGCGCGAGCAGCAGCGCACCAACGGCCCGCGCGGCGAAGTGTTGCCGCTGCTGCCCGGCGAGCGCCGCCCCGCGCTGCCCGCGCTGCCCGATCCGCCACCGCGGCCCACGACGACCCCCGCTCCGACCGCGACGCCGCCCGCGGGCAGCACCTCCTCGCCTGCGCCGGAGGCCGCCGCCCCGACGCCCGCGACACCTGCCGCTGCGCCGGCCACCGCCCCGGTTGCGGGCACGCCGCGTTGAACGCGTCCGCACAGGCCGTGAGCGCGCCGCGGCGCCTGTCCTTCGCGTTCGCGAAGCGCCATGGCGTGGTGGTGCGCGAGATCGTCGATGGCGTCGCGCACTGCGCCTGCCGCCAGGGCGCCACGCCGATGGCACTCGCGGAGCTGCGTCGCTTCCTGCGCCTGCCGGTCAAGGTCGACCGTGTCAGCGACGAGAGTTTCGATCAGCTGCTGCGCAGCGCGTACGAAGCCGGCTCCGATGCCGCGAGCGCTGCGGGCGGCCTGGAAGAGACGACGGACCTCGCCTTCCTCGCGCAGGAGTTGCCCGAGCAGGCGGACCTGCTCGAGAGCGACGACGACGCGCCCATCATCCGCCTGATCAACGCGCTGCTGACGCAGGCCGTCAAGGACAACGCCTCGGACATCCACATCGAGCCGTTCGAGAACCGGCTCGTGGTGCGCTTCCGCGTCGATGGCGTGCTGCGCGAAGTGCTGCAGAGCAAGCGCGCGGTCGCGCCGCTGGTCGTCTCGCGCATCAAGGTCATGTCGCGGCTCGACATCGCCGAGAAGCGCCTGCCGCAGGACGGCCGCATCAGCCTGCGTATCGCCGGGCGAGCCGTCGACGTGCGCGTCTCGACCATCCCCTCGGGACATGGCGAGCGGGTCGTGCTGCGTATCCTCGACAAGCAGGCCGGGCGCCTCGACCTCGCCCAGCTCGGCATGGACCCGCGGACCCAGGGCCTGGTCGATGAACTGATCCACAAACCGCACGGCATCCTGCTGGTCACGGGCCCCACCGGCTCAGGCAAGACGACGTCGCTGTATGCGGCGCTCGAGCGCCTGAACGACAACACCCGCAACATCATGACGGTCGAGGATCCGATCGAGTACTACATCGACGGCATCGGCCAGACGCAGGTGAACACCAAGGTCGAGATGACCTTCGCGCGCGGCCTGCGCGCGATCCTGCGCCAGGACCCGGACGTCGTGATGGTCGGCGAAATCCGCGACCTCGAGACCGCGCAGATCGCCGTGCAGGCCTCGCTGACCGGTCACCTCGTGTTGTCCACGCTGCACACCAACACGGCCGTTGGCGCGGTCACGCGCCTGCGCGACATGGGCATCGAGCCGTTCCTGCTGTCATCGAGCCTGATCGGCGTCGTCGCGCAGCGCCTGGTGCGCGTGCTGCACCAGGAAACCCGCGAACCCTTCCAGGCCGGCGACTACGAGCGTCGGCTGCTGAACCTCGCGCCGCAGGATCCGTCGCCGGTGCTGTACCGCCCCGGCCGCGAAACCGGCGGCGGCTATCGCGGTCGCACCGGCATCTATGAGCTCGTGCTGATCGACGACACGATGCGCACCATGATCCACGACGGCGCGTCCGAGCTCGAACTGGACCGCCATGCCCGCACGCTGACCCCCTCGATCCGCGATGACGGCCGGCGCCGGGTGCTGGCCGGCGAGACGACGATCGAGGAAGTCCTGCGCGTGACGCGCGAAGACTGAGGCCGCTGCCATGGGCGCCTTCGCCTACACCGCGCTCGACCCCAGCGGTCGCGAACGCAAGGGCGTGCTCGAGGGCGACTCGCCGCGCCATGTTCGGGCCTTGCTGCGCGAGAAGCAGCTGCTGCCGCTCGACGTGGCGCCCGCCGCCCAGACCGAATCCGCGCGCGAGAAGCGCGGCTTTGCGTTCGGTCGCGGCGCCTCGACCGGCGATGTCGCGCTGCTGACGCGCCAGCTCGCGACGCTGTCGCGGGCCGGCCTGCCGCTCGAAGAAGCCCTGCTCGCGGTCTCGCAGCAGACCGAGAAGCCGCGCGTGCAGGGCATCCTGCTCGGCGTGCGCGGCAAGGTCATGGAAGGCCACACGCTCGCCGACGGCCTCGGCGACTTCCCGCGCGTGTTCCCCGAGATCTACCGCGCGACCGTTTCGGCCGGCGAGCAGTCGGGCCATCTCGACGCGGTGCTCGAGCGCCTCGCCGACTACACCGAAAGCCGCGACATCCTGCGCCAGCGCATCCTGGGCGCGCTGCTCTATCCCATCGTACTGACGATCATGTGCCTCGGCATCGTCTCCGGCCTGCTGGTGTTCGTCGTGCCCAAGGTGGTCGAGGTGTTCGATTCGAGCAAGACGGCGCTGCCGCTG
>CAZPJE010000178.1:0-12968 GCA_964586725.1 uncultured Steroidobacteraceae bacterium | reverse complement strand
CCAGACGTAAAGCTCGTCCTGACGCCGGGGACGTCGCGCAGGCGCTGGCGGATCTCGTCTTCGAGCTCCTGCGTGGACTTGTCGACATCCTTGCGGAACTGCAGCGTCATCGACGCCGTGCGCACTTCCGGCAGGTTCAGGCTGCCACCACCATGGCCGCCGCCCGTCGTGCCGATCCCGGTATAGACGCTCTCGATCTCGGGCATCCGCGTCAGCAGCCGACGCACGTCTTCGGCGGCACGCACGCTGTCATCCAGCCGCGAACCCGGCGGCAACTCGACCTGCAGCTGCACGCGCGATGTGTTCGAGGCGGGCACGAATGTGGCCGGGATGAACGGGATCAACGCGAGCGACAGCACGAAGCTCGCGGCGGCGAGCGCCACCGTGATGCGGCGGTGCTCGATCGCCTTGCGCACCCAGCCGAGATACCAGAGCATCAGCGGCGTGTCGGCCGCCGCGCGGGGCTGCCCCTTCATGAAGTACGCGGCGAGCATCGGCGTCAGCAATCGCGCGACCAGCAGCGAGAAAAGCACCGCTGCGGCCGCAGTCCAGCCGAATTCCCGGAAGAACTTCCCGGTGACGCCAGGCAGGAAGGCGACCGGCACGAACACCGCCGCCAGCGTGGTCGAGGTCGCGATGACCGCGACGCCGATTTCATCGGAGGCGTCGATGGCGGCCTGCATCGGGGTCTTGCCCATCGCGCGGTGCCGCGCGACGTTCTCGACCTCGACGATCGCATCGTCGACGAGGATGCCGATCACGACCGCGAGGGCCAGCAGCGACAGCAGGTTCAGGCTGAAGCCGAACCAGTGCATGACGGCGAAGGTCGGGATCATCGACAGGGGCAAGGCGAGCGCCGAGATCCACGTGGCGCGCCAGTCGCGCAGGAACCACCAGACGACCAGCACCGCGAGCAGCGCGCCTTCCCAGAGCATCCAGATCGACGCATCGTAGGAAGCCTCCGCCTGCTCGACCGAGGATGTGACCTCGACGAAACGCAGTCCCGGGTGATCGGCCTCCAGCTGCGACACCGCGGCGCGCACGCCGTCGCCGACCGCCACTTCGCTCATGCCCCGCGTGCGATTGATCGAGACCGCCACCGCCGGCTTGCCGTTCAGCAGCGCTGCGTTGCGCGGCAGCGCGGCGCCGTCCTCGACCGACGCCAACGACGCGAGCCGCACCGTGCGCCCATCCGGCAGGAAGATCGGATAATTGGCGAGATCCGCCGCGGAACGCACGGTGGCCACGGTGCGCACCGACTGCTCCGAACCGCCCTCTTCCGCGCGCCCGCCCGGCCGCTCCACCTGCAGGCGCGCGAGCTGGCTCGAGATGGTGCCGGCCGTGACGCCGAACGACTGCAGCGCTTCGGGCCGCAGGTTGATGCGGATTTCGCGCTCGACGCCGCCATTGCGGCTGACGCTCCCGACCCCCTGCACGCCGAACAGGGCTTTGGTGATCGTGTCGTCCACGAACCACGACAGTTCCTCGATGGGCAACCGCGGGTACTCGACGACATAGGCCAGCAGCGTCGGCCCGTTGAGATTGATGCGCGCCACCTGGGGTTCATCGATGTCGCTGGGCAGTTCCGGCCGGACGCGACTGATCGCATCGCGCACCTGGTCCAGCGCGTCGTTGAGGTCGCGGCCCAGTTCGAACTCGATGCGCGTGACCGACACGCCCTCGTTGATCTGCGAGCGGATGCTGTCGATGCCCGGAATGCTGGCGACGGCGTCCTCGACGCGCCGCGTGACATCGGTTTCGAGCTGCGTCGGCGTGGCGCCGGCGAGGTTCACCGTCACGCGCACTTCGGGCAGCGCGATATCCGGCAGCGACGAGATCGGCAGCTGCCGCCAGCCGTAGAAGCCGGCAACGCAGAGCACCACGAACACCAGCGCTGCAGCGAGCGGGTTGCGGATGCCCCACAGCGAGACGTTCATGAGCGCGGTGCCGCCTGCGGTGCTGGGCTGGGCATGGCGGCGCCGTCGCCGGTATCGGCGACAGCGGGATCGACGACGCGCACCAGATCGCCGTCGCTGAGGAAGCCGGCACCGCGTACCGCGACGCGCTCGCCGTCCTTCAGACCCGAACGTATCGGCACGATGTCGGCATTCGCCGGCGACGCGTCGACGCGCCGCTGCGAGACGCGCGAATCCGCGCCGAGCACGAACACATAGCTGTAACCGTCACGGACGACGACGGCCTCGCGCGGCAACACCTGGGCCTGGACGCTGCCGAGCGCGATCCGCCCCTCCGCGAACATGCCGGCGCGCAGCGCCCCGGACGCAGGCAGGTCTGCATAGACCAGCGCCGTGCGCGAGGCCGTATCGAGCGCAGGCGAGATCGCCCTGACCTTGCCGGCGACGTCGCTGCCGTCCGGCGCGCGGACCCAGACACTGGCGCCCGGGGTGACGCGGACGAGATCGGACTCGGCGAGTTCGGCGCGCCATTCGAGGCGGCCCTGGCGAATCAGGCGCAGCAGCTCGACGCCGCTGGGCACGATCTGGCCCGGCTGCACGACACGCGCCGAGATCACGCCTGCATCGGGCGCCCGCAGCGTTGCGTAGGACAGGCGCAGTCGGGCGGCATCGCGCTCGGCCGCCGCGCTCTGCAGCTGCGCCTCGGCGGCTGCGCGCGCCGAGCGCAGCTCGTCGAAGTTGCTTTGGGATATCAGCTGGCGTTCGAGCAAAGTCGCGCCGCGCGTTGCGCTCGTCGAGGCAAGGTCAAGATTCGCGCGCGCCTGGGCATAGCCCGCTTCGGCGCGGCGCAGATCGACCTGCAGCGTGCGCGTATCGAGCTGCAGCAAGGCCTGGCCGGCACGGACACGATCCCCGACTTCGACCAGCACGCGCTCGACCCGGTGGCCGGCGACTTCGACGCCGAGCGACATCTCCTGCCACGCGGCGACCGATCCGGAGGCGACGACATCGAGCACGATCGAGCGGCTCTCGGCCTCCCCGGCCGTCACCGTCAGGCTTGCCTGCGCTTCCGGTGCTGACCCGCCACCGCGGCCGCAGGCTGCCAGCAGCGCGCAGCCGCACAGACCCGCGACGAGGCCACCCCTGACGCGATGCCACCAGGGTCTTTCGTTCGATGACATGCAGACCTTCCATGGAAACCTACGGCTGCAACATACGCAGTCCGGACGGGCCCAGCCAGTCAGTAGCTTCCGCTGTCCACTCCGATATGACCTATGCTGGCGCCAATGCCGGACTCCGGAGCCAGCCCTGCACCCTACACCGCCGCCGAGGAACGCTGGCACAGCCTGACGCACCTGATCGGCCTGGTCGCCACTGCGGCCTCGATACCCTGGCTGCTGTGGAAAGCAGCCGGCGTGGAGTCAGGGTGGCGGCTGGCCGGCGCGATCACGTTCAGCGTGGCGGCGCTGCTGATGTTCGCCGCCTCGGTGATCTACCACCGCAGCACCGCCCCGGAGGCGCGCCAGCGCTGGCGACTGCTGGATCATGCGGCGATCTTCCTGCTGATTGCCGGCACCTACACGCCGTTCGCCGCCGGCGTGCTCGGCGGCACCGCCGGCTTTGCGCTACTGATTGCCGTCTGGGCCATTGCGCTGGGCGGCATCATCGCCAAGGTGGTGCTGCGGTTTCGCTACCCGCGCCTGTCGACGGCGCTGTACCTGCTGCTCGGCTGGGTCGGCATCGTCGCGATCAAGCCGCTCTGGAATGTGCTGGATGCCGACACGCTCGCGTGGATCGCGGCTGGCGGACTCTGCTACACGGCCGGCGTACCGTTCTATGCCTGGAAGTCGCGCCGCTATACCCACGTGGTGTGGCATGCGTTCGTCGTGGCCGGCGTCGCCTGTCACTTCGTCGCGGTCATGACTGTGCTGTGAACGCTGGCGGGTATGGTGGGTCCTGTGCGGCTCGAACGCACGACCAACTCCTTAAAAGGGAGCTGCTCTACCGACTGAGCTAAGGACCCGTGATCCGCTACCCGCGAGGGCGCGCATGATACCGAATTTGCGGGCCCGGTTGGCGAGCGGGTCAGGCGTAACGGGTCGGGTCCGGCACCCCGGC
The DNA here is from genome assembly GCA_964586725.1 of uncultured Steroidobacteraceae bacterium. Lineage (GTDB taxonomy): Bacteria > Pseudomonadota > Gammaproteobacteria > Steroidobacterales > Steroidobacteraceae > UBA964. Next base: position 8,934 of record CAZPJE010000178.1, on the reverse strand, counting down.
CGCCGCGAACCCGTCGCGGCGCAGGCGGCAGGAATCGCAGCGCCCACAGGCGCGCCCGTCGGCGTCGGCCTGGTAGCACGACACGGTCAGCGAGAAATCGACCCCCAGGCGCAGCCCCTCGGCGATGATGCGGGCCTTGCTGAGATCGATGAGCGGCGCCTCGATCCGCACAGTCTGGCCCTCGACCCCGCGCCGGGTCGCCACCTGCGCGAGCCGCTCGAACGCGTCGATGAACACCGGCCGGCAGTCGGGATAGCCCGAGAAGTCCACGGCGTTGACGCCGATGAAGATCGCCTCGGCATCGAGCACTTCGGCCCACCCCAGCGCCAGCGCCAAAATCAGCGTGTTGCGCGCCGGCACGTAAGTGATCGGGATGCCCGCCGTCGGCGCCTCCGGCACGGCCAGCGCGGCGTCGGTCAGCGCCGAGCCGCCGATGCCAGCGAGGTCGACGCCCATCACGCGGTGCTCGATGACGCCCAATGCGGCTGCGACCCGCGCTGCTGCCGCGAGCTCCGATGAATGGCGCTGCCCGTAATGCACCGACAGCGCGTGCACGGCATGGCCGCGCTCACGAGCCATCGCAGTCACGGTGGCCGAATCCAGCCCACCCGACAGCAGCACGACGACACGGCGCGCAGCGGTACTCATCGGCCGGGCACGTTGCCCCACAGGTACTTGTGCAACTGCACCTGCAGTCGCACGGGTAAGCGGTCCGCGACGATCCAGTCGGCCAGCTGTCCAGCCGGCAGTTGCTCATGGCTCGCCGAGAACAACACTCCGCAGCGCTGCGCGAGCGCGTACTGCTCCACCTGGGCACAGCTCCAGTCGTAATCGGCGCGATCGCAGATCACGAACTTGACCTGGTCCGCCCGGCGCAGATGCTCGAGCTGTTCGTAGAGATTGCGCGCCACCTCGCCGGAGCCCGGCGTCTTGAGGTCGACGATGCGCACGACGCGCGGGTCGACCGCATCGATCGGCAGCGCGCCGCTCGTCTCGATCGACACCCGATGGCCCGCGTCGCACAGCGCCGTCAGCAGTGCCAGCACGCCACGCTGCGCGAGCGGCTCGCCACCCGTGACGCAGACATGCCGGGCATCGAGTTCGCGCACGCGATCCAGGATCTGCGCCAGCGACATCGACTCACCCCCGTTGAACGCGTACGCCGTGTCGCAGTAATGGCAACGCAGCGGGCAGCCGGTCAGCCGCACGAACGTCGTCGGCATGCCGACCGTATCCGCCTCGCCTTGCAGCGAACGGAAGATCTCGGTGATGCGCAGTCGCACCGCCGCTGCCTGCGGGGCTTCGCCCATGTCAGGGACTGGCCGGCAGACGCTGCAGTCGCTCGGCAGCAGCGCGCGCTGATTCCGTGCCGGGATAGCGCGTGCGGACGTCCTCGAGCGTGCGGCGCGCGTCTGCCGGACGCTTCAATTCGAGCTGCGAGTAACCCACCTTCAGCAGCGCATCCGCGGCCTTGGAAGAATCGGGCCACTGCGCGACGACGCGGTTGAACGCGGTGATCGCGTTCGGGTAATCGCGCGTGACGTAATGGGCCTGGCCGAGCCAGTACTGCGCGTTGTCCGCCAGCTCATGTTGCGGATGATCGCGCAGGAACCCCGTGAAGCCGCTGATCGCCGCGGGGTAACTGCCCTGTTTCAAGGCATCGAAGGCGCGGCCATAGGCCACGCTGCCAGCGTCACCGCCCGCCGGCACGCTGCCAACCGACGCGCCGGTCGTCGCAGCACCGCCAGTAGACGGCGCACTGCCCATCGCAGCGCCGCCACCCGCTTCGAGCGCCGCGAGCCGCCGATCGAGGTCGGCGTACAGATCTCGTTGCTGCCTGCGCGCGGCCGCGACGCCATTCTCGGTCTCTTCGGTCTGCCCGCGCAGCTGCCGTACTTCGGCCTGCAGCGCATCGATGCGCTGCGACAACTCGAGCAGGCTCTGGTTGTTGACGACGCGCTCGAGCCTGCCCAGCCGGGTGTCGATGTCATTGAGGCGGATCTGGATCGGATCCTCCTCCGCCGGCAGGGTTGCGCAACCGGCGAGCGCGACGCAACCCAGCGCGAACAGCGTCAGCGCGCGCGCAGCCGGCCATGGGGACTGGAGCGACATCGGCGGTGGCCCGTCAGTTGACGTACAGGATTTCAACGCGGCGATTCTGCGACCACGCGGCCTCGTCCTCGCCAGCCGCCGCCGGCCGCTCTTCGCCGAAACTGACGGTCGCGACCTGGTTCTCGGCGACGCCCTGCAGCGTCAGCGCGCGCCGCACGGTCTGCGAGCGGCGTTCGCCGAGACCGATGTTGTACTCGCGCGTGCCGCGTTCATCGGTGTGGCCTTCGAGGCGAATCCGGGCGCCGGGATTCGCGGCCAGCCAGGCGGCGTGCGCAGCCACCAGCGGCGCATCCTCGCTGCGGATCTCGGCCCGATCGAACTCGAAGTAAACGACACGCTGCGACAACAAGCCGCCCTGCGGTCCGGCGATGCCGCCGCCGTCAGCGGCCGTGCCCGCGGACTCCAGGCCACTGCCCGACGTCGGGTCGGTGGGAGCCGCGCCGGTGGTCGCACCCGCATCGACGGTCGTGCTGGGTGGCGGCTCGGTGGGAGTCGTCGCGCGTTTGCTGGCGCAGCCAGCCAGGGCAGCCGCGCAGGCGACCGCGAGGATCAGGCGGCGGACAGTGGCGAAGCGTGTTGACATGTCGTGGTACTCCATCTCGATGCGAATCGACTCACTTCAGGAACGGCCCCCAGGCCGGATCGCGGACTTCGCCGCGATCGGACTTGAGGCGCTGCGTTGCCAGGCCGTCTGCAGACACGGTCGCGAGCACATCCTGGCCGCGCTCGCGACCGGCGTACATCAGCACCGCGCCGTTCGGTGCAAAGCTCGGCGACTCGTCGCCGCGCCCCTTGGTCAGCACCGCAACGGCACCCGTCTCGAGGTTCTGCAGCGCGATCCGGTAGGCCCCGCCCTCCTGCGTCACCATCGCCAGCTGACGGCCATCCGGCGACAGGCGGGCGCGCGCATTGTAACTGTTGCTGAAGCTGACGCGGCGCGGCCGCTCTCCGGGGCTGAGCTGCAGCCGGTAGATCTGCGGCCCGCCAGCGCGGTCGCTCGTGAAGTACAACGCCGTGCCGTCGCGCATCCACTCAGGCTCGGTGTCGATGGCGGGATCGTCGGTGATGCGGGTCAGTGCCTGGGTCGCCAGATCCAGCGTATAGATGTCGAGATTGCCGCCGCTACCCGACAGCGTCAGCGCGAGGCGGCGGCCATCGGGCGAGAATGCCGGCGCGCCATTGATGCCGAGGCGCGCCGACACCCGGCGCCGTTCGCCGGTGCGCACGCGCTGCACGTAGATCCCGGACACGCGCCCCTCGAAGGACACATAGGCGAGCCATTCGCCATCCGCCGACCACGTGGGCGACATCAGCGGTTGGCGCGACTCGAGCACGACGCGCGCGTTCTCGCCGTCGGCATCGGCGACGATAAGCTGGTAGCGCTGGGCCGGCGGCTTGCCGTCGACAGAGACATAGGCGATACGGGTCGCGAACGCGCCGCGCACGCCCAGCATGCGTTCGTGGACGCGGTCGCTGAGGCGATGCGCGAGGTTGCGCAGGCCGGGCACCGTTGCCGCGCCGGTCAAGCGTTCGTTGAGCAGCGTCTGGCCAGTCAGCGCGTTGACCAGCGCGTAGTCGACGCTGACGCTGCCGGCCTCCCCGTCGCGGCTGCGCGCGACGACGACGTAGTCGATGCGCTGCGCGCGCCACTGCGCGGCATCGACCGCCGCCGCATCGGCCGGTCGCTGCGGCATGCGCTCACGCGCGAGCATCGCAAAGCGACCGGTGCCGCGCAGGTTCGCGTCGACCACGCTGGCCAGATCCACGGGCAGCGCGCGTGCTGCCTCGAACGGGACGACGGCGGCCGGGATCGGGTCGGTCACGCCCGACGTGATCTCGACGCGCAACTGGGCGCTGGCCGGCGCCGCCGCCAGCGCCGCGAAACACAGTGCAATTCCGAGCAGGGAGAGTCTATTCATTGGGTCTGAACCGTACCTCGAGCGTCCGTTCGAACAATGCCGGATCCGGCGGCGGCGGCAGCGGCGAGGCGCGGAACACCGCCGCCTCGATCGACTGGCGCACGACCTCGTCGGCGTTGCACGCACCGATCCGCACCCCTGTGACCTCGCCACCCGGCACCTGGTTCACAATGACCGTGCAATCGAGCCCGGCCCGGGCGGAATCCGGGCGTATCCAGGCGCGCTGGATCCGCGCCTGGATCGCAGCCGCCCAGGCTGCGCCCTGGCCCGCGGCGCGCGCCCGTTGCGCATTCTCCTCGGCCGCGAGCTGCTGCCGCAACTCGGCCTCGCGCTCTGCCCGCAGCTTCTGCTCGGCCGCAGCCTGCTTCTCCGCCGCCACCTTCTGTGCCGCGACTTTCGCAGCGGCGGCCGCCTCGTCCGCGGCGCGCTTGCGCTCGGCAGCGAGCTGGTCAGCAGCGCGTCGCTCCGCCGCAGCCTTGTCGGCGGCGTGCTGTTCGCGCGCGGCGCGCTCGGCGCGCAGCTGCCGCTCGCGCTGCGCTTCGACTTCACGCGCATCCGGCGGCGTGGGCTCGGGCTCGGGTTCGAGTGCGGGTGCGGGCTGCGGCGGCACGGGTTCCGCTGCGGGCGCAGGTTCGGGACGCGGCCGCGGTGGGCCGCGGCGCGGCTCGAGCGTCGCCTGGTCCACGACGACGGCTTCGATCGCGAGTGGCTGGGGCGCCGGCGGGTCGCTGCGCGGCCACCACAGTCCCGCCGCCAGCACGACGACGACGACACCGTGAAGCAGCAGCGACTTGCCGACGGGCCCGAAGCGCGACGCCGCCGGAACGTCTGCGGGCGGCGGCGCTGGCCCGCCGGCGCGGCCCGTCATTGGCGCCCCGCGCCGCTCTCGCGGCGCTCGCTGGCCGCCGGAACCGTTTCAGTCAGGAAGCCGACCTTGGCAGCGCCAGCCGCCTGCAACATCAGCATCGCATCGACGATGCGACCGTAGTCGACGCGGCGGTCCCCCTTGAGCAGCACGGCCGTATCAGGCGCACGGCGCAGCACCGCCGTGACGCGCGCCTGCGCCGTCAGGGGATCGAGCGGCTCGCGCTGCGCGCTGCCGACATTCAGGTACCAGAGTCCTTCGGCATCGATCGACAGCACCAGCGGATCGCGGTTGCGCGCATCGAGAGCATTGACCGGATCGGCGGGCGCTTTTGGCAATTCGACGCTGATGCCCTGGGTCAGCAGCGGCGCGGTCACCATGAAGATCACGAGCAACACGAGCATGACGTCGATGTAGGGCACGACGTTGATCTCGCTGATCGGGCGGCGGCCGCGCTTGACCTGGGCCATGCAGGTGCCTCAGCCGCTGCCGCCGGCGGCGCGCGAGGCGTGCCGCTGCAGGATGGTCGAGAACTCTTCGATGAAACCGTCGTAGCGCTGCTCTAGGCGCGCCACCTGGTCAGCGAAGCGGTTGTAGCCGACCACGGCCGGAATCGCCGCGACCAGGCCGATCGCGGTTGCGATCAGCGCTTCGGCAATGCCCGGCGCCACGGTGGCCAGCGTCGCCTGCTGCGCCGAACCCAGCCCGATGAACGCGTGCATGATGCCCCAGACCGTGCCGAAGAGGCCGACGTAAGGGCTGGTCGAACCGATCGTCGCGAGCGTCGAGAGGTTGTGCTCGAGCTTCTCGACCTCCTTGATCTGGGCAGCCCGCATCGCGCGGCCCGCGCCCTCGAGCAGGATGTCCGACGCCGTCACGCCCTGCTGATGCAGCTTGGCGAACTCGCGAAAGCCCGCCTGGAACAACGCCTCGAGTCCGATCGGCGGCGCGCCCTGCCCGATGCCCTGGTACAGCGAACCGAGGTCAGGGCTGGACCAGAACCGCGCGCCGAATTCATCGACAGCGGCGCGGGTCGAGCGCAGCAGCTGGTTCTTGCGGAAGATCAGCGCCCAGGAATACACCGACGCCGCCACCAGCGTCAGCATGACGAGCTGCACGACCAGCGTCGCCTCGAGGATCAACTGGAAGACCGACAACTCGCCGCCACTGGTCATGCTGGGGATTCCTGGAACAGAAAAGCCGGCAGGCGCTTCGGCCGATGACTGCGCGCGTCGATGCAGGCAACCTCGACGCTGGCCTCGGCCAGCAGCGCGCCCGACAAGGATTCGCGATGAATGCGCTGCTCGAAGCGTGCGACGACCCGGCTCTCTAGCCGCGGCGCGCAGGTCACGACCAGCAGGTCGTCGAGTCGCGCGGATTCGCGATAGCGGATATCGACATGCACGACCGCGAACAGGATCCCCGGATCCGTCGCCAGCGCCTGCTGCGACCAGCCCAGGCCGCGCAACCATTCGGTGCGCGCGCGCTCGAGGAAACGCAGGTAGTTCGCGTAGTAGACGATGCCGCCGCCGTCGGTGTCTTCCCAGTAGACCCGCATCGGATGACTGAACGGCGCGCTCATCCGCGGCCCTCTTCGAACAGCGGCAGCGAGGCGCCGAGGCGCTCCGGGATCGGCAGACCGAGGTGCACGAACGCGGCGCGAGTGGCGATCCGGCCGCGCGCGGTGCGCATCAGGAATCCCTGCTGGATCAGATACGGCTCGATGACGTCCTCGAGCGTGCCGCGTTCTTCGCCGATCGCGGCGGCGAGGCTGTCGATGCCGACGGGACCGCCCTCGAACTTGTCGATGATGGTCAGGAGCAGCTTGCGATCGAGCGTGTCGAAGCCGCGCGGATCGACTTCGAGCAGGTCGAGCGCCGCGACCGCGGTGCTGGCATCGATGCGGCCGCTGCCGCGCACCTGCGCGAAGTCGCGCACGCGCCGCAGCAGGCGGTTGGCGATGCGCGGCGTGCCGCGCGAGCGCTCGGCGATGCGCCGCACGCCCTCGGCATCGGCCGCCACGCCCAGGATGCCCGCCGAGCGCGCGACGATGTGGGCGAGATCGTCGACCGAATAGAACTCGAGGCGCTGCACGATCCCGAAGCGGTCGCGCAGCGGCGAGGTCAGCAGGCCGGCGCGCGTGGTCGCGCCGACCAGCGTGAAGGGCGGCAGGTTCAGCTTGATCGAACGCGCCGCCGGACCCTCGCCGATCATGATGTCGAGCTGGAAGTCCTCGAGGGCCGGATACAGCACCTCTTCGACGATCGGCGCGAGCCGATGGATCTCGTCGATGAACAGCACGTCGCGGGGTTGCAGGTTGGTCAGCAGCGCCGCGAGGTCGCCTGGCCGCTCCAGCACCGGGCCCGAAGTCTGGCGCAGGTTCACGCCGAGTTCGGTCGCGAGGATGTTGGCGAGCGTCGTCTTGCCGAGCCCCGGCGGCCCGAAGATCAGCACGTGATCGAGCGCCTCGCCGCGGCCGCGCGCCGCGCCGATGAAGATCTCGAGCTGCGAGCGCACCTGCGGCTGGCCGACATAGTCGGCGAGCCGCTTGGGGCGGATCGCGCGATCGACGGCCTCGTCTTCGCGCGCCGCGCCCGCCGCGACGATGCGCCCGGCATCGACTCCTGCGTTCATCCCTGCTCCCGCGCCGCGCCCTGCAGCGCGCGGCGAATCAGTTCTTCGGTGTTGCCCGCGCCCGGCTCGACCGCGCGCAGCAGCCGCGTTGCTTCTGCCGGCTTGTAGCCGAGCGCCACCAGCGCCGCGAAGGCCTCGCCCTCGGCACCGCCGGCCGCGGCGCCTGCCCCGGGCAGCGACAGACCGGGAGTCATGCCTTCCGCGCCGACGCGATCGCGCATCTCGACGATCAGCCGCTCGGCCGTCTTGCGGCCTACGCCGGGGATCTTGGTCAGCGCGCCGACGTCCTGCGACTGCACGCACTGCGCGAACGCCTCGACCGACACGCCGGACAGGATCGCGAGCGCGATGCGCGGCCCGACGCCGGATACCTTCAGCAGGCTGCGGAACAGCGCCCGCTCGGCCTCGGTCGCGAACGCGTAAAGGATCTGCGCGTCTTCGCGCACGACGAAGTGGGTCAGCACCGCGATCTCGGCGCCGACCGCCGGCATCGTATAGAACGTGGACATTGGCGCCTCGACCTCGTAGCCCACGCCGCCGACCTCGATCAGGGCCTGCGGCGGCGCCTTCGCGACCAGTCGACCGCGCAGGGATCCGATCATGCCGGCACCTGCGCCACGGCCATGCCGGTCAGCAGCGCGACCCGCCGCTGATGCGCGTGGCACAGCGCGATCGCGAGCGCGTCCGCCGCATCACCGCTGGGCGGCTCGGGCAGGCTGAGGATCTGGCCGACCATGTGTGCGACCTGGGTTTTCTCGGCCGCGCCAGTGCCGACGACGGCGAGCTTGATCGCGCGCGGCGCGTACTCGTGCAGCGGCGTGCCCGGCTCGAGCGCGGCGAGCGCGGCGCCCCGCGCCTGCCCCAGCTTCAGCGCGCTGGCCACGTTGCGGCTGACGAACACGCGCTCGATGGCGACGACTTCTGGCTGCAGCGCTTCGACCAGCAGCCGCACCTCGAGATGGATCCGGCGCAGTCGCTCCGCCATCGGCAGCGCGGCCACCTCGATGCAGCCCGAGCGCACCCAGCGCGCATCGGAGCCGGTGCAATCGATGACGCCGAAGCCGGTGCGACGAGAGCCGGGATCGAGCCCCAGCACCCGGACGCGGCCCGCACCGAGGGGCGACAGCGCGCCCGCCGCCACGGTTGCCCGTCGCACGGCCGTCGCGGGTTCCGCCACTTGTGGCGCCGCGGCCTCGGGCTTGAAGGCACGCCAGGATCGCGTCGAGTATCGCGGCATCGTTGAATGGGGCATCCAGAAGGCCCGCGTATGATAGCGGTTATCCCGTGGAGACCGAAGATCCAATCAACGCAGAAGTGGCCGCCGCGCTCGAACGCGGCGACGCGGCGCTGCGCGGACTCGACGTCGCCGCCGAGCGACGCGACGCCGCCCGCGCTGCCGCCGGC
>CAZPJE010000177.1:0-6089 GCA_964586725.1 uncultured Steroidobacteraceae bacterium | reverse complement strand
GCGCGGCGCGCGCGTCGTCGTCGCCGCGGACAAATACCCCGGCGAACCCGAGCGCTTCGATGCGCAGGACTACCGCGCGTTCACCGACCCGGCCGACAACCTCGTCAGCGCCTGGGACAGCTTCGAGGCCTACATCGGCACGCAGGACGCGCCGCTGAGCTATCTCGCCGAGCACAGCCAGGTCGTCAGTGCTGCCGTGCTGTTCGGACCCTACCGCACCATCGTGAACCGGCCTGCGACGTTCACGCTGCCGCTGACCGTCCGCAAGCTCAGCGCCGACGAGGTCGCGCGGCTGCGCGTGTTCGTCTTCAACGAAGGGTCGCGCGACTGGGACCCCGTGTTCACGCCGGCGGGCAGTGCGCCGCCGCGCTGGGATCCGAAGACGCGCAGCGTGAGTTTCGACACGCAGGTGTTCGGCGTGTTCGCCGCCGCGATCACGCCGCCCGGCTGGAGCGTGCGCAGCGCGATCCGGCACCGCTACCACCAGACGCCGCCGCGCACATGACACGCGTGCTCGTCACCGGCGCGAAAGGGCGCACCGGTCGGGCCGTGATCGCGGCACTGGCGCGGCTGGCGGACGACACGACAGCGGGTGGTGCGGTCACCGTCCGCGCCTTCATCCGCCGCGCCGACCAGGCCACCGCGCTCGCCGCGCTCGGCGCCGCCGAGCATGCCGTCGGGGATCTCGCGGACTCGGGCTCGCTCGAAGTCGCGCTCGCCGGTTGCGACGCGCTCGTGCACATCGGGCCGCCGATGCATCCCGATGAACACGCGATGATGCTGCGGCTCATCGATGCGGCGCGGCGCACGCAGCTGCCCCACTTCGTCTACTACTCCGTCATGCATCCGCTGCGGCGCGAGGTGCGCCACCACCGGCTCAAACTCGAGGCCGAGGAGAGCCTGGTGGAGTCCGGCCTCACGTACAGCATCGTGCAGCCGGCGCGCTACATGCAGCATCTCGAGGGGTTGTGGAAGGCCGTGACCGGGCAGGGCGTGCACGCCATGCCGTTCAGCATCGACGAAGCCTGCAGCGTCGCCGATCTCGCCGACCTCGCCGAGGCCACCGCGCGGGTCGTGCTCGAGTCGCGCGCCGACGGTGCGACACCCGGCAAGCATCATTACGCGACCTACGAACTCGGCGGCCCCGAGCCGCTGTCGCAGCGCGACATGGCCGGCATCCTCAGCGAAGAACTCGGCCGGCCCGTCGTCGCGCAGGCGCTGCCGCTCGACGTGATGGCTGAGCGCGCCCGCGCCGCCGGCCTCAGCGAGGATCGCATCGAGCAGATGCGCGTCATGAACGCGCATTACGACCGGCATGGCTTTCGCGGCAACCCGAACGTGCTTACGATGCTGCTCGGTCGCGCACCGACCCGCTATCGCGATTACGTGCGGCGGCTGATCGCGCAGCAGCGCAAGGAGTAGTGCAGCATGAGCGCCAGCCCATCGAACGCGGCTACGTCGCGTGACAGCACCGCGCCCGATCGCGGCTACCGCGGCCTGCTGCCGCGCCTGCCGCGGCTCGAGGATGAGAGCTACGCCGACTTCGTCGAAGGCCTGCGCGTGCTGTGCGGCGCCGGCATGAGCCAGCCCGCGATGATGGCGCTGCACGGCGCGCTCGGCACGCCACCCGCGCCCGTGCCACAGATGGATCGCGTCGCACTGCGCCAGATCGGCGACCCCATACCCGTGCTCGCGACCCGCAACCGGCTGCTGCGCAGCAGCCAGCAGATGATGTGGCGCAGTCTCAATGCCAGCTTCGGACTGCGGCGCGCCGAAATCGAAGACGCGCTCGCCGCCGCCGAGACGCAAGGCCCCGGCACGCTCGAGTGGTCGCCCGAGTTTCCCGTGCCCGAGTATACCCAGCGCGAGTTCCACATCCAGCCCGGCGGCTACCAGGGCGATGCGCTGACCGGGCATGTGTACCACTACGGCACCAAGGTGTTCTTCACCGGCAGCAACGACCAGGATGACCTGCACCGCGAGCTCGCCGCCGCCGCGCCGCGGCCCGCCGATGGCCGCGTGCAGCGCGTGCTCGACATCGGCTGCTCGATCGGCCAGGGCACCACCGCACTGAAGCAGGTGCTGCCGCAGGCCGAGGTGACCGGCATCGACATCGGCGCGCCCATGCTGCGCTACGCGCACTGGCGCGCCGTGCAGCTCGGCAGCGACGTGCACTTCAAGCAGCGGCTCATCGAGGCCAGCGGCTTTCCCGAGGCGCACTTCGACATGGTGCAGTCCGTGATCGTGTTCCACGAGGTGCCGTGGGCCATCACGCAGCAGGCGTTCCGCGAGATGCTCCGCGTGCTGCGCCCCGGCGGCACGTTCAACGTGTTCGACTTCCCCGCCGGCGATCCGATTCCAGCGGGCCTGCAGTACTTCCTCGACATCGATGCCCGCTACAACGGCGAGCCGTACTCGACCCAGTTCATCTATGCCGATGTCGCCGGGGAGCTCGCGCGCGCCGGGTTCAAGGTGCAGCGCGGGCCCAACGTGGCACGCTACCTGCGCACCTGGTTCTGCACCAAACCAGCGTGAGCCGCGGCGTGTGCGTATGATGGGGCCATGCCCCAACTCATCGCCAAGCCCACCGTCATCCCCGCCGCCGGCAGCAAGCCCAAGCTGATCGAGGAGTACGTCGGGCGCGTCAACACGCCCGACGCCGTCACGCGCGGCGCGCCGAGCATCGCGCGGATGCGCAGCCCCAGCGGCTGGGTCGAACCCGGGCAGACGCCCGAGTTCGACGAGTACACGCTCGTGCTGAACGGCATGCTGCGGGTGGAATACCACGGCAGCGACGGCCGCGATGCGTCGATCGAAGTGCGCGCCGGCGAAGCCGTGATCACCCGCGCCGGCGAGTGGGTGCGCTACAGCACGCCCGGCGAACTCGGCGCCGAGTATGTCGCGATCTGCCTGCCCGCGTTCTCACCGGCGACCGTGCACCGGGACGAGTGAGGGCGTCAGATGACTTCGACCAGCTCGGAGTATCGCCGCAGCACGGCGTTTGAGGTCAGAAGTCGAAGTGGCGACATCACTGCCTGAGCCACCAGCATCCGGTCGAATGGATCCTGATGGTGTGCTGGCAGTGACGCAGCAGTCAGTGCGTGTGCGGAAGTTACCGGCAGTTCAATAAAGCCGGAGTCCTGACTGATGCGGACGAGATCCGCTGCGTCCGCGTTGAGCTTGCCGAGTTGCGCCTTGATCGCGACTTCCCATACCGAGGCGGCGCTGACGAATACCGCGTCCGCCGACACGATGCGCCCTCGCACCTTTGCCGGCAGTCGCTCAGAGCCTTGCAGGGCCCAAAGCCAGACGTTGGAGTCGAGCAGCAGTCTCACTTCCGGTGGCGGCGTACCGGACGCTTCTTGCGGGGAGGACGGGGCGGCGTCGCCACGTGGAACAGCTTCAGCAACGAAGCCGGCAGCGGAGCGTCGAAATCCTCCGACAGCTGCAAGCGGCCGCGCATCGCTCCAATTCGGCGCGTGCCATCCACCGCTGCACGCACCGGCACCAGGCGTGCCACCGGGCGACCGTCCCGGGCGATCAGGACTTCCGCGCCGCGCTCGACACTGTCGATCAGGCGCGAGAAGTGCGTCTTCGCTTCGTGGATGTTGTACTGATTCGGCGGTGCCGTGCCAGCCATGGTGCTGCTCCAGATGGACTAACTTGAGTCTACCATTCATCGCCGGTCCCGCTCCAACAGCGAAGGCACCGCCGTCGACAGCACGTCCGCCGGGCTCAGCACGCCACGGCCGCCGCGGTTCAGAACGTGCGTGTAGATCATCGTCGTCTTGACGTCCGAGTGACCCAGCAGCTCCTGCACCGTGCGGATGTCATAACCCGATTCGATGAGGTGCGTGGCGAACGAATGCCGCAGCGTGTGGCAGGACGCCGGCTTCGTGATGCGCGCGACCCGCACCGCGTGCTGCATCGCGCGCTGCAGGCCCTTCTCGTGCAGGTGGTAGCGCAGGATCTCGCCCGTGCGCGGATCCGTCGTCAGTGACCGCGCCGGGAACACGAACTGCCAGCCCCACTGGAACGGTGACCGCGGGTACTTGCGCGCGAGCGCTTCAGGCACCCAGACGCCCGGCGCACGGGCCTCGCGCTGCTGCGAGTACCACGCGTAGAGCGCGTGCAGATGCTGGCGCAGAGGCTCGATCAGCGAGCGCGGCATCACCGTGATGCGATCCTTGTCGCCCTTGCCACCGCGCACGATGATCTCGCCGCGCGCGAACTCGAGATCCTTGACGCGCATCCCCAGGCATTCGTTGACGCGCATGCCCGTGCCGTAGAGCAGGTGGCCGATAAGCGCGTAGTCACGCGGCAGCGCAGCCAGCACTGCGCGCACTTCGTCGCGCGTCAGCACCACCGGCAGGCGCACGCGCCGCCGCGCACGCGTGACGTTGCTGACCCACGGCGGATCGAGCTCGAGCACATGGCGGTACAGGAAGATTACGGCCGCGAGCGCCTGGTTCTGCGTGGACGCCGAAACACCGCGATCGACCGCGAGGTGGGTCAGGAAGTTCTCGAGCTCGTACGCACCGAGCTCGCGCGGATGCCGACCCGCATGGAAGCGGATGTAGTGCCGGATCCACATCAGGTAGAGCTTTTCCGTGCGCAGGCTCAGGCGCCGCGTGCGCATGCAGTCGCGCATGACATCGAGCAGGCGGCGTGGTGGCGTAGCCGCCGGTGGCAGCGAAGGCAGCGCCGGCTGCGGCAGGTTGGCGGCGGGTGGGTCCGGCTCAGGATCGTGGGGCGACATCGGACCCGGAGTGTCCGATGGTGATGCGCGGAAGGCGTTGCAAGAAAGTGGCGGGAATGAGGAAAAACGGAGCTGGCGAGTCGATCCCGAGTTCGGTGATCGTCGTTGGACCGTTCAGCGGAGAGCGTATTACAATGTATGACATGAAGACATCAGCGATCACGATCAGGCTGGACGCCGAACTGGAACGGCAGTTGGCGCAAGTTGCCAAGCGCACCGGGCGGACGCGAAGTGAGGTCGTCCGCGATGCCGTCAAGCGCCAGCTCGCGCTCGCGCAGTTCCAGGACTTGCGGCGTCGCATCATGCCTCTGGCAGAAGCTCGTGGTTACTTGACCGACGAGGACGTGTTTCGCGACGTGTCGTGAGGGTCGCGCTGGACACGAACGTCCTGGTCAGCGCGGTCGCCACGCGCGGTCTTTGTGCGGATGTACTCAATCTCGTGCTGGCGGAGCACGAGATCATCGTGGGCGAAACCGTGCTCGGGGAACTCAAGCGGGTCCTGCGCGAGAGAATTCGAGTCCCCGTTCATGTCGTCGCGGAAGTGGATGCGCTGATGAGGCAGGAGGCTACGGTGATTCCGAAAGCTGGACCGCTACGCGTGAGTATCCGGGACAAGTCCGACGTGGCCGTCCTGTCTGAAGCCGTCGCCGGACGAACTGAGTGCCTGGTCACTGGCGATAAGGACCTGCTCGAGCTTGCGATCGCCGCTCCAGTTCAGGTGATGACACCGAGGAGTTTCTGGGAGCAGCTGAGGCGGGCACCCCGAGGCCGGTGACGGGCGCCGGTGTGCCGGCGTTAGGTCGCATAGCTTGAAGAGCTAAGCGACAGCTAAGTGAAGAAAGCCAGAGTGGATGGGCAGTTACCGCACCGCATCCAAAGAGCCCTCTTGCGCTCTCTGGCGAAATGTCGCAAAACTCCCCACCAATGATTAGTCGTCAAAATAATAGTTAGGCGACGCTATTTCTTTCGCGGGTCAGCCGAGCGGGCTACATCGCTGACCTAGGTTTCTCGCATCAGCCCGCGTTCGCGGCGCCCGATTGTTGCTGGGCTGTCATTACCGGTGTTGGCAGCCAGGAGCGGGTCCGAGGTCAGTGAGCAGGCGCCGCTGGCGTCGAGTACCTTGTGCCGCCGCTTCGCGTCGCGGCGACCGCACGGTCACGGCAGTCTCCGCGTTCCTCTCCGTTCGTCGTCGAGTTCGAGCAGGGACTCCAGCTCTGGCGTTGCAGAATTGCGCCTTCAGTGCCAGCATCAAGCGACGCCTAACAACAAGCTGCAGCGCTCGCGCGGGGCAGCTTCGGAGAGGTGCGATGGGTCAAGCCGGAAAGATAAA
>CAZPJE010000176.1:0-6443 GCA_964586725.1 uncultured Steroidobacteraceae bacterium | reverse complement strand
TGGGCCGCAGGAGCTTTGGCCGCGGTGGTCTTGGCCGCGGCGGGCCGATCTCGACGCCGATCCGCGCGCTTTGCGAGCGCCACGAGCATCTGGCGCGCATTCTGGAAATCGCCGCGCCACAGCAGCGCTTCGCCCTGGCAGGCGCGCCCGTACGCCTCGTCGGCACCGAAACGATCGTCGACGACGCGCACCCGTTGCGGCGGCGGCGCGCCGCGCTCGGACTGCCAGCGCGCGCTGCGGGTCGCGCCGTTCTCAGTCCACTGCACTTGTGGCGACGTGTTCAGAATGTCTCGTCGCGACGCAGATAGCGCCACTGCCCGACCGGCAGCCCGCCGAGCGGCACCCTGCCACTGCGCACGCGCTTCAGGCCCGTTACGGTGAGGCCAACCATCTCGCACATCCGGCGGATCTGCCGCTTGCGCCCCTCGCGCAAGATGAAGCGCAGCTGGTCCGCGTTCTGCCAGCTGACCTGCGCCGGCTTAAGCCGAACGCCGTCGAGCATCAGGCCGTGGCGCAGGCGCTGCATGCCGGCGTCGGTCAGCGTGCCTGTCACGCGCACGAGGTATTCCTTCTCGACTGAGGAATCCTGCCCTATCAGCTGCCTCGCGACCCGCCCATCCTGTGTGAACACCAGCAGGCCGGTCGAGTCGATGTCGAGCCGTCCAGCCGGCGCGAGCCCGAGCAGGTGCCGCGGCTGGAACTGCAGCGGCGCGGGATCGTCGGCCCAGCGGTTCTCGGAACGAATCAGCACGATGGCGGGCTCGTATCCATCCTCGGCCTGGCCGGATACATAGCCGATCGGCTTGTGCAGCAGGATGGTCACGAGCTCGCTCTGCTGCGCCGTCGCCTCGCGATGGACCTCGATGCGCGCCGTCCGCGGCACGCGTACCCCGAGCGTGTCGACGACCTGGCCATCAACCTTGACCCAGCCTTTCGCAATCCACTCATCGGCTTCGCGGCGCGAACACAGGCCGAGTTCGCCCATCCGCTTGGACAGGCGCGGGTCGTCAGGATTCTCGTGGCGCGGAGCCTGCGGCGGATCGGAACTGCGACGGGTCATGGGGCAAGCGGCGATGCAGGGCGCGGTTGGAAACCATCATCATACGCTTTGACGATGCGACCTAGTCCGTGATCGGCTGCCCGCGCTTGAGCCGCATGTAGTCGATGCGGCCGGAGGTCGGCGTCTTCCACACGGCACCGCGCGAGACGAACCCGGGCACCACGCGCTCCACCGCTTCGACCAACGCCGGGTCGAGCTGCGCGCGCGACGTGCCCTTGGCGCCGATCCAGCGCCACATGTTGAACCCCGGTCGCTGCCCCATTTCCATCCACGGCATCCAGCCCGTGGTGTTGGTCCAGATCTGCAGCGCAG
The DNA here is from genome assembly GCA_964586725.1 of uncultured Steroidobacteraceae bacterium. GTDB lineage: Bacteria > Pseudomonadota > Gammaproteobacteria > Steroidobacterales > Steroidobacteraceae > UBA964. The sequence goes on along the minus strand of CAZPJE010000176.1, from coordinate 5,071 downwards.
GCACCTGCTCGATGGACGGATCAGCGACCTCCGCCAGCCGGCCCGCGAAACTCCGCCTCATGCTGCCGAGCAAGGTCTCGCCAGACGAAGCCAGAGGCCAGTCGCTCGGTCGCAGCAGGTTGGGACGCTCGACCCACAGCGACGCGGCAAGCCAGAGCTGCTCGCCGCACACCGACCAACGGCCGACGCTGCCGCCGTAGACATCGCCATCCGGCAGCCCGACCGCATGCGTGCCGCCCGACGGCCCGCCGCGATAGTGATAGACCTTGACGGACTTGCCGGTGATCGGATTCCGCCAGCGATCGAGGATCTCGCGCGTCTGGTAGTCGACGTAAAGGCCGACGTCGTAGTCCTGATTGCTGAAGGCCTCGGGTCCGATGCGGCGCCACCACGATTTCTGCAAACCCATGAATCCGCACAACGGTACCGGCACCGCACCGTTGGCGATGTAGAGGATGTCGCCCTCGTACGGCTGGAACATCGTGTCGTCGGCGAGTGAGCCGCGCAGCTTCACGTAGGAGCGCAGCGCGACGCGTGCATCGTGCAGATCGAGCGCCGCGGCAATCGGCTTCGTGCGCGCCGGCAGGGCCAGCGTCAGGCCGGTGATTCCCGCGGTGGCGCACAGCAGTCGACGGCGTTACAGCAGCATCGAAGTGCTCATGACTTGCGGTCCCCCGGCGCACGCGGCGCAATGCGGCGCAATTCGGCACTGTCGCCCGGACCAGCGCTGCGACGCAATCGCGAAAGCACTCCCGTGATTTCGATACTGCATCGCAGATGGCAGGTTCCGCTGCACGCACAGTGCAAGTACCATGAGCGCAGCCGCCCGGGGGACAGATGGAACTACGCCAGTTGCAGCACTTCCTTGCGCTCGCCGAACTCGGCAGCTTCCGTCTCGCCGGCGAGCGCGTCAATCTGACGCAGCAGGCGGTCAGCAAGAGCATCGCGCAGCTCGAGAAGAACATCGGTTGCCGGCTGTTCGAGCGCGAGGGTCGCCGCGTGCGACTGACGACGGTCGGCGAGCTGCTGCTGCCGCACGCGCGCGCGATCACGGCGGAACTGAAGCACTTCGACAGCGAACATGACGCCGTACGCGGTGCCCGCTCGGGGAGACTTGCAGTGGGCTCGACCCCGACCCTGCTTGGCGACGTCGTGCCGGATGTGCTCGCGCGGCTGCATCGAACCTTCCCGCGGATCGTCCTCTCGGTCAGCACCGGCAACTGGGAAGCACTGCTCGAGCGGCTGCTGCGCGGCGATCTCGACGTGATCCTGTCGACGGAGCCGGTCGGACCGGTGCCGGACCCGGTCACGGTCGAGCGCTTGTGCGCCGAGTACAACGTGCTGATCGCAGCTGCCGACCATCCGCTCGTCGGCGAGGCGCCGAACCCCCGGCAGCTGCAGAAGGCATCGTGGATCGCGCTCGATCGCTTGCCGCGAGCCGACGGGGACCTGCGACGCTACTTCGAGGCGGCGCGCCTGAAGCCGCCGATCCCGGCCGTGCGGACCGAAGCCACGAGTTTCGCGATCTCGTGGGTGGCGCGCACGAACTTCCTGTGCGTGTTGCCCAGCCGCGCGGTGACGCGTGCCGTTGCTGCCGGAGACGTCGCCGTGCTCGACGTGACGCTGACCGATCCGGCCTGGAGCCTCGTCGCGGGCTATCGACGCAGCGCGCCGAAGTCCCCCGTGCTGCTGTCCTTCATCGACGGGATGCGCGGGGCCCTGCTCTGACCGACGTGGCGTCGGCGCTCGCGACAACTTCTGGTTGCCAGCGTAGCATCGAAGTTGTTGGCGGCTGGATCACCGCCACGGTACTCATGGGCAGTACCCAACCGCAGCACTGGAAGGCACGATATGTCCGCAGTGATCGCCCACAGCACCGCACCCATGTCCATCCCGACGCTGACAGACCTCGCACGCGAGGCTGAGCGCCTGGCGCCGCTGGTGCGTGCCAACGCGCTCGAGACCGAGCAGCGTCGCGACCCCGTGCCTGCAGTCGTGGATGCATTGAAGGCGGCGGGCATGCATCGCCTGTACAAGCCGCGTCGCTTCGGCGGCTACGGGATGGACTGGGGCGCCCACTACGTCGTCGGCGAGCGCCTGTCGCGCGAGTGCGGCTCGACGGGCTGGCTCACCTCGCTGGTGTTCTCGCACATCATGTACGTTGGTCGCTTCGCACCCGAGGCCCAGGAAGAGTTCTTCGCAGCAGACCCTGAGCCCGTGCTCGCGACCGCGTCGGCCGGGCGCGGCGCGCTGTTCCGGGAGGAAGGCGGCTGGCGGCTCAAGGGTCGCTGGAGTTTCGCGAGCGGCGTCAACGCGGCCACTGGCCTGATGGTGGTGGCCCGCGAACGCGGCGAAGGCCCGATCTCGCACTTCATCCTGCTGCTGCCGGGCGAGTACCAGGTGCACGACACCTGGCGCAGCGAGGGGCTGCGCGGCACGGGCAGTCACGACGTGTCGGTCGACGATGTCATCGTGCCGGCGCGCCGCGTGATCGAGATGGCGCAGTTCACGAGCTACACCCCGCCGGGCGCCGCGATCGCGGAAAGCTACGTGCATGTCGTGCGCACGCCGCCGTACCAGAAGAGCTGGTTCTGTGGCCCGCTGCTCGGCACCGCGCGCGGTGCCCTGGCCGGCTATCTGGATCAAACTCGGGCACGCACCGGCCGCATCCTGAACGAGTCCATCGTCTCCCAGGTGCCGGTGCAGGTGCGTGTCGGCGCCGCGGTGGCCAATCTCGACACCGCGGAGATGATGTTTGCCGACATCCTGCGTCGCCTGCACGAACTCGGCGCTGCGCGCGTCGAGATCCGCGGCGAAGAACTGCTGCGCATGCGCCGCCTCATGACCCTCGGCGCAAAGCTGTGTGTCGAGACCGCCGATTCGCTGTCGGGCATGATGGGCATCACGGGCTTTGCGACCGACAACCCGGTGCAGCGGATGTACCGCGACTGCCGGACTGTCTCGATGCACGTCGAGCTGAACTGGGATCACACCATGGCTGCCACCGGCAAGCTGCGGCTCGGCGTGCCGACCGGCGATCCGCTGATCGACAACCCCGGTGCTGGCACCAGCGCCGGAACCGGCAGCAACAGCGCGGCGGTGCTGGGCACCCAGCTCTAGCGGCCGGCGCCGCCCCTAGCGGGTATTGAGCACGGTCTGGTTGCGCGCGTTCATGGGCAGATCCGTGAGCGCGCGCACGCCATAGGCGTTCTCGACGGAGTCGAACGTGCCGACAGGCAACTGCAGTTCGGCCGCCGCCACAGCATCCTCGATGTGCCGGATCGACGTCGCGCCGACAACGGGCGCTGCCACCGCCGGCCGTGTCCACATCCACGCGAGCGCGAGCCGCGCCGCCGAAATGCCCGTGGCATCACTCAACTCGGCGAGCGCATGCAGCACCGGGTCGTCGGGACTGCCATAGAGCGTCTCGGCCACGTCGTCGATCTGCGCTCGCGCAGACCCCAGCGGCGCGCGCGGCCGGGCCAGCCGGCCGCGAGCCAGCGGGCTCCAGGGCAAGGCCGCGATGGACTGATCCACGCAGAACGGCAGCAGTTCGCGCTCTTCTTCGCGATACAGCAGGTTGTAGTGCACCTGCACCGTCTCGAACTCGGCGCCACCCGCTGCGCGGGCCGTGAAGTTCATCTTCGCAAGCTGCCAGGCGCGCAGGTTCGATGCACCGAGGTGGGCCACCTTGCCGGCGCGAACCAGTTCATCGAGCGCGCCCATGGTCTCTTCGACCGGAGTATCGGGGTCGAAACGATGGATCTGCAGCAGGTCGATGCGGTCGATGCCAAGGCGCTGCAGCGATGCATCGCAGGAGGCGAGTACGTTGACCCTGGAAAGCCCCGCAGGCCCCTCGCCGACCGGGTAGAACAGTTTCGTCGCGACGAGCATCCGGTCGCGCAGCCCGGACTCGCGCAGGAAGCGACCAACGACCACCTCGCTGCGTCCCGTCGAATAGACGTTCGCCGTATCCAGGAAGGCAATGCCGAGTTCGGCCGCGCGCGCCAGCATGTCGAGCGATGCCGGCTCATCGAGGACCCAGGAGCGCCAGGCACTCGAGCCGAAGCCCATGCAGCCCAGCGCGAGCTTGGGCAGACGAATTCGCGGGTGTCGTGCAGTCATTCGGCAAACATTAGGGGCTGGTGCCCGCGGAGTCCAACAACCAACGGCTGTCGATCGAGCCACGGATTTGTTGGTCGGCGCACAGGCCTTTCGCTAGCGTCGATCGCGATGTCGACAGCCACTACGGAAACGCCCACCGAGTTGCATCGCGCCCGTGCGCAGCGCGCGCTCCGCGACGCGTTCGGCGCGTTCGCGACGGGCATCACGATCATTACGGCCCTGGGCGCGCAGCGGGAACCGATCGGCCTGACGGTCAATTCGTTCAGCTCAGTCAGCCTCGATCCGCCACTGGTCGCGTGGTCGCTGCGCAAAGCCTCGCCGCTGGTCGCGTGCTTCACCCCAGGTCGGAGCCTGTCGATCCACGTGCTCGGGCAGGATCAGGAGCATCTGGCGCGCAGCTTTGCGCGCAGCGCCACGGATCGCTTCGCCGGCATCGCATGGCGCCCGGGTTTCGACGGCGTGCCGCGCCTCGAGCAAGTGCTGGCCCGGTTCGACTGCCGCACGGTGTCCGTCGTCGATGCGGGTGATCATGTCCTGCTGCTCGCGCGGGTGGAGGATCACGCCAGCGAGCCAGGCCAGCCGCTGTTGTTCTCGGCCGGCCGCTTCCGGACCCTGAGCGCAACGCAGGCCTACGACTCGGATGCGTACAACGAAGGCGTGTGGCTGTAACGGGCATACGCGTCGACGCGTTACAACCTCGCGTTGTGGTCACGGCGGCAGAGTTGTTAGCTCTACTGGTTGAGGCAGTGTTAAAGCATCGGTCGGCACTCCGGCGTGCGCCTCGCGCCACCGGCGACACAAAGCCGACACACAACGACTTCGGGGGTATTTGCATGAGTTCATTCAAGTTCAGCCCGTTCCTTCTTGGCGTGGTCGCAAGCGTGCTCGGGGGACCCACATGGGCGCAGGAGTCCACGGCAACCCTCGAACAGATCACGGTGACGGC
>CAZPJE010000175.1:0-5250 GCA_964586725.1 uncultured Steroidobacteraceae bacterium | reverse complement strand
CGCCAGCCATGACCATGTGGGTCGCCATGATGCCGGCGAACTGGCGCATGGCCTCGCGGTCGCCGCGCAGCATGCGGCCGAAGATGCTACCCAGCAGGTAGTACATCTTCTGGGCGAACTTCTTGAACTGCAGCGTGGCGCGGCCGAGGCGCGAGTTGAAGATCGGCGCAGCGTTCGACGTGGAGTAGTTGCCCGCCGTGTCATGCACCGCGTCTTCGGCGTAGCGCATCGCGCTCTCGTGCGTTGCGCCCGGCCGGGTCATCTCCAGATCGTAAGCCGTGAGCGCAACCACAGAACGGTTGATCGCCTCGATGGCGGCTCCGACTTGGCGCGACATGAGGGTCGCCCGGTCCAGACCTCTTCCCAGCGCGTTTCCAGCCGGGTTAGCCTGACGCTGGACCTCGAAACCTGCTTCGCGATCCAGAAGGCCGATGTCGTGAAGCCGGTCCAGAAGCTCGCCATAGCGCGCCGCATTCGCGTCTCCCCTCATCGACTGCTTGAACAGGTCGACGTAGTTGGTGAAGCCGGTGTCCTCGCGCCGGGCGTGCCACGTGTCGCGCAGGCCGGACCCCAGCGCGGACCGGGCTCCGATGCGGTTGTAGGCGCGCGTCATCGCCGCCATGACGCGGGCGGGGTTGTGCCTACCCGAGAGGTAAGGCAGGGCCACCATGCCCGGCTCAAGCGAGTTGATGAGGTGGTAGGAGACGCCGGCCAGCCGCGCGAGGCTCGACGCCTGCAGCAGCCGGTTGATGGCGTTGTCGGCGGTCGTCGGCGGCGCGTCGGCGCTGTCGTCGTAAACGCGGCGCTCCAGCTCGTTATACAACTCTCGGCGGCGGTTGTGCCGGTTGTCCTTCTCTTCCTCGTACTTCTTGATGTAGTCCCGCATGTCCTTCATGGCCGCGTTCAGCTTGGGGGCGTGAACGAGCTGAGCCATGTAGTTGGCAGCCGACTGGGCGTACTGGGCCGCATTGGTCAGCACGTCCGTGGAGTAGCCCGCCACGTTGCGGCGCGGGATGCGCTTGGTCTGCAGCCGGTTGGACGCCATCAGGCGCAGCGTGGCGTCTTCGAGCGCACGCACGAGCTGTCGCTTGCCACCATCGCTCAAGTCCTTGAAGCCCTTGCGCTGCTGGAGCGAGTTGACCAGCGTGCGCATCTGGGTCGGCGTCAGTTCGCCGGCCACCGAGCCGTCGCTGTTCTGGCGGATGCTCCAGCGGACCTCACCGATGCCGCTGTCGGTCAGCTCCTTGGCCACCGCCTGCGCCTCGGCCTCCGTCTCGACGAACTGGGTGTGCTGCGTCTGCAGCCGCACGCGGTAGGCCGGCACGGCGTCGACATCCTCGGCCGGGATGATCTCGGAGGGGTCGTTCTTGTCGACCCACACCTTGCGCACGTCGAGCGCAGTGAGGTCGTGCCCGCGCACGAAGTTACGAGCCTTCTTGCGGGCCTTGGCATCTGAGCCCTTCAGCGACACGAACTGCACCGTCTCGTCGTCGACGCGCAGCGCATCAGTCGGCGTGTCGAAGCTGACGCGCCCGTTCACGACGAAGTTGCCCCGGCGCATCAGCGGGAAGTACATGCCGCCGATGGAGCGCAGCGAGCGCGCATCGCGCAGGGCGCGGGTGACCGGGGTGTCCTTGATCCCCAGCTTGTCGGCCTCTTCCTCGGTGAGGCCGTTGTCCATGATCTTGTCGGCCAGCCCCGGCTGGTTGAGCCCGGCCGCGTCGAGGATGTTGTTGATGAGCTGGCGGCTCTCGTCGTTTTGCGTCGTGCGGAAGAACTCCGACGAGCTGACGAGCGCCCTCTGCAGGTCTTCCGGCAACTCGTCGAAGCGGCGCTCCAGATCGGGCAGCCGCTCCTTGGCCTGCCAGCCCGCCGTGTCGTCCTGCCCCAGATGCGTGTTGTCGCGCCCGTTGCCGACGTTGACGTTGTTGACCGTCAGGTCGTGCGCCAGATCGGCGAACTGACCCCACTCCTTGCTCTCCGCGCCGTACTTGCGCTGCAGCTCGGCGAGGCGTCCGACCGTCTGCGTCCCGCCGCCCGGCTTGTCGAGGTAGCGGTCCTTATAGGTGCGGATCATCTCGTTGATGTTCGCCACCCGGTCAGGGGCATCCGTGCCGGTGAACAGGTCACGGGCGCGGCGCGCGAGCATCATCGTGGTGGACAGGTAGTCGCCGGCCCGGCGCAGCCGCCCGCGCAGGTTGGTCGTGCTGGCCTTTACCTGCTGGGTAGCCTCCTGCTGCAGCGCACTGGCGTCGATGCCCGCGAGATCACTAGAAATGTGGCCAAAGGACCGAGGACGACCATTGGCCTCAAACGCCCGGCCAGCAACGTCCATGATCCCTTCAAGTGCGCTGTGCACGTCGGGCTTCAAGCCGAACGCGAAGCGCACCATCTGGACTATGCCTTGCCAGATTGAAGCGGTTGGGTTCTTCAGGCCAAGCTGGCGTGCCGTTGTGGGCAACAGGCGGGTATTGCCTAGCCACCTCTGGAACTGAGAGTTGCTCAGCGCCTCGGCCAGCATTTCCTCGACGTTGGAGAAGCCATAGAGCTGGCGCACCGTACCGTCACGGTCGATGCCAACATCACGCGCCAGCTTGTCGCCGTGGATGTTGAGCAGGTGCTCAAAAATCAGCTCCGCGTCGGCACGTACCTGCGGATCGTTCTTCAGTGCGTCGATGGTGGCTGCATGGACAAGCTCATGCAGCACCACGTGTGCCCAGCGGCGCGGCCCCTTCACCACCTCGCTCTCACGCACGACGACGTAGTTAAACGTGGGGTGGTAGAAACCTGCCCAGTTATAGTTGATACGCCTCATATGGGCGTCACTAATTACGTATACTTTCGTCTTACCGACAAACTCGCGCAGCTTTCCAGCGACGGCTCGCAGGACAGGCGCGTTGTTAAGAGTGAATGCTGACAGGTCCAGCCGGTCAAGGACATCAGCGGCTGTGGCCTCGCGCAACACAGTCGCGCCATATACCCTCGACTTCGTAGGCATCTGCAGCCCACGGTCACTGAACACTTCAGAGTGTTCATCCAGCTCGGTCAGTCCGGCTTCCTCAGCCGACATCGCCAGCAGGCCCTCGTCGGCCAGCCGCTTCTCCCACTCGGCAGCGGTGTCGGCCTGTACCTTCAGGCGGGTCTGTCGTGCCGTGTCCTTGCGTGTGCTCTCAGCCGCCTCGCGCTCGCGGGTAGCCTTGTCCTCGCGGTCCTTGGCGCGTTGGTCGACCGACTTCTCAGCCATGGCACGCAGCCGCTCGGGAGCAAACACGACGCCAGCCGACCGGAGCTGCAGCTCGATGTCGGATGCCTCCTTGGCAATCGCGGCCTCGCGCTCCTGCTGAGGGTCTACCTGCGGAGTAACCGCCGCGCGCCGGACCTCGGCAGCCACCTTCTTGGCTTTCGCCTCCGCACGAGCCTTACGCTCGGCGTTGCGAGCGGCCCACCGCTGCTGCACCGTTACGCGCCGGGCGCGGCGCTCGATCTCGGCATACTCGTCAGCCGTGCGCTTGAAGGTCGCCGGCTGAGAGCGCGACGTGCGCGGCTTGGGTGCCTCTTCAGGCTCCTTGGTGATCGCCTCGGCAGCAGCGGTGTCGTCCTCGGACAGGCCCTGCCGCTTCATCTCGATGGCCGTCAGCAGATTGTCTTCGGTCTGCTGGCGCGACTTCAGGTCTTCGACCCCGGCGCTCTCCTCGCCCGTGTCGACTTCCTCGTTCTTGGCGTTCACCGGCTGGCCACGGTTGGGCAGCTTGCCGCTCTCGGCAGCTTGCTGGCGAGCTGCCTCCTGAAGCATGGTGAAGTCCTGCTCGGTCCCGCCGCGAGCGAGGCGCTCGTCGTTCAAGAACTGCTCGATGAGCTTGGACTTCGGGTTGGGCGAGTTGGCGAGCGCGCGGGCCGTCTGCAGGAAGCGCACGGCCGGCTCGTTCTTGGCGGCGACGGCAGCCTTCACGCGCTCGGGGAACTGATACCCCAGCTCGACGGCGGTGTTCACCATGGCGCGGGCGCGGGCCTGAATGCTGTTGCGCGCAGCCTGACGGGCCTCGCGATCTGCAGCCTTCTGCCCCTTCGACATGGCGACCTGCGTCTCGGCCTCGTCGGCCGGGAAACGCTGGATGGCCTGCGCCGCCTTCTCGCTGTTCTCGTTGCGCTCCTTGACGCGGGTCGTGTTGGTGTCGCCAACGGGGCCGGCAGCCGCGCGCTGCTCACGGCGGCGCTGGTTGCGCATGTCGCGCTCGTTCAGCTCCTGCTGCTCGCGCGTGGCGATCTGGATCGCCGTGGCATCGGGGGTCACGCTTTCGAGGACGCGCTTGGGCCGCTCGGCTACCTGCGAGGTAGCCGGCTCACGCTTGGCGAACGGGTTGTCGCCCTCGGTCAGGAGCTTCGCGCCGGGGATCGTACCCTCTTCCGGCTGATAGACCGGCTCGGTGACGTAGGGGTTCTTCGAGGGGTCTGCCTCGACTTCCTCAATAGACGGAGGCACGGGCGGGGCAGCGGCGGGCGCAGGAGCCGGCTTGGCGGCGCGGCGTGCCTTGCGCTCGGCGATCACGGCCTCGGGCGTGGTGATCTGCACCGTGTCGGTCGGCGCGGCCTGTGCGGCGATCTGGCTGGCGTCCTGCGCCACGGTGGCGGAAGAGGTCGCGGCCTCGACCTTGGGCGTGCCCTGCTCGTCGCGCACCTGCACGACGCCCGGCTCAGCCCCGGCGGCAACGGCCTGCGCCGCGTCGACCTTCGACGTGGACGCCATGCCCAGAACTTCGTTCAGGCGACCCTCACGCGCGGCGGCGCGAAGCTGGCGGGCGCTGACCTTCTTCGGGTCGTAGTAGAACGTGCCGACGCCCTCGATGCCGTAAGTGGCGAAGTCGCCATTGGGGCGCGGCGGGCGGTCGGCGGTCTTCAGGTCTTTCGGCAGCAGGACGGCCGGACGCCGGCCGTCGGCCAAGTCCTTGATCTGCGACTGCAGCGTCTCGGCGGGCTCGGGTACGGTCGTCTCGGTGCTGGCCTGCGCTGCCTGTGCGGGCGGCGGTGCAGCGGGAGGCGGTGCAGCGGGAGCCGGCGCAGTCACGGCCGGCGCGCTTACCTGCGGGGTAGCGGTCGCACCCAGCGCCTCCTTGGCGGCAACGGTCTGCGCAGCGTCACCGCCCAGCGTCTCGACCATCTCCACGCCGCCGGCAGCGCGCGGCTTGGCCGGCTCACGGCGGATGTTGCCCAGACCACCGGCAGCGCCACCCATGACGCCGCCGACCACGCCGC
>CAZPJE010000174.1:0-9758 GCA_964586725.1 uncultured Steroidobacteraceae bacterium | reverse complement strand
TGCCGCCGGCCAGGCGGCCTTCGATGCCGCACTGGGGCAGGATCGCGAGTGCGACCACCCCTGCAGTACGCAGTGGCTGGGCGAAGAGATATCGCCCTACACGCAGCGTCCGCTCGGCATCCGCTACCGCGCTGCTGATCTCGATGCGCAGTTCGCGGCGGCGGCTGCCGGCATCGAAAGCTGGTCTGGCGCGTCGATCGAGGCCCGCGCCGGCGTGCTGCTCGAGGTCATCGACCGGCTGTACCGCGAGCGCCTGTTCGAACTCGTCTACGCCGTCATGCACACGACCGGGCAGAGCCACGCGATGAGCTACGCCGGGTCGGGCGTCAATGCGCTCGATCGCGGTCTCGAAGCGCTCTCCTACGCCGTCGATGCGATGCAGGCAGTGACGCCGCGCGCGCGCTGGGAGCGGCGCTTCGGCGCGGCTACGATCCAGCTCGAGAAGCGCTATCGGCTCGTGCCGCGCGGCGTCGCGGTCTGCTTCAGCTGCGCGAGCTTCCCGACCTGGAATGCCTGGCCCTCGATGATCGCGAGCCTGGCGACCGGCAATGCCGTGCTGGTCAAGCCGCATCCCGCGACCGTGCTGCCGATGGCGATTTCGGTCGATGTGTTCCGCAGCGTGCTGGCCGAAGCGGGGTTCGATCCGAACCTGGTGCAGCTGGCGGTCGATTCGGTTGCCGACCCCATCGGCAAGCGCATCATCGGGCATCCCGCCTGCGCGATCGTCGATTTCACCGGCAGTGCGCGCTTCGGCCAGTGGGTCGAGCAGCACGCGCACCCGGCGCTGTGCTTCACCGAGACCGCGGGCTGCAACGCCGTGGTCGTCGAATCCTGCACCGACCTCGACGCGGTCGTGCGCAGCCTCGCGACCACGCTGTGCCTGTTCTCGGCGCAGATGTGCACCAGCCCGCAGAACATCTACGTGCCGCAGACCGGCATCCGCGTGGGCGCGGCCGGCGCAGAGCAGCGCGTCACGGTCGATGAGTTCGCGCAGCGGCTGGCGGCGGCAGTCGATTCGATCGGCGCCGATCCGCGCAAGGCCGCGGCGATCCTGGCAACGATCCAGTCGCCCGCGACGCTGGCACTGCTCGAACAGCTGCGCGGCGCCGGCGCCCAGCGCGCGAGCGTGCTGCTGGCGCCGCGCCCCTACCGTCACCCGGAGTTCCCGGACGCGCGCACCAGCACACCGCTGCTGCTCGACGTGACGCCGCGCGAGCGCGAGCTGTACGCCGAGGAACGGTTCGGCCCGATCTCGTTCGTGATCCGCGTCGCTGACGCTGCTGCGACGCTGCACGAAGCGACGAGCGACGTGCGGGAGTGCGGCGGCCTGACCGCCTTCCTGTATTCGACCGACCCCGAGTTCATCGCGGCCGCCGAGCGCGGCTTCGCGCGGGCGGGTGCGCAACTGACGATCAACCTGACCGGCCCGATGCCGCTGAACTTCGCAGCCGCCTACAGCGACTATCACGTCACGGGGCTCAACCCCGCGGGCAACGCCTCGCTGACCGACCTCGCCTTCGTCGCGAGCCGCTTCCGCATCGCGCAGAGCCGACAGCCGGTGGCGCCATGAGCAGGCCCGACCGCGCGCGCGAACTCGTCGCGCGCCTGCCGACCCGCTTGCCGGTGTTCGCGGCGCCCATGTTCCTCGTGTCGGGTCCGGAGCTCGTGATGGCGAGTTGCCGCGCCGGCATCATCGGCGCCTTTCCGTCGCACAATGCCCGCACGCCAGAGGAGACCGGCGAGTGGATGGCGACGATCAACGCGACGCTCTCTGCGGCACGCGCGGCGCAACCGGGCAGCATCGTCGCGCCCTGGTGCGTGAACCTCGTGACGCACTCGACCAACACCCGGCTGCGCGATGACCTCGACCTGGTCGTTCGCCACCGGCCGCCCGTGGTCGTCACGGCCCTCGGCAGCCCGAAACCCGCGCTCGAAGCGGTGCGCAGCTACGGCGGCATCGTGATCGCCGACGTCGTCAACATGACCCTTGCGCGCAAGGCCATCGCTGCCGGTGTCGATGGCGTGGCCTGCGTGTCGGCCGGCGCGGGCGGCCATACAGGCTTCCTGTCGCCGTTCGCGTTCATCGCCGCAGTGCGCGCAGAGTTCGATGGCCTGATCGTCGTCGGTGGCGGCATCGCTGATGGCCAGGCGATCGCGGGCGCGATCGTCGCGGGTGCCGACTTCGTCTACATGGGCACGCGCTTCATTCCCGCTGCCGAGAGCATCGCGGCGCCGGACTACAAGGCCATGGTGGTCGAGGCGGGCATCGATGATCTGGTCGTCAGCGCGGCGATCACCGGCGCGCCGGCGTCCTGGCTCAAGCCCAGCCTGCGCGCGGCGGGTATCGACCCGGACGCGCTGCCGGCGAAGCCAGAGCGCGACTACGACGCGGCGAACAGCGGTGCGCGGCGCTGGAAGACGATCTGGTCAGCCGGGCAGGGCGTCGGTGCGAGTCGCGCGATCGAACCCGTCGCTGCGATCGTCGATCAGCTCGAGCGCGAGTATCGCGCCGCGCTCGCCGAGGCGGCCGCGCGCTGCTGACGGCGGCACTTCAGTACAGCGCGAGTATCGTCAGCGCAGCGACGCCGCCGACGGCGACGGCGCACAGCAGCGCCGCCAGCAGCGGTCGCAGGCCGATTGCGCGCAGCGTCGAGAAGCGAGTCGACAGGCCGACCGCCGCCATGGCCGTGGCCAGCAGCGCATCCGCCGCGCCACTGCCGGCACTGATCAGCGACTGCCAGGCTTCGGTCGACAGCCACCCGAACGGTTGCGCGCCGACATCGCCCACGGTCCGCAGCAGCGACAGCGCCGCGAACCCGACCACGAACAGCGGGATCAACTCGTACCAGCGCGGTGCGATGCCCGCTACCGCACCGGCGCCGGGCTGCGGCCGGAACGCGATCGCCATGATGGGGATCACAGCGATCATCGCGAGGTTGCGCACCATCTTCGTGACCGTCGCGACCTCGAGCGCCTGCGCGTCGCCGAAGTACTCGCGGTAGGCCATGCCCGCGCCGAGCACCTGGGCCGTGTCGTGCACCGCGGTGCCGAGGAACAGGCCGCTGCGCAGCGCCTGCCCGTCGAACAGCCAGAACGCGACGAACGGATACAGCAGCATCGCCGCGAGGCCAAACAGCGCGATGCAGGCCACCGCATAACTCGTCTCGGCCTCGCGCGCGCCGATGGTGGGTGCGGTCGCGACGATGGCAGTCGCACCGCAGATGCTCGTGCCGACGGCGATCAGCGCGCCGAGGCGCGGCGGCAGGGCGAGCCAGCAGCTGATCAGGCGCGCGAGCAGCAGCGCCGTCGCGATGGCCGCGATGATGACCGGCAGGCTGCGCAGGCCGATCTCGCCGACCTGCGCCAGCGACAGCCGCAAGCCGAGCAGCACGATGCCGAGCCGCAGCAGCGTGGTCAGCGCGAAGCGCGCGCCCGTCTGGATCGCGGCCGACGGCGTCGTCAGGTTGGACCACAGCAGGCCGAGCAGGATCGCCAGCGTGATGCCGGAGATCGGGCTGCGCGGAAGGCCCAGCAGTCCGGTGCCGATCCAGTTCGCGAGCCAGTGCGCGCCGACGGCGAGCAGTATCGCGAGGCCGAGTCCGGGCGCGAGCTCGCGCAGTCGGGTCATCCGGTGATCCAGCCGCGCGCGCGCTGGATCGCGCGTGACCACTCCTGCATCCGATGGGCGGCGGCATCGCGGCTCATGGCCGGCTCGAAGCGCCGCTCCACGCCCCACTGCGCGGCGACCTCCTGCGGCGAAGCCCAGAATCCGACCGCGAGCCCCGCGAGATAAGCGGCACCCAGCGCGGTCGTCTCCGTGACCCGCGGCCGCACCACTGGAACGCCGAGCAGGTCGGCCTGGAACTGCATCAGGAAGTCGTTGCGCGCCGCGCCACCATCGACCCGCAACTCGCGCAGCGGCGCCGCCGCGTCGAGCTGCATCGCCTGCAGGACCTCGGCGCTCTGGAAGGCGATGGCCTCGAGCGCCGCGCGCGCGATGTGCCCCCGCGTCGTGCCGCGCGTGATGCCGACGATTGAGCCGCGCGCGAACGGGTCCCAGTGCGGGCTGCCGAGACCCGTGAAGGCGGGCACGACGTATACGCCGCCGTGATCCGGCTCGGACTGCGCCAGCGCTTCGATGTCGGACGAACGCTCGACGAAGCCGAGCCCGTCACGCAGCCACTGCACGACTGCGCCGCCGACGAAGACACTGCCTTCCAGCGCGTACTGCAGCCGCTCCGGCCCGCTGCAGGCGATCGTGGTCAGCAGCCGATGCTTCGAGCGCAGCGGCGTGCTGCCGGTGTGCATCAGCAGGAAGCAGCCGGTGCCATAGGTGTTCTTGGCCATGCCCGGCTCGAAGCAGGCCTGGCCGAAAAGCGCCGACTGCTGGTCCCCGGCGACGCCGGCGATCGGTATGCCGACGCCGTCGATGCGCGCAAGGCTCCCGTCCTGCACTGAAGACGCGCGCACGCACGGCAGGCAGGCTGCGGGCACGCGCAGCAGCTCGAGCATGTACGGATCCCAGTCGCCGGTCTGCAGGTTCAGCAGCAGCGTGCGGCTCGCGTTCGTGACGTCCGTGACGTGCAGGGCGCCGCCCGAGAGTTTCCAGATCAGCCAGCTGTCGATCGTGCCGAAGCACAGCTCGCCGCGCGCGGCGCGCGCGTGGCCGTCCGGCAGCTGCTCCAGCAGCCACGCGAGCTTGGTGCCGGAGAAATACGGATCCAGCAGCAGCCCCGTACGCGCGGCGATCTCGGCCTCGCGGCCGTCGGCCTTCAATCGCTGGCACAGGTCGGCCGTGCGCCGGTCCTGCCAGACGATGGCGCGCGCCACGGGCTCTCCGGTCGCGCGATCCCACAGCACGGTCGTCTCGCGCTGGTTCGTGATGCCGACCGCGGCGACATCGCGCGCGGTGGCGCCGGCGCGCGCCAGCACTTCGCCGATCGTGGCCGACTGCGTCGCCCAGATCTCGTTCGCGTCGTGTTCGACCCAGCCGGACTCCGGGAAGAACTGCGTGAACTCGCGCTGCGCGACCGCGACGATGTCGCCGGCATGGTCGAACAGAATCGAGCGTGAACTCGTCGTGCCCTGGTCGAGCGCCAGCACGTATCGGGTCATCGGGATCTCCGCTTGCGCATCCAGCCCGCGACGCGATCCACCGCAGCCGCGTCGCAGTGCAGTCCGAGCTTGCTGCGGCGCCAGAGAACGTCCTCTGCCGTCTGCGCCCACTCGTGCTGACAAAGATACTCGAGTTCACATTCGTGCAGCCCCGGAGCGAGCTCCGCGCCCATCTGTTCGGGCGAGGTCGCCGCGCCCAGGACCTGCGCCACGCGTGTACCGTAGGCGCGCGCGAGACGATGGCGCAGCGCAGCCGGCAGCGCACTGTAGCGCTGCGCCAGTTGCTGCAGGAAGGCATCGAAGTCGCCCTGCGGCAGATCGCCGCCGGGCAGCACTGCCGAGCCCGTCCACGCGCCGCCCATCGCGGGAAACACCGTTGCCAGTTGCTGCATCGCCTCTTCGGCGAGCGCGCGGTAGGTCGTGATCTTGCCGCCGAACACGGTCAGCAGCGGCGCCGGCGCGCGCGTCAGGTGCAGGGAGTAGTCGCGGGTCACCGACCGCGCGTCGGCCGACTCGTCTTCGAGCAGCGGCCGAACGCCTGAGTAGCTGGCGACCACGTCGCGCGGCGAAATCGGGCGCTTGAAATAGCGATTGGCCAGTTCGCAGAGGTAGTCGATCTCGGCCGCGTCGATTCGCATGTCTTCAGGCGAGCCGTCGTGCTCGATGTCCGTCGTGCCGATCAGCGTGAAGTCGTGCTCGTAGGGAATCGCGAAGACGATCCGGCGGTCGGGCGCCTGGAAGATGTAGGCGTGATCGTGCTCGAACAGGCGGCGCACGATGATGTGACTGCCCTTGACCAGTCGCAGCTCGCGCCGATCCTGCACGGGTGTCGCCGTTGCCAGGAAACTCGCGGCCCAGGGGCCGGTCGCATTCACCACGGCGGTCGCCGTCACGTGCGTCGTGGCCGGCGGCCCGGCCTCCGGCTGGGTTGAGGCCAGCGTGGCACGCCAGCCCTCGGCAGTGGGCTCGAGGTGCTCGCAGCGGGTGCGCGTCACTACTGCCGCGCCCCTCTCGACCGCACCGAGCGCATTGAGCACGACGAGTCGCGCATCGTCGACCCAGCCGTCGGAGTAGACGAAGCCGCGCGTGAACTGCGCCTGCAGCGGCGCACCCGCCGGATGCCGGCGCAGGTCGATGGACGCGGAGGCGGGCAGGCGGCGGCGCTGCGCGAGGTGGTCGTACAGGAACAGCCCGGCGCGGATCATCCAGGCTGGCCGCAGGTGCGCATCGTGCGGCATCACGAAGCGCAGCGGCCACATGATGTGCGGTGCGCTGTCGAGCAGCACTTCGCGTTCGCGCAGCGCCTTGCGCACGAGGCCGAAGTGGTAGAACTCGAGGTAGCGCAAGCCGCCGTGGATCAGCTTCGTGCTGGCCGACGACGTCGCGCCCGCCAGGTCGCGTTGCTCGCACAGCAGCACGCGCAGGCCGCGGCCAGCCGCGTCGCGGGCGATTCCGGCGCCGTTGATGCCGCCGCCGACGACGAGCAGGTCGTAGTGCTCCATGGTTGGAAGCATAGTAGTCATGCTTTGGGGCTCGTTCCGGAACTTATTGCCTGCTTTGGCAGTCGACAAATGTGAGGTGCCCCATGAAACACACGCAGGTCAAGCGCTTGCCGCGCATGCTCGCAGCGCTCGCCATCGCGACGCTCGTAACCACGGGCTGCGCGACGGGCGTCTCCCGCCTGTCGTCGGAAACGCCGCTCGAGAGATACATGAACTACGCCGGCACGCCGGTCAATTCATTCACGGCGTTCAACGTCACGGGCTGGACGTCGCTGTCCGACACGAGGCTCGTCGTCTGGACTGGCGTCAACGAAGCCTGGCTGCTGACGGTCTGGAGCGGTTGCCAGGAGCTCTCGTTCGCCGATCGCATCCGCATCAAGTCGACGGGTTCGTCGATCATGCGTGGCGATACGGTGCTGGTGCGGCGTGATCGCTGCCCGATCGCCGAGATCCGCCCGATCGACGTCAAGCGCATGAAGGCCGATCGCGAGGCAGATCGCGAGGCGACTGCGGCGCCGTCGCCGTAGCGCACCCGCCGCCGCAATTGCGCTAAGGTGTGCGGCGTCATGCTGACGCCATACTTCTTGCGCCGCCCGGTGCTGCGCCCACTGATCCTTGGATTCGGCCTCGCGCTGCTGGCGGGCTGCGCCGCAACGTCTGTCCCGGATACCCGTGGCGCGGCCGGCGTCACCGCTCCGGCACCGATCGTCGAGGCGAGCCCGGCGCGCAACTGGCGCGCCGGCGCGATGGTGGCGGCGGCCAACCCGTACGCGGTGGACGCGGGACTCGAAGTCCTGCGCGCTGGAGGTTCCGCGGTGGATGCCGCGATCGCCGTGCAGGCCGTGCTCGGCCTCGTCGAGCCGCAGTCCTCCGGCATCGGTGGTGGCGCCTTCATGCTGCATTACGATGCGGCTACCGGCGACGTCGTCAGCTATGACGGCCGCGAAGTCGCGCCCGCGGGCGCCACCCCGGACATGTTCCTGAACGCGGACGGCACACCGCTGCGCTTCTTCGATGCGGTGCAGAGCGGGCGCTCGATCGGCGTGCCCGGAGTCATCGCGCTGCTGGAGCTTGCGCACCGCGAGCATGGACGGCTGCCGTGGGCGCGTCCGTGGAAGCCCGCGATCGAGCTCGCCCGCACGGGCTTCGCCGTGCCGCCGCGACTCGCGCTGATGCTGCGCTCCGGATTCGCGGGCCAGTTGACGCCCGACGCCAGGCGCTATTTCAGCCGTGCCGATGGGCAGCTGCTGGAACTCGGCGACGTGCTGCGCAACGCGGATTACGCCGCGACCCTCGAGCAGATCGCGCGCGGCGGTGCGCGCAGCTTCTACGAGGGGCCGCTGGCCGAGCAGATGGTCGCGGCGGCGGGTCGTGCGCCACTCGGCGGCACGCTGTCGCTCGAGGACCTGCGCGCGTACCGCGCCGCGCGGTTCGAGCCGATCTGCCGCGCTTACCGTGCCTACGAAGTCTGCGGCATGCGGCCGCCGTCGTCGGGCGGGGTCGCGATCCTCGCGATTCTCGGCATCCTCGAGCAGCGGCCCGCGCAGACAGCCGCGACGCCGGAGCTCGCGCGCTGGCATGAGTACATCGAAGCGCAGCGCCTCGCCTATGCCGATCGCGACACCTACGTGGCCGACGATCGCTTCGTCGGCGTGCCGATCGACGGACTGCTCGATCCGGTCTACCTGCGCGCGCGGGCCGCGTTGATCGTTCCCGCGCGCGCTGCGCCGAAAGTGGAGGCGGGCCAGCCGCCGGGCGCGCCGCCGCGCGGCGTCGATGCGACGGGTGGCCACACCGGCACGAGCCACTTCGTCATCGTCGACGCGCGCGGCAATGTCGTGTCGATGACAACGACCGTGGAGTCGGTGTTCGGCTCGCAGCGCATGGTCGGCGGGTTCTTCCTGAACAACCAGCTGACCGACTTCTCGTTCCGCGTGCTCGACGACGCCGGTCGCCCGATCGCCAATGCGCCGGCGGCCCTCAAGAAGCCGCGCTCATCGATGGCGCCGACGCTGGTGTTCGAGGATGGGCGATTCCGCCTCGCGGTCGGTTCGCCCGGCGGCAACGCGATCATTGCCTATGTGTCGAAGGTGCTGGTCGGCGTGCTCGACTGGGGCCTGACGCCGCAGCAGGCGATCGATCTGCCGAATGTCATCGCCCGCGGCGCGGTGATGCCCGAGACCGCGAGGATGTCGCCGGCGCTGATCGCTGGCTTGCGCGGCCTGGGCCACACGTTCCGCGAGGGTCGCGGCGCCGAGAACTCAGGCCTGCACGCGATCTGGGTCGATGCCAATGGTGCGTTGCAGGGAGCGGCCGATCCGCGTCGTGACGGCGTCGCGCGGTCACTGATTCCGGCCATCCCTTAGCCCAGCCGGGCTCGGGAGTGCATCGGTCTACCCGCCGTGTGATCGTTAACGATGCCGCGCGGCTTGCGGTGGTGTAAATTGTTGGGGTTACGCCGACGATGGTGCACTGCACCAAGGAAGACAGGAAGTCCATGACTGACCCGATGCCGAGCCGCAAGGCACTGTTGAACGCGTTCGAGGGATCCGGCCTGCTGCGACCGCTGGCGATCCTGCTGCTGGACATCGCGGTGTTCGCGGGCGGCCTCGCGCTCGTGCTGCTGGCCGGTGTCTGGCTCAAGGTGCTGGGCTCGGTCCTGATGACTGCCGGCATCGTGCGCCTGTTCCTGATCGGGCACGACGCCTGCCACGGCAGCTTCTTCGGCAACGCCACGTTGAACCGCGTGCTGGGGCGCGTCGCCTTCCTGCCCTCGCTGACCCCCTACAGCCTCTGGGACCTCGGCCACAACGTCGCGCACCATGGCTTCAACAACCTGAAGGGCCGCGACCAGGTCTGGGCGCCGTTCTCGAAGGAAGAGTTCGACCAGCTGCCGCGTTACCGGCGCGTGCTCGAGCGCATCTACCGCTCGGGCTTCGGCTGGGGGCTCTACTACTTCCTCGAGCTGTGGTGGAAGAAGCTGTATTTCGCGACCAAGAAGCAGATCGGCTCGAGCCGCCGCGAGTACAAGCTCGACAGCCTGCTCGTCACGGCGGGCGCGCTGCTGTGGCTGGGTGCAGTCGCATTCGCGGCACGTGCGACCGATCAGTCATTCGCGCTGCTGTACACGCTGGCTGCGGT
>CAZPJE010000173.1:0-2146 GCA_964586725.1 uncultured Steroidobacteraceae bacterium | reverse complement strand
AGGCGAAGACCATGCACCTTACGTAGTGGAGTTCCTGAGTAACGCCCGACTCGAGTAATCGGGCGTGAAGCTGGGGGGACCACCCTCCAAGCCTAAAGACTCCTCGGTGACCGATAGTGGACGAGTACCGTGAGGGACAGGTGAAAAGCACCCCAGTGCGGGGAGTGAAAGAGATCCTGAAACCACATACATACAAGCGGTCGGAGGCTGGGCGTCGCAAGGCGTCACGGCTGACGGCGTGCCTTTTGCATTATGATCCGGCGAGTTACTCCTCAGATGCGAGGCTAAGGGGCTCAGCCCCGGAGCCAGAGCGAAAGCGAGTCCTGTCACGAGGGCGCATGAGTATCTGGGGGTACGACCCGAAACCAGGGCGATCTACCCATGAGCAGGGTGAAGCTGAGGTAACACTTAGTGGAGGCCCGAACCCGTACGGGTTGAAAACCGTTGGGATGACTTGTGGGTAGGGGTGAAAGGCCAATCAAGCCTGGAGATAGCTGGTTCTCCCCGAAATCTATTGAGGTAGAGCCTCGCGGCGTGTTTGCAGGGGGTAGAGCGACTGGAAGGGCGCGGGGGGTCGTAGACCCTACCAACCCCTACCAAACTCCGAATACCTGCCAAATGGACCGCGGGAGGCAGTCGCTGAGCGATAATGTCCAGCGGCGAGAGGGAAAGAACCCAGAACCACAGCTAAGGCCCCGAAGTGGCTGCTGAGTATAGCGAAGGATGTCGTCCTACCGAGACAACTGGGGGGTTGGCTTAGAAGCAGCCATTCCTTGAAAGAGTGCGTAATAGCTCACCAGTCCAGTGGGATGGCGCCGAGAATGGTCGGGATTAAGCAGCCCGCCGAAGCTTGGTCTTCACACATTGTGTGAGGGGTAGGGGAGCGTTCCGGGTGCGTCGAAGCGAGCGGGGAACCGATACTCGTGGAGCGACCGGAAGTGAGGATGCCGGATTAAGTACGCGCAAATGCGGGTGAGAACCCCGCACACCGTAAGCCCAAGGATTCCTGCGCCATGGCAATCAGCGCAGGGTGAGGCGGACCCTAAGACGAGGCCCCAGAGGCGTAGTCGATGGATAGCCGGTCAAGATTCCGGCCCCATTTTGTTGGCGTTGAAGCGATCCGGGACCCTGGAACGAAGCGCGAGCGATCTTGTGGATGGTCGTTCAAGGCGGTAGGCGCAAGCCGAGAGCCGAGTACGAGGCCGCGGGGCAACCCAAAGCCAAGTCGTGTGGAGTCGGCAGGCAAGAAAAGCGGATCGGGGAGCCAGCGGAATGTCCGTACCGCAAACCGACACAGGTGGGCTAGGCGAGTAGCCTCAGGTGAACGAGTGAAACGTGGTCAAGGAACTCGGCATAATGATCCCGTAACTTCGGAAGAAGGGATGCCTCCGTTGGTAGCCAGCTTCGCGCTGGTCGCTCGCGGAGGCCGCAGAGAATCGGCCCAAGCGACTGTTTAGCAAAAACACAGGTGCGTGCCAAGCCGCGTAAGGCGCCGTATACGCACTGACGCCTGCCCGGTGCCGGAAGGTTAAGGGGAGAGGTTAGCCGCAAGGCGAAGCTTTGAGCCGAAGCCCCGGTAAACGGCGGCCGTAACTATAACGGTCCTAAGGTAGCGAAATTCCTTGTCGGGTAAGTTCCGACCTGCACGAATGGCGTAACGACTTGGGCACTGTCTCGACCACGCGCTCGGCGAAATAGCAGTCTCGGTGAGGATTCCGAGTCCCCGCGACAGGACAAAAAGACCCCATGCACCTTTACTGTAGCTTGTCATTGGCGTTTGCATAGGACTGTGTAGCATAGGTGGGAGCCGGTGAGCCGGGGGCGCTAGCCCTCGGGGAGGCATCAGTGAAATACCACCCTGTGCTGTGTGAACGCCTCACCGCGGCGGGCAAACCCCGTCCGGGACCGTGGCAGGTGGGCAGTTTGACTGGGGCGGTCGCCTCCGAAAGAGTAACGGAGGCGCGCGAAGGTTGACTCAGCGCGGTCGGTAATCGCGCTTATAGAGTGTAACGGCAGAAGCCAGCCTGACGGCGAGACCGACGGGTCGAGCCGAGACGAAAGTCGGCCGTAGTGATCCGGTAGCCCGGTGTGGATCGGCTATCGCGCAACGGATAAAAGGTACGCTGGGGATAACAGGCTTATCGCG